>JANNUB010000408.1:0-2713 GCA_031394795.1 Ignavibacteriota bacterium | reverse complement strand
AAATCACGAGCTGGTTAAGCATTGGCCTCGTTATGTTAAGGCTTGTCCCTTGCGTAAACTTCATTGTTTGATAAGAAGGGCTTACATTCCCAACCGTGTCATAACTGGACGAGCCGGCGACGTAGAGATCGTCGTTTCGATCAATTACCAACGATGAGGCATCACTTGAGACCCGAGGGCGATAGAACCATTCTTGAGTTCCTGTGGAGTCATACTTAACTATACCTCCTCCTCCGCCCACATAGATATTCGAGGCCCTATCAATGCCCATTTGGGTAGTGGAAACATAATAGGGATTAACAATAAGCCGCCGGAGCCATTTCTGCGCACCCAGAGAGTCATATTTGATCGTGACGTAGGCCGCAGCTACATAATTCTCTCCACTTCTTCCAATAACGTATACATTGCCCCAACGATCGACTTTCAAGTCCGTTGCATTATCATCACGATGTGTGAGGCTTGGCCCGGTATACGTTCGAGCCCATTGGAGCACACCAGACGGAGAGTATTTGATGGTGAGAAAATCCCCACCGTTCACGAAAGCCTGCCCAGCGACATAAACATTCTTCTGGCTATCCACGCCTATTCTGACAAGGCTGCCACCACTGTAAGTCTGTGCCCATTGTAGAACGCCGGAAGTGTTGTATTTTAATACTATGGCTATGGCTGCCAGGTTTATGTCGCCTCCAGTGACATACACACTTCCCGAATCATCGACGCACATAGCAGTGGGCCCCGTTCTACTGTTGTTATTGTTGTAGGTTTGGAACCATTGCCGTTGTCCGGATGAATTGTACTTCATGAGCCCAATTTCCATTGAGGGGGAATAAATAGACCCATACTGCATTAAAAGATAAGTGTTGCCAAATCGATCAGCCGCTAGATCGACTCCTGCAGCATAATTACCTGGACCACTTACAGTATCCATCCACTGTTGTGCACCTGCACGATCATACTTGATTATGATGGCGGGACCGTAACTGCCGCTATAAAGACTCCCAGCAACAACTACATTGTTGCTTGAGTCAACAATTACTTTGGTAGACCTGTCATAACGAGTCAGGGTATTGAATCGTCTAACCCAAATCAGCCTACCATCAGAATCATATTTGATTGTCCCGATATCAAAAACATTATTCGGATCAGAAACCTCACCTGTTACATAGACGTTGCCAGAGTCGTCAACAGCCGCAGAACGGGCGAAGTTATCACGGCTCGACGCCTCACGATAGTATCGAACCCAATCGGGTGTTACCTGGGAATATGCAACGCACACAAGAATCGAATGAACAATCAGAATTCTCAGGGCCGCCCTGACAATATCTGCTGAGGCACTTCTGCAAGTAAGGTAGAAATCAGACAAACGAGGAAGAAAAGTCGTAAGACGCTGGTTCATAACACCTCCATAGAAAAGTAAATTAGAGATTCATTCGGGTCGACAAACGCTTATGTCATGAATACTCTATGTTGCTGATAGTAGTCGCACAAGGGACGCAAATGTTACACAAACAAACCGGCTACACTAAAATGATCCTGAGATACAGCGTCTTCATCTATGGAAAGGTAAGGTCAGCGAGAACATGCGTAACGCGTTGGAGATGATATAACAAAGGCGAAAGAGAATGTCAAGGACATCCTCTGAAACAAAGCACGTCACAAGCTAATAGGAACTTCGGAACATGCCAACAAAAAAAAGTTGTCATTCCTTGTCACCCATTTTCTCCTTCAATTGTCTGAAGGACATTCCGAACGCCTTTAGAGTCCAGCGGGAGAAGGCAGCAGGAGATGTGAAGCCTAATTCGTGAGCAAGCTGAAACGCGAGCACACTCCCTTCTGCAAGAACGTTTCCCTATATACTCTTGTCGCATCGCGTTTTGATACTGTTTGAACGGAATGGCTTCTTGCCTCATGAATGCACGGTCAAGGTTGCCGAATCAACGCCGTACAGGTCGGCTATCTCCTTCAGCGTTTTGCCTTCCCGCCAATGTGCTTTGATATGAGCTATGGCTTGGTTGATCGAAGATGTTTTGCTTGATGGGGATTTCACCATCACGACACCTTTGGGCTTTCCTCATAGTCGCTCGGGGATGGAATTTGTTACAAAGAAAAGCGATCAAATCAACCCTTTGACAAAGAACCGTGAATTCTCTATCATGTCTCTCAGTTATCGTTCTTCCATCTTTCAACATCGCACGCCATCCTTGTCCGACGAACAGCTTATCAAAGACTATCTTGAGGGAATGCAAGTCGCGTTCAATCTGATCACGGATTGGATTCGCGCCGTCATCTATCGCCGCGTTTGGCGTGAAGGCATAACCGGAGAGTGAAATTGCAACTGTCTCGTCGTAACGTCCTCTCAATTGCATCTGGTTTCTGATGCGAAACTCGTTATCTTTTCCTGTGAGTTGCGCATGCCCGAAAAAGAGTTCATTCATTTTCTGAGCTTGGATCTGGAGGATCGCATTCGATGCGTCTTTGAGACTAAGAGCGGAAGAGTGCTCAAAATCGGAGGGGTGCAGTACGAGACCCTTATTCATAATGAATGGACCCCCGTCGTTCGATACGATACAGCGCACGGCTTTTTCCACAGAGATGTTTTTCTGAGGAGAGGAAAGAAGCGGATCAAAGCCGGGTGGCGGATCTTTATGTTCCTTGTCCTGAATCAGGTGTAAAGTATATTTCGAAAAATCCCCGGCTTCATTCACTCTTACAT
>JANNUB010000338.1:0-14885 GCA_031394795.1 Ignavibacteriota bacterium | reverse complement strand
GGAATTGGTCTCAGAGATGGTCCTCCAATTCAGCCTGACACGTCCGCCTCCGAGAGAAGTACCGCTGAAGGATGCGAGCACAACCGGCAGAGGCAATTCCGAGAAACGGAAGACCCACAACCCCGAGCTACCATCGGAGAGAACAATCTTGCCCGAAGGAAAAAATGGATAGACCTGCCACGCCATACCATTTGTGGAGGTCCGAAAGCCCGCAGCAAAAACCGGCTGACGCGGGTTGCTGATGTTCCAGATCTGAAGTCCGTAGCCGTTGTACCAGCTCGAGTAGGCGTAGTCTCCTCGAACGAACACATTATGCACGGTAGAGGTTGGATTTACCGTTAAGCGTGCCACAGGTGTCGTCGTCAGCGGTGTCGCGAGACTCCAGACCTTGATGTCGTCTCCTGCTCGCGACCACTCGTCGGTTGTGAGGACATATCTCCCGTCTTTTGTCGGCCAAACATTGTGCGTGGATGCTCCTGTATAGGCAATGCGGCCGACTGTCCGCACACTGGCTTTGTTTCTTACATCAGCGAGATACACCCCCCCGTTCCAGCCTGCGACATACATAGTGTCACGAAGCACGTAGCAATCATGAACCCATTGACCCGTCTGATACTCGCCGACATATTGCGGATTCTCGGGATTGCTGCGGAGATCAAAAATCACCGTCCCGCCGGGAGGCCAATTTACGCAGCCATTCAAATACATGAACCCATCGGCGATGGCAATGGTATGCGAGCGCAGGATGTTTTTAGATCCGGAAGTGTAATTGAAATTTCTCACATGTCGCACACTTCCGGGCAGGCCCGAGAGATCTATGATTTGTACCCCTTCGCTTTGCTCCGAGACAATGTAGGCATAGTGCAGGTACGTTTTCTGCTCACGACTTGTTGAGTTGAGCGCAGGAATGTATGCAACTTGGCGCGGGACGTTGTCCGAGGTGATGTCAACGATCGCAGTGCCCCCTGGGTCTCTCCCAAATCCTGCGACACCCAAAAGTGCATATTCCCGTCCGTTCGGCGCAGTGTAACCCCAGACGGCTGAGAGTCCTCCATTCCATCCCGGCCACCAGATGTTTCTAAGCATATCGATCCGCTGCGGCAAGGCAGAAGTGAGCGGTGCAAAGACGAGAAGCAACAACGTAACGAGGCGATTCATAGTACCCTCCAAATCCCTGTGAAGTGGTAGTTATTTATCCCCCCAGATTGAGCATGCCGGATAGAGGTCCGCACGTCTTGTGTTTTCCCCCTAATCCGGTATGTGTGCAATTTCAAATGTATGTAAGGTTGTTATGAATGGTATTCATGTTTGATAGATTGCGCGCTACATAACACAACAGTAACTGCGCGCATGCTGGGGGTACAAAGCTACACAACTTTGCGTAAGAGGAAGTGTGTGGCGCCGCCGGGGCCCCACACACTGAAGAACGCCACTCTTAGCACTCAACGCAATAACAACATTTTCTTCGTCTCAACGAAGTTTCCGGCGCTGAGACGATAGAAGTACATTCCGCTTGCAAGCCCCGATGCATCGAACGTCGCCGTGAACCGACCCGGACTGCGCACGCCGCTGTGCAACTCTCGAACGAGTTGTCCGAGTTCATTGTATACGGAGAGTGTCACGTTCGTCTCGATCGGAACATCGTACGAAATGTTCGTCGTTGGGTTGAATGGGTTTGGATAATTCTGCCCAAGACTGAAGCGAGTAGCGATGTTGCTTTCCCCTGAGCCGGTCAATGGGGCGTTGATGATCGGTAGTTGAGTGAAGCTGCGGAGCAGCACGTTGTTCAGCTCGGTCGGATCCGCGCCAAACCAGGTACCAAGAACCGTCGCATAGAGTTGGCGATAATCAATATCGTAGATGAAATCGCCCGTTGTATCGATGCGCGTGAAGTCGGGATTTGCTCCATAGAATCCGGGGACAACGCGACTACCAAACACGAACAACGGCAATGAGGTACCATGGTCTGTTCCCGCGCTACCGTTTTCCGCGATGCGCCTCCCAAACTCGGAGAAGGTCATCCCAATGACATTGTCCGCCTGGTTGAGTAATCCAACGTCCGTCTGAAACGCTCCGATTGCATTCGACAAATCCGCCAGCAACGTTTGCTGACGTGCAAGCTGTCCGGAGTGTGTATCGTAGCCGCCTTGCGAGACCATGTAGATCGGACAATTCAATCCACCGGCAATCAAGCGCGCAATGATTGCAAGCTGTTGCGCGAGTCCCGTATTGGGGTAGGTGGTTTGGTTTGTTACCGCAAGCGCCGCGTTACGAATCTGTGTAGCATACTGGATCGCCTGTTGCTCGATCGTTCGGAGGAACAGCAGCTCGGCGCCCGCAGGAGTGTTCGGTGGCGGATCATCGATGAATCCGACCGTGCCTTGAATGAGTTGGTAGAACTGATTGGGGTCAGTAATCGTAATGCCCATCCCGCCGTTCTGACTGTTGAGCATCAACGCTGGCGAGCCGCCGATTTGCAATGCAAGCGGCGAGGGAGTAAGCGTACCCGGATAGCTCGGGTTGCGATACAACAAATCTCGCCCGAGCCAACCCGTGCCCACAACTTGGGTGCTGTCGCTCGCCGTCATCCAGATATCGGTTGCTCGGAAGTGCGAGCGGTTCGGAGTTGCGTAGCCCACTCCTTGAACGACGGAGAGCTTTGCGTTGTCGTACATCGCACGCATCTGCGTCATCGCAGGATGCAACCCCATCATCGAATTCAATTGTAGGACGTTTGCCGCCGGGATGCCAATCGTGGGCCTGCGTTGGTAGTAGGTCGGGTTGCCGTGCGGAATCACAATATTCAATCCGTCGGTGCCGCCCGAGAGCTGGATCACCACGAGTGAGCGTCCGGTGTTTTGAGCAGTTCTTCCGATCAGGTCAAGCAACGGGGTACGACTGAATGCGCGAACGGAAAATCCGCCGAGCATAACGGGCAACGCACTCGCGGTCGCCCCTTGTAAGAATTGTCTTCTTTTCATCATAGTCTCACCTCATCCCAATTGATATTCTGCCATACGGCAAATCACTTTCAACAATCCCTCAAGCCGCGCCGGGGACTGCGGGTCATTGATATTCCAATCGTAGACCTCTATGCCTTGCAGAAGTGTTTCAAGCAACATTTGCCTGCGGGCTGTACTTGTCGACAATGCGATCAAATGTGCTGCGATGTTGTTCACTAACGCCACCGCATCGTTCGGCGAGGGGAATTGCATGGCAAACGTAATCGGATTGAGCTTGAAGCCGATATTCACGTTGCCGATTGTTGTTCGCCCGGTAACGAGCGCATCGGTGTATTGGTTGCGTGCGAGAAGTGTTGTCGTGCTGATCCACAAGCGATATCCCGGCCAACCCGCGACGTTCGGCGGCTCGAACAACAATTGCCCGAACGCTTCCCCCGCAGTGCGTACATAACTTGTGATGATGTTCGAATTCGGCGCGAGAGGAATGCTCATTTGCCGAATCGCACCTACGGCTTTCTCGATCGGCGAAGTGATCTCCGCACTTATCGTCAGCTGATTGTAGAAGTGCGCGCTCGTGAAGAGCTGTCGCAACACGGGGCGGACTTCGTAATTGTTATTCCGGAATGTGTCGGCAAGCTGATTGATAATCGTCTCATCGGGAGTTTCGTAAATGAAGAACTTGTAGAGCTTGCGACAGATGAAGCGGGCGGTTTCCGCCTGCTCAAAAATAATGTCAACGATATCGTTGTGATCGAAGTTGCCGGTTCGCCCCATGAACGTCTTGTTCGCCGTATCGTGCCGGCTTGGTGTGAAGAGCGCATCGAGGCCCGACACCTGCCATCCTGTGAGAGCCTTCGCGGCCTGCTGGATATCGACTTGCGTGTAATTGCCGATGCCGATCGTGAAAAGCTCCATCAACTCGCGGGAATAATTCTCATTCGGCGCGGTACGGGTGCTTCGTACGCCATCCAGATAGATCAACATGCACGGATCAATCGTAACCCTCTTCACCAGTTCTTTGAAATTGCCGAGCGCGTATTGGCGAACCAGCGCATTCAACTGGTAGTGGAGTTGCGGAACCTGCACCGTCGAATACTGCGTGGCAAGATGTCCGTGCCAGAAGAGTGTCATCTTTTCGGTGAGCGAAAGTGGTTGCCCAACCATCTGCCGAATCCACCATTCCCGTAACTCACGGATCCAATTCCTGTAATCGACTTGTTGCTGCGAAGTGAGCTGTCCGCGATAGGGCAGGTTGAATGCCCAACTGGGCTCGGTGGGTGTCGGTCTCGGGGCAAGGAGGTCCTCTACCAAATCGCTCATCGGGCGACTGAGCGCTGCATTGATCTCTGCAACTGTTGGTGCGAACGCTGCGCGACGATACAAATGCCGAATCTCTTGCGCTGAAAGGAAGGAGGAAGTGTGAGGTTCGATCCCTGCACCGTTGCGCACAAAACGCTCCGTTTGCAGCCCGGCGAATTCATCTCTCATAGTGATTCACCTCGATGTTGTTAATGAACAAAGTGGCGACGGCGTGCTGGAAAAAGCTACGGTTCTTTTGTGAAATTGTCAACACTCCCCGAAACTTTAATTCCGATAAGAGAAGCAGGTGCGAAGGTATGGAGACTTCTCAAGCGCGCGCGCGCGCCTGAAAAACTCTGACATATTGCTCTGCAACGCGTTCCACCGAATACACCGTTTGAACCCGCTCGAGTCCTTTCCGCACGAGGCTCGATCTCAGCTCATTATCATGCCTCAGAGTATTAATCGCTGACGCGAGCGCCGTCGGATCTCCTTCCTGAAACACCAAGCCGGCATCCCCAATAACATTCGGAATTTCTCCGGAGGTCGAACCCACAACCGGAACGCCGCACGCCATGGCTTCGATCAATACGCGACCGAATTGTTCCTTCCACACTGTTCCTGTGATCGAAGGAAGAACCAACACGTCGAGTGACTTGAAATGCTGAATGACTTCTGAACGCGAACACGGCGCAAGCCATTGTATTTCCTTCCCAACCCCCAACGATTCTGCGTACTCGCGCAGCCGATTTTCTTCCGGCCCACGGCCGAGGAGCATCACTCGATATCGAAATGGCAGTTGGCTCACCGCCCGAAGAAGGATATCTATCCCCTTATGTTCTATGAATCGCCCGGCGAATCCAACTGTGAACACGTCAGAAGCGCCCGACTTCTCGCTGACGACAAAATGCGCTGTGTCTACCGGTGGGGGAATGATCGTGATGCGATGAAATCCTTTCCGCATGAGGATTTCATTCACTCGTTGATTGTGCGCGATGCAGTGAGACGCCTTCTTGAGAACGATCCGCTCCGCTAGGTCGTGGAGACGCGCACACTTGTAGGGAAAGCCGCCCGCCGGATAATCAATGTTACGCCAGCTCATGAATACAAGCTTCGTCTCGGGAGACGCTACCGAAGAGACCAAAGCGCACTGCGCACTCAAAAAGCTTTCCGGTTCTGCATTGACGTAGAGAACATCGGGTTTTGTTTTGCGCAGAAGTCGGAACACACCAGCGTAGATTGCCCGGTGGGATTTACCGGAAAAGAAAACGCGACGCTCTAGTACGCGAAGTTCCGACTGTTCTGACTCGGCACGAAGGCTACCGTACTCTCCGCGCCAGAACCGAGGAACAACGAGCGTAACGTCTATATGATACCGCTCTGCAATAACGCGATAAAGGGCGCGGTTGACCGCCTGCACACCGGTTTCGTCTATTGCAAGAAGTTTCATCGCTCTTGCCGCCGCCCGAAGTTACCGCGCTTGTAGTCGACGACCCCGGATAGAATAGCACGGACTCGCGAAGGCTTTCCCGTTATGCTGTGATACAAAACCGGAACCATACAATGATACAAGATAAAGTAGATGCAATACACAAACCACCGCACACCGTGCAACGTCCTGCGCGCGAGAAGAAGACGATTTCTTGTTACGTAGTAATCGCGGAACTCTTTCCCTGCATTCTTCTTTGTGTCGGACGATTGATGATGCCATGAAATCGCATGCGGCGCAAGCATAACCTCCAAACCTGCAGCCCGCGTACGCGCGGAAAAGTCCGCGTCCTCACTATAGACAAAGAATTCTTCATCGAAGCCACCAATTCCCTCGAAGACCTCCCTCTTGACAAGCATGCAGCATCCTGATGCGAAATCAATCGCACGAGGAGTACCGGAGTGCGCATGATCGCTGGCTGACACTTTGGCTCCGAGATTCTTGTGGAGGAAATCACCGAACATGTTGCGATACCCTCCATCGAACCAAATGCGGTCGTTGCGCGCCGCGTCCAGAATGCGTGGTGAGACGATTCCTGTGGCGGAGGAGTTCATTGCCGTTTGCACAAGGGTCGCGAGCGTATCGGGTGCGACATATGCATCATCATCAATGAAAAACAGAAAGCGGAACTCGCGCGCCAGTGCCCACGCCACGCCGGCATTGCGCGCCGAGGTGAGACCGACGTTGCTGTGCTGCCGAAGCAGGCTTGCGTCGGGGAATCGGGATTCAATCATCTCTGGCGATCCGTCCACCGAACCGTTGTCAATAACGAGCAACGCCGGGTGAACACCCACGGAGTCTCGAACAGACTGCAAGCATCGGAGTATCGTGTCGCCTCCATTCCAGTTCAGAACGATGCACACCGTGCTCCTGTCATCCCATATGCGGATATCACTCGTCAAGCGATTTGGTTCCTTGTTTCGAATGCAAAAGTCTCGACTGCATCAAATACTCATAGAGAGTATCGGCAGCTACCTGATGACCGGCATTCGTCCAATGTCCGTCGTTCGCAAGATAGAGATTGCCCCCCGTACTCCGACGACGGAAACTCGCAGTCATATTCAGAAATGGAATCGCGCTACGCGTCGCGAAACGCTCGAGCGATCTGAAAATCGCCGAGTCGTAGACCCGGCGCTCAAACCCCCAATACTCTCTTCCTTGCTTCCACTCAACGGAATGCACCTGATGCCCACGCGGATGAACCGAAAGAAGAAATGGAATGCCCAGTCTATCACACACCTCCTTCGTCAAGAGTATGTACGATTCGGACAGATCAAACAAGGTGGGCGCTTGGACGTCGGTTGACTCGAGAGAAGTCACATATATGCCGCCGTTCGGATCGCCCTGTGTCGCCGGTGGCCGCGGCTTAAGCGCAGTAAGAAGCGGAATGGCGAGAGAGTAAATGTAGGAATGATGGTAGATGAAGTTCTTGAACGCACCGTCCGGAAACCAATGAACCGACCCAAGTTCAGGAGCGCTCGGCCGAACGCGCGCAGGCACGCCCTCGCGGTCGAACTCTGCAATTTTTGTGAGCGCATGGTCATCCATGACGTCAGACATATCGAACTCCATGATGATAAGATCCGGACGCAGGGCGATGGCTTTCTTTCGCAGGAGGAGATACTCGAGCAGAGGAGAGAAGCCCGATATGCCGCAGTTGTAAACACGAAACCGGGGATCGGAGGAATTGTTGAGCCTGCGTTCAAGTCTTTTCACAAAACAACTATCCACGTCCACTCCGTAGCCTTCTGTAAATGAATCACCAAGCACGACAATCCGCGTCAGAGAAGAGTCTTCCGGAAGAACTTCGTGATCCCGCAATCCCAAAGAATTCGTTCGAACCTCAACTGAAAATTCTTCCCGATCATCGAGAAAATGGGACGATGGTCGGAGCGAGTGGTTCAGCTCTGGATCAGTCTGCCGGACACTTTTGTACGCCAACGATTGAGGCGTCCAAATCCGCAAACCGGTCTCGATGAGAAGCGTCGCGACAAGTATGCTGAGAGTTCCCAGTAGTGTGCTCATAATAACATACTTCACCTTGGACCCCTCACTTCTCCAGCGGTTCTTCATAGTGCTTGGCTTCCATAATGGTCCAGAATTCTCCCCTCTTTCGCGTAACAAAACGATCGGCGGCCATTGCGGCAACGAATCGTTCTTGATCTATATTCTTGCCAATTACAACGAGGTAGCGAAGAGAATCGAACCGACGTCGTTCAGAGATATAGACCGGCGTGAGCTCGTCTCGGGAGAGTTCCCTGAACCTCGGCAGGAAGCGATACGCTTCGGGTCGCAATCGGAGGAGCGACGTGTTGAAAATTTCCCCCACGCCGCCCCGGTGCAATTGCACGTAGTATGGGGAACCAAAATAGGGATCGATCGAATTTGAGCCAACGTCCCACCAATCGCGTCCCGCGGGCCAATCGAACCTATATACACCGAATGGGTCTCTCGTGTTGACCGTCGCTTCAATGTCATTATAGATCAATCCCATGCGCCTGTTTGTTTCTGCAAAGTGAGTGTTGTTGTACACACACACGATGCATGTCGCTCCAAGTAACACGCTCTTCGCCCACCTCCCCATATCCGCTCGCGCTGCCATGAGCGCGAGGAAGAACAGCAGCGGCAACCCGAAACGAACACCGGGCTGTACGACACCCAGGAAAGAGCCTGGCAACGACACCATCAGAAGGAACGCGACCAACGCCGCCATTGCAAATCGTTTGTCAATGCCCGATTGGGCTGACGCCTGTTTGAATGCAACAACGATGAAGCCCAAAACTGTAAGAAGCCACAGCCCGTTGAGCGCCGTTAGCGGAAGGCGATTCGGTATCCCTGAGCTCCGAATGAACAGAAACATTGACTTTAACACATTCTGACTGAGAATCCAGAAATTCCATTGAAGCTCGCGCGGTTCGCCCCCTTGATAGAACAGTAAGTACACAACCGCGCCGGCGCACGCGGGGATGCAAGCCAAAGAGAGCCGCATCATCGAGCGCGCAGAATAGCGCAATGCCAGAGCGTTGCTCATGAGCACTACAATCATGAGCAAGAAAACAATCGCATGCAAGAAGTAGAGAAGGAGCAAATCGAGACTCAGCAAAAAGAGGAGTGAGCGGGACTTGTCGAGTCGTGGCAGGAAATACCCCATCGACAAGAGCAACACACCAAGCCCGAACAGAAATCCCTGTCCGAGGAAAAAAAAACAACCGAAGGAAAATGGAAACGCGAAATACTCTGCCCAGGAACGTTCTTTCCCGGACACGGATCGGACGCAGAATCGAAAACTCCAGGGTAATCCGACGACACAGAGCGTGAGAAATGCTTTCCCGGCAATCTCGAGCGGAAGGAAGAGATGGAGAATCCAGACGGGTCCGACGAGACCGAGGTTGGGGACGGGCACGAGGAGAAGGTCGTAGTTCCGAGCAAACAACGGATCGGACAGCTCTTTCATAATGTGAACTTCATACAACCACATAGGATAGTCGTACAAAGGAAGAAAGCGGTACGCCCAGATGAGAATGACATTTGCGACAGTGATGAGCACTGCAACAACTAAGAAGTAATCCACGGAACGTTTTGGATTCACGTTATTTCACTTCGTTATTTCACTATAGAGACTAAGAGTTCTCTGCGCGATGATGTCCCACGAGTATTGCGTGGCAGTTGCCCGCGCGTTCGTGCCGAGCGAATGCCTGTACGTTACATCATCGACAAGCCGGCGGAGCGTCTCGGCAATGTCGTCGGCATCCCGCTCAACAAACACTCCGTTCTCACCGTTCCGGATCAGCTCTTCCGCCCCGCTTACTTTCGTCATGATCAACGGCAAGCCGCTTGCCGCCGCTTCCAACGATGCAAGAGAAAATGCTTCGTAGGATGTCGGAAGGATGAAGAGATCACTTGCTGCGTAATATTCGCTCACACGCGCGACAGTTCCGACGAAATGAACTCTCTTTTCCACGCCGAGTTTCCTTGCCTGTTCTTCAAAAAAAATCCGTTCGTCCCCGCCAAGGATGAGGAGTTTCACGTTTGCCCTCCTGAGAAGAGCAAGCCCACTGATCGCAACTTCCAATCCTTTCCGAACAAATTCATTCGCGACAAAAATGAGGACAATGTCGTCTTCCGCAATCCCGTGACGGCGGCGGACACTCGCTCTCTCATTCTCGCGCAATCGCGGACTGAATTCATCGATGTTGACGCCGTTAGGAATAACAACAACATCGCCGCCGGGCACGCCATATTCTTGTGCGAGCTCCCGCTTCACACCTTCGGAGACGGCAATGATTTTTTTGAATCGCCGCCCGCCGTAATTCCTTCGCTCCATGTGCAGTCTGATCCGGTCGGCGATGCCAAAGCCGCTCGATCTCTCCACGCGCATTCCGGCTTTGTGACAGCTATGCGCCGTGATAACATCGGACCCGATGATGCCGCCATGCGAGTGTGTTACGTCGTAGTGAAAACGCTCAAGACTTCTCTTTCCTTGAAAGGCAAAGGAAAGAATGCCTAACGAATTGAACGAGTCGAACGCTCGAACTTTGCGAAACTGAATATGACTGTTTGACGAGGCCGCGTCAACACAATGAAAATCAATGTTGTGCCCATGCGATGCGAGACCGGAAGCTAATTCGGCAGCCGCGCGCGCAATGCCTTTCGCCCCGCCGAACGCAACATGTGCCATGCCGATGTTCATCGCGTCGCCGTAAGCTCAATGCGCGTGAAACGGCGCAACACTTCCCCTAATCGCCCATCAACCCTTGAAAGCCACTCTGCATCGGTCGAGGTCAACGGCTTCATAGGCACAAGAAGCACGAGTACGAGAACGGTGAATGCAATCCCCGCGACAATGACCCCTACAACTCCTTCAGATGGTATAAGCCGGGAAATCAGAAATGCGACGGCAAGACTTGTTGCCGTCAGCTTCAGCCAAAAGAACACCTGCATACGATTTGCAGAGCTTCTGTACACAGCGAACGCTGCGAGCAGGTTTGCCAGAAGAGTTCCGAAGCCGCTCGCGATGACGGAACCCATACCGCCGAATTTTGGAATCAACAATACGTTGAGCAGGATGTTCGTCGTCGCTGCGATGACGCCAAGAGAGACAACCGTTCCAACTCTTCCTTGCGAGAGCAAGAACTCGGCGTTTTCCGGTCCGCCGAAAAGACGCGAGCAAATACGAAACGCGAGAATTCCTTGCACAAGCCCCGCGGCAGCGAGATAATGCGACGAGTACAGGACGCGGAGAACTGCGCTTGCGTTGAAAATTAAAAATGCCAGCGCGGGTATCGTCAACAGCGAAATGATTCTGATGGAAAACGAGTAGAACTTATCCATCGTTTCCTGGCTCGTGACTGCAAGGTTCGCGAACGTTGCGAACGTAACGCCGGAAAGCCCGATCGTCATTGCAAGTGACGCGAGCTGCGCAATCGAGTACGCGACATCGTACAAGCCGGCTTGCGACGCTTCGGGCAGAAGATTGCTGAGAAAGAAAACATCGCCTTGACGTCCGAGAATGAAATCTACAATCGTATTAACCCAATACATGCCGCCGAAGGCAATGATGGGCTTCATGTCAACGCGCTCGGCTTCCGTCAGAATGTTCATGCGGGAAAAAATTGCGTAGGCAGTAACGTGCAACGCGCTTGTCGTCGCGAAGAGGATGAAGAGATTTTCGACCGTGAATTGAAATTTCGCAAGGACAACCACGGCGATGATTTCAACGATACGAATGACAAGATTGATGCGCGACGTGAGCGCGGTACGAAACTGTGCCGTCAATGCCGCAACAAAGAGGGGAAAGATCGAGCGGATGCCTGTAAATGCCAGAACGAAGAGGAGCGCTTTCCCGCTCTCGGAAAAAAAAGGAATCGTGAATGATTGAACCAAGAGATAAAACAACATCGCGACGCCAAAGAACGCCGCAATGCGAATCAGGATTGCCCTGCGCAAGATGAATGCGGCATGCGCGTCATGTCGTTCAGCAGCAAGCTGCGGAATGAACTTGTTAAGGGAGGTTTCGAGTCCGAATGAGCAGAGCACGAGCAGCAACTGCGACAGGCTAAACAGCCCGACGAACCTTCCGTTCTCTTCCACGCCGAGTCCACGCGCAATCACGATGGACGTGATGTACATGAGCAGATACTCAAGCACCTTCCCGGCGTGGTTCCAGAGTGCGGATTGAAATGTGAGTTTGGCTTTGGACATCGAAATGGTGAGAAACGATTCAATATACGTTGAGTCGGCGGATTTTCAAATTGCGTGACAACGACAATCTTCATATCTTGCTATTGGAATTTCTGAATTGAGAGAAATGAAAGAGCCAATGAGATATTTGGAGAACGCAAGGAGAACCCTCAAAGAATCTCCTGTGATAGAGGGAAGATATGCCGACGTCAAATACGTGAAGCCGGCTTGCGGAACCGCTTATCTTGCAGTGTTGAAGTCAATTGACGATTACCTTCTGTCGAAAGGCATCGTTACACTGAAGAAAGAACTGCCGAAGTCGATGGAAGCGTATCGTCAGGTGCTTCAGAAACATTTGTCGCGGTACAATGGAAAGTTGCTTGGACAGTTTGATACTATTTACGATGAGTTACACATCGCAGGATACTACATAGGGCTGTTGACTTCAAAAGAAGCTGTGTTGGGCGCGTTCAACACGGCGGAACATTTTATCAAGAGGGTTTCGTCGCTGACTTGAGTAACTGGTGTTACGGAAAAACCACTATTGACTTTTGTAGGGACGTGGGCTTGCCCCGTCCTAACATTGAACTGAAACCGGGGCAGGTGTTGCATTCGGTTGGGACACGGCAAGCCGATGTCCCTACGGGGGTTTTGGTTTTGATAGATTTGCGTAACATCAGTTAGGTAATTCTGGAGAGGTGCAGGAGCGGTTGAACTGGCCACCCTGGAAAGGTGGTATACTCGCAAGGGTATCGTGGGTTCGAATCCCACCCTCTCCGCAAAGAAAAAGCAAAAGCCAATTCGCAAGAATTGATTTTGCTGTTTGAGTATCCTTTCACTACCTTTCTACTGCGACTCAACTCTCTCACCGTTCGGAAAGGAGCGAGATATGTTGACGCTATTCATCCGAGTCATCCTTCTTCTCTTTCTGCCTCTTACTGTTATTTGCGGCACGCCAACCGTTCACGTCATCACCGTTGACGCAACCATCAATCCGGCGACGGCGGATTTCATTCACGAAGCGATTCAACGCGCCGATGAAGCAAGAGCAGAATGCCTCATCATCAAGTTGAACACGCCGGGTGGTTTACTTAAATCAACGCGAGTGATTGTGAGCGATATGCTTGAGGCACGAGTGCCTGTGGTTGTCTATGTTGCGCCGTCAGGCTCGCAGTCGGCGTCGGCGGGAACGTTCATTACACTTGCAGCGCACATTGCGGCGATGGCGCCGGGAACAAACATTGGTGCGGCGCATCCAGTCGGCATGCAAGGTGCAGAAAAAGATTCTATTATGAACGAGAAAGCGACGAACGATGCTGCGGCGTTCATCCGCACGATAAGCGAGAAGCGTAAACGCAACGTTCAGTGGGCGGAAGACGCAGTGCGCAAAAGCATCGCCATCACCGAATCGGAAGCGCTGAAGAAAAAAGTCGTTGATGTCGTCGCGGCGAATGTTGATGCGCTGCTCGATTCAATCGATGGAAAGATTGTTGAGCTGGACGGCGCAACACGAACGCTGCATACACGCGACGCTGAACAAAAAGAATTCGACATGGATTGGAAGCATGAAATCCTCAACCTCATCAGCGATCCGAACATCGCCTACGTTTTTTTCCTGCTCGGCATTTACGGACTGATGTTCGAGCTGTACAATCCCGGCACGGTGCTTCCGGGCGTCGTCGGCGTTATCTCTCTCATCATTGCGTTCTATTCTTTGCACACGTTGCCGGTCAATTACGCGGGACTTGCGCTTATCATCTTCGGCATCATCTTGTTCATTCTCGAAATCAAGATTACGAGTTACGGCATGTTGACCGTTAGCGGAATTATTTCTCTTGCCCTCGGCTCCATTATGCTTATTGACTCGCCTTCATCGCTCGAGTTCGCGCGGGTGTCGTTGAGCGTGATTATTCCCGCGGTCCTCTTCACTGCGGCGTTCTTCGCATTCGCTATCGGCATGGGAATCCGGGCGCAGCGTCGTAAGCCGACCACCGGCGTCGAGGGCATCGTTGGCGAGACGGGTGAAACCATCAGCGCATTGAATCCGGACGGAAATGTCCGCGTTCACGGTGAAATTTGGAATGCAACAAGCGAGGAGGGGGACATTCCATCGGGCGCGAAAATTAAAGTAGCGGCAGTAAATAATCTTACACTCAAAGTCAAAAGAACATAATCTAACGAGGTAAATCATGGGACCTGGCAGTGTTTTTATGTTTGTTCTCGTTTTGTTTGGAGCCATTATCCTTGCGAATGCAATCAGGATTCTGCGCGAATATGAACGAGGAGTTATCTTCCGTCTCGGTCGGCTCATCGGTGTGAAAGGACCAGGGCTTATTCTGCTGATTCCTCTCGTCGACAAGATGGTGAAGGTCAGCTTACGTACTGTTGTGCTTGACGTTCCGCCGCAGGACGTGATTACGCGGGACAACGTCTCTATTAAAGTGAATGCTGTCGTTTATTTCCGAGTGCTTCAGCCGGACAAAGCAATCGTCGAAGTCGAGAATTTCCTCTTCGCGACGTCGCAGCTTTCGCAGACGACCCTGCGCAGCATTCTCGGACAATGCGAGCTGGACGACTTGCTTGCAGAACGCGATAAGATAAACAGCAAGCTTCAGACGATTATTGACCAGCACACCGAACCCTGGGGAATAAAAATCTCCAATGTAGAAGTGAAGCAAATTGATTTGCCGGTGGAGATGCAGCGAGCAATGGCGAAGCAAGCCGAAGCAGAACGCGAACGCCGTGCGAAAGTCGTTCATGCCGAGGGAGAATTCCAGGCATCACAGAAGCTCGCAGATGCAGCACAGGTAATCGAAGGTCATCCGACCGCGTTGCAGCTTCGCTATTTGCAAACGCTGACGGAGATTGCATCGGAGAAGAATTCTACTATCATCTTCCCTGTTCCGATTGATTTGATTGCGCCGTTCCTGGAACATTACAGGAAGAGTGAGAAG
>JANNUB010000307.1:0-2442 GCA_031394795.1 Ignavibacteriota bacterium | reverse complement strand
CGGCAAGGTGACCGTCACCTTCCCGCGCGTTTCCACGCAGGTCTACGACCTCGTAGAGGTGCCGGTCACCTAGTTCGCGCTCAAGAATTTCTTTCTCTTCGATGAACTTTGCAAGCTGGTCGTCGAGCGATTTTGCTTTCGCGAGTTGTGAGTCAATGTACTTTTGAACTCCTTCTCCTGTGACAGCTTCAATACGCCGCACGCCGCTTGCGATGCTTGACTCCGAAATAATCTTGAACAAGCCGATGTCTTTCGTGTTCTTTACATGCGTGCCGCCGCAGAACTCGACGCTGTAGTTTTCATCTATGAAAACGACGCGGACGATGTCGCCGTACTTGTCGCCGAAGAACATTTTCACATTCGGAATTTTCTTCGCCCTTTCAATCGGCATGTCAACTTCAGTGAAGACGCTGATGTCTGAAGCAATCTTCTCATTCACCATCTCTTCGATTGCGCGAATTTCTTCGGGAGAAATTTTTCCGAAATGAGGAAAGTCGAAACGCAAATGGTCGGGCGCAACGAGGGAGCCTTGTTGGTGAACGTGCGCACCGAGGACGCGGCGTAATGCTTCGTGAACTAAGTGGGTCGCGGAGTGGTTGCGTTGAATGTTGATGCGTCGAGCTTTGTCAACGACGGCGTCAACATTCATTCCCTCAAAACCATTCATTGTTTGTTCGAGAAACAGGATGTTTCCGAACTCGCCTTTCTTCGTGTCTGTAACTGTAAACGTGTGACTGCCTGCTTTCAGAACGCCCGTGTCCCCAATCTGCCCGCCCGATTCGGCATAAAAAGGAGAAGCATCGAGCACGACAAGATTGCCCTTAGCGCCGAGGACAACTGTCTGCGCTTCGATCGTGTCATAACCAACAAACTTGCTCTTGCTGCCTCCAGCGAGAGTGATGCTTGCGGTTCCAGCCCATTCCGTTTGTTGGGACGAACCGTGCAAAATCCCTTTGCGCGAGCGGTCGCGTTGTTCCTCCATCAACTCAGTAAAACTCGAAACATCAACGTTCAACCCACGTTCATCAGCCATGAGCTGAGTCAGGTCGAGCGGAAAGCCGAACGTATCGTACAGCTTGAACGCATCCTCGCCGGGAAAAACTTTTGAGTGACCGATGCGCTCCACAACTGTCTCAAAAATTTCCAAGCCGCGGTCAAGCGTCGCGTTGAAACTCTCTTCCTCCGATTTGATAGCTCGCTCAACGTGTGACTGCTTCTCAACAATTTCAGGAAACGCGTTGCCCATTGATTCAACAACAGCCGAAGCAATTTGATAAATGAACGGCTCACGCATTCCTAAATTTCTTCCGAAGCGCGCGGCACGACGGAGAATTCTTCTGAGGACGTAGCCACGACCTTCATTTCCAGGAATCGCGCCATCGGTAATCGAAAACGTCAACATGCGAATGTGGTCGGCGATGACGCGCATGGCAACGTCAATTTCGGATTGTTGAGCGTTTCTCAGCGAAATCCCGCCGCTCTCTGGCGGGACGGATTTCGGATTTTGGATTACGGATTGATACTGGGTTGCCGCGTACTTCTTATTCGTGGCTTGTTCGATGCGACGGATAATCGGCATGAAGACATCGGTGTCGTAGTTGGAATTTTTCCCTTGCAACACAGCGCAAATGCGCTCGAAGCCCGCGCCTGTGTCAACGTGCTTCGCGGGAAGGTTCTCAAGCTCGCCGTTCGCGTTCCGATTGTTTTGGATGAAGACGAGATTCCAGATCTCCATCACTCTCGCATCGCCCGCGTTTACGAGATTGCCGCCGCTCAAATCGGGCGTGAGGTCAATGTGAATTTCAGAACAGGGACCGCACGGACCCGTTTCGCCCATCTCCCAAAAATTGTCTTTCTTGCCGAACTTTAGAACATGCGTCGGGTTTATGTCAGTAACGTTTTTCCACAACTCAAAAGCTTCATCATCAGTCTCGAACACTGTCGCGTAAAGTCGGCGCTTCTCCAATCCCCAAACTTGCGTCAGCAATTCCCACGCCCACTCGATTGCTTCCTTCTTGTAATAATCGCCGAACGACCAGTTGCCGAGCATCTCGAAGAATGTGTGATGATACGTGTCGCGTCCGACTTCTTCCAAGTCGTTGTGCTTGCCGCTGACGCGGATGCACTTTTGCGTATCAGCCGCACGCACGTAGTCGCGTTTGCCTGTTGCAAGGAACACGTCTTTGAATTGGTTCATACCCGCGTTCATAAAGAGCAGCGTCGGGTCGCCATGCGGAATAACGGGCGAGCTTGGCACGATGCGATGTCCGCGCTGTTCAAAAAAATCTAGAAAGGATTGTCTGATTTGTTGGGAAGTCATCTCTTTAAGCCCTGAGCGGAGCGAAGGGCCTCACTCTTTTTGGATTGTTGTGCTGCTTGATTTGTTGTGATAAGGTTAGGAAACACTACGAGCCGTACCGTCGACGTATTGATGTAATCAAG
>JANNUB010000300.1:0-43100 GCA_031394795.1 Ignavibacteriota bacterium | reverse complement strand
GTGATGGAGTGATGGAGTGACGCATTACTGATTACGGAGTAACAACGCTTTAGAAATACGTTGCCACACCGAATTGAATTACTGCCGAGCGTGTTTCGTTCGTCAGTCTGTCGAACTCCCATGTATGCTGGTAATCGAGCTTGATCACGGTGTCGGGCACGAGCCGCAGGTTGACTCCCACGGTCACGCGATGCATATCGTGTCCACGAATTCCCGAATCACGATCAATGTAGTCGTAGCGCGCGCCAACAGCTAAAGTTGATTGAGGGAACAGCGGCAACACGCCTTTCAGAATGCTGTACACCGCCTGTCCGTAAAAGCCTTGTTGCGTTTCAGCGAACAATCCGACAAGAGACCGCGGAATTCCGATGCGCGCCCTCGCATACTCTCCCGTCACAACCAAATCGTCCACCCGATATTCCGCGTCGACCGCGAAAATGGTGAGGCGTCGTTTCTCATCAACGACGAGTCCTTCTTTCTTGTACGAGTTGTAGAATCCCGTGTGTGCCGACAGTCCCAGCTCCAAACCGAACGTCTCGGGCATCCACGCGACGCGGCCGACGAAGGCCGGGCTTCCGTTGTTATCTTCTTCAAATGCGGACGGACGACCGCTCGGAATAGACGTTCCATCGCCGCCAAGGACGATGCCGTCGTTGAATCCGTTCACGAGATACGTCTCATAGGTCAGTCGGTGGTCGGGATGCGGATAGAACGAACCGAACACGCCTATGCCGGCTTCCGAAAGTGTCGCGGGAATGATCTGCGTCGAGACAAGAGGCCTGTCCGTAAATTCATTGCGCGGACTGTCGTGGGCGATATTGAATTTGCCGAGCGGAGAAAGGAGAATGCCGCCGCGCAGGTTCAACTCCTCGTAAAACTGAATATCAATGAGCGCCGTCTCGAGTTTGATCTCTTCCGTGCCATGTTCGAATTCCAGCTCCGACGTCAATTTGATCAAAGGAGAGATGGAAGAAAAAATGAAAATGTTGAATCGCCTTGCTTCAAACGAAATGTTCTCATGGACTCCCTGTTCATATTCGGAGCGGATCATTGTTTCCGCATATCCACCGATGGCAATGCGCGACGAGGGACGGAAGATGTACGGGCGATCATAAATTCCGCCTTTCACGAGTGGCGGATGAACGGTTGTATCTTGAGCTAATGCCTGCTGGCCGATGAGACCAAGCCATGCGGCGAGCATAAGGACGCGATAAGTTGTTTTCATAACTTCATCCCACAGAAATTTCTATCCGATCTATTAACTTTTGAACCTGAAATGTTTCAAGGGGATCGGGCGCGGGTCCTCTCAACACCTGTCCCTGCAAGTCGTATTCCGAGCCGTGACACGGACACTCAAACTTCGTCCGCCGTTTCTTCACTTCGCAACCAGAATGTGAGCATGTACTAAGCACTGCGCGAAGCTCGCCATTCACTTCTGCGAAGAGAATAATCGGGTTTGCGTACTGCTCCACATACACCTTTGCATAACTGTTCGGCTGAATGAGGTCGGGAAGTTGTGCAAGCGAAACAACGGCTTTCTTATTGACTAACGAAACGTGAAGCGTCGGAGCCGAAGCAGTGCATCCTTCCGCCAATAACGACAAAGGGACAACACTCGCTGTGACGAACGCGACCGTTGCTGATTTCAAAAACGTTTTTCTGTCCATCACAGTGATTTCAAAAACGTGATGAGGGCTTCTTGTTCTTCCACGGTCAACCGCTGAAAGGCGAGGCGCGAACCATTGGCTTCGCCTTTGTGCACGTCAATCACCACGCGTAAATCGGATGTGCGCCCATCGTGCAAGTAGAATGGCGTTCCGCCGAGAACATTTTGCACGATACCCAAGCCCCACAACGGTGTTGTCCGCCACTCGGTTCCCGTCGCTTCTGCTTCAATAAAGTTATCTGCAAGGTCTGGTCCCATATCATGCAAGAGCAAATCTGAATAGAGGTACGCGGGACGACTACTTAATGCCGCGATTGCATGTGGTCCCGTCGTCATCGCCGGAACGTGACACGACGAGCATTTGATGGAACGGAACAACTGCTCTCCACGTTGAACCGTCGCATCGCTTTCGTTCCGTCTGATCGGAGGACGAAGTGTCTGAAGGTAGAAGACGACATCATTCACCGTTGCAGCAGGAACTTCCGGATCGGGAACCGGATCGCCGCCGGCTCCTCCAGCGAGTGGATTGAAGTTTTCCGTAGGGATGAAGTCGGATGTAATCCCCATGTCCTGATGATACGCGTTCGCTGTTTGTTGGAGCAGATTGATCGCTCCCGCTTTGCGTCCGAAGCGTCCGAGATATTTTCCGTTGTAGGGTCCCGGAGAGAACCCAAGGAACTCCGGCGCTGCGATGAGATTTGGGCGACCGGAAATTCCATCGCCGTCTACATCTGTTGGGTCTGCGCGGCTGAGAATTGTTTGATCGGGGATGGCTTCGATAAGCCCAAGCCCGACGACGATGGGTCCGGCGCGTTCAGAGATTGCGTTCGCGTGAGCGGGAATCGTCTCCGCAGGATAGCCGGGCATGCTCCGCTCTTGAAGCTGGGCGCCGCCAAATTCGATCAGCGGATCGAACTGCCCACCGCCTAAGTTTCTGCCGAAGCGTTTGAGATTCACCCGCGGGTGACCGCGTCCGTCGCCAACGTGACAACGTTCGCATGCTGCTTGATTGAACAGCGGTCCAAGACCCGTTTGAAACGTAAAGACTTCGCCGAATGCCCCGTCGCCACGCGCGAAAATCCCCCGCTGCTCGTTCGTCAAACCATCAATGGGCGAATCGAACGCTTGCTCCGGCTCCGGTGCTTTTGTCATCAGCTGATCGCAGCCGATCGGAAGCAAGCTTGTGCCCAACAGAATCACAAGCGCTTGTATTTCTTTTTTCATTAACTAACTCTCCTCTCCATTGTGTTTTATTGTACAACGAGCACAGGAATGGTAAGCGCATGGCGGACTCCGCTAATCGACGCTCCGAAAAGCAAATCCTTCAAACCGCGGTGCCCGTGCGCGCCCATGATCAGCAAGTCTATAGTGTTCGCGGTGCTGAGCCTTACAATCTCGTGAGGAACATTGCCGAAGCCAAGCAAGGGAAACACTTCAATTCCTCGCGCGCGCAGTTTCTCTGCAACTTCTTCAAGTTGCTCCTCGTCTCGCCTCGCCTCGTCATCGTACGCCTCGCCCCCGAACAATTGTCCGCTCACCCCTTCAACAATGTGAAAGAGGTACAGTGCCGCTTCGTCCCGTTGAGCGGCAGAGATTGCATAGGAAAGCACCTTGGCATCCATCGCGCCATAGTCGAGCGCAACGCCGATGCGCGAGTATTTCTGCGCGATGAACTCAACGGGCGGCGCAATCCTCGCAGGCAGTTCTTTTCTCTTTCGCCAGCGCTTCGGCAGCGCGATATAGAGAAGCAGGAGTGTACACGCAACAGCAACCGGAACAATGGTCAGCCAGATCCACAGCGGGTTTTCCGACTCCGCAATCCATCCGGAGAGCGCATCAACAACGAGGCGCGCATTCAAGCCGATGATGATAACGGCAACCGCCCATGCGAGAATCTTCACCCAAAGCTTGTTGGCAAACGAGCCCATCGCTGCATTGTCGCTTGTGTATTGAATGAGCGGCACAATGGCAAACGGCAATTGCATGCTCAAGATCACCTGGCTCAGGATCAGCAGGCCGTACGAGCCTTGCTCGCCTTTGAGCGCGATGACGATAACGGCGGGAATGATGGCGATGGTACGCGTAATCAAGCGCCTCATCCACGGACGCATTTTGAACTGGAGGAAACCTTCCATCACGATTTGCCCCGCAAGCGTGCCCGTGAGCGTTGAGCTTTGTCCTGCGCAGAGCAGGGCGACCGCAAACGCGGTACTTGCAAGAGTGGTGCCGAGCATCGGAGTTAGAAGTTCATGCGCTTGCTGCAGTTCGTTGACGACGACGTTGTTTTTGAAGAATGTCGCCGCGGCGAGAATGAGAATCGCCGCGTTAACGAACAGCGCCGCGTTCAGCGCTACTGCCGTGTCAATCATGTTGTACTTGCACGCGAGTTTTTTCCCTTCAAGGGATTGCTGGACGGACCGAGTCTGCACGAGCGCCGAGTGCAAATACAAATTATGCGGCATCACGGTCGCGCCGAGGATACCGATTGCGACATAGAGACTTTCGGAACTCAACTGCGGTGCAAGCCCCGAGGCGATCTGGACGATGTCCGGCTTCGCAAGAAACAACTCAATGCCGAAACAAACGCCGATTGTCGCAATGAGCGTGATGATGAATGCTTCCATCTTGCGAATCCCGAAATTCTGGATGACAAGAAAGAGGAGTGTATCGAAGCCTGTAATGATGACGCCGTAGAGTAAGGGAATATTGAAGAGAAGATTCAGACCGATAGCAGTGCCGAGCACCTCCGCAAGGTCGCACGCGGCAATTGCAACTTCGCAGAGAACCCAGAGCACATAGCCCACCGGCGCCGGATAGCTTTCGCGACATGCTTGCGCCAAGTCGCGTCCAGCGACAATACCCATGCGAGCGGAAAGCGTTTGCAGAAGAATCGCCATGAGGTTCGACATCACCAACACCCACACTAATTGATACCCGAACCGCGCGCCCCCTTCGAGGTCGGTCGCCCAGTTGCCCGGATCCATGTAACCGACGCTCACGAGATACGCGGGACCTGCGAACGCGAACATGCGTTTCAGGAATCCGACCTTGTTCGGTATCGCTACGCTGCGATGAACTTCGGAAAGTGAAACTGTTGAACGTTCCATGGTGATTTTTCGTTTTAGATTTCTTGAACAAAAATAGCTTCGGCAACTTGCTTGCTGATGAACTGTTGCTTCGCCCCGACTTTGACGATCATCGAGCCGTCAAAGCTCTTTTTCTCTTTGACCATGAGCTTACTGTTCAACCCCAACCCAATTTCTGCCGCGTGCTGGAGAAGTTCTGAGCTCTCATCGCTGACGCGCGAAATTTTTACGACATCGCCGACGTTGCATTCGGAAAGGCTTGCGTCTTCTTTCCCCGCAACCGTGCCGTCCTTCGTCGGAATCGGGTCGCCGTGCGGGTCACTTGTTGGGAAGCCGAGCGCTTTGTCGAGGTGATGTTCCAACTCTTCCGACGTGACATGTTCGAGCCGCTCCGCTTCATCATGGACTTTGTCCCATGAGTAGCCGAGGAATTCAACAAGGAACATCTCCCACAAGCGGTGGCGGCGCAAGATGCCGAGTGCCATCTTCTTCCCTTTCGCCGTCAACTCAACGCCTTGATATTTTTCATACCTGAGCAAGCCCTTCTCCGAAAGTTTCTTGATCATGTCGGTGATGGAAGCATCGGCAACATCAAGCTGCGCGGCGAGGGCGGAGGTGCTGACTTTGACGCCTTTCTCTTCGAGCTTGTAGGCGGCTTTGAGGTAATCTTCGGTGGATATGCTTTTCATGCACGATTTGATTTTAGGCTTACCTAAATATAGATTTCTGGAAGGCTAATGTCAATAGGCGACAAAAAAGTAGGGGCATCCCGACGAGTCGGGATCGTGCCCCTGCGGATTCCTTGAGTTATCCGTCTTTCGCCTAACTATTTCTGTGGCGAGTCCTGTTGTTCAAACACCTCATCGGTCAATCCCATATTCAGACGATACTCAGAATATCGAACTGAAATGGAACCCTTGCGGGGAATTTGCGATGAGCGCACTGCGCTCGGCATTTGTCCGAACGGGTCGGTGGGTTCAGTTTCCGTCGTATCGGAAGAAAACGTCACGTTGAGTGTGGCAGGAAGCCAATGCCCTTCGACGCGACGATAGTCGAATGTGGCGTTCATCTGTCGACCGTCGAATTGCGGCGTGGTAATGGAAGCGACCGTCCAGTTTGATGCATTGACGACGACGAACGCTTTGCGGAGTTTTGTCTTATCGTTTTTCAATGTCATCGTCAGAACGAATTGTCCAGCATTTGTTTTCTCTTCAACATTCTGAACCTCGAATCGTGAACTCAAACTGCCCGGCGTGAAGCCGACGCCATCCTTAGGCAACAGCGCGAATCCTTCCGACTTGAATTGAATCTTATCCGGCTTTTTGTAGAACATTGTCGCCTGCATTTTCGGCACTTTCAATCGCTCGAGGTCAACGGCAACATCGAGCGCGACGGTGTAGTCTTGAATGCCCGCGTAGTTCGCTTCGATGTTTTCGAGAATTTGTTCGCCGGAGAGCGTTGATGCTTTCTGTCCGAACGAAGGGTTCAGAATTATCAAGGACAAAAATATGGTTACGGTCAACTTCATCTATGCAGCAGATTTCTTCGCAAGAGTAAAATTATACACCAGCATCAGCGCCGTCGAAGCGAACCCGACGCCCGCGAGAATATACCACATGATCGCAGGATTCATCGTCGCTTCGAGGTAGTTGTGCCGCAGGTAATCCGAGAGGACTCCCGCGGTAAATGAACCGATAGCAACGGGAATGAACGCGAAGCCCATGAACGTACCGACTTGCTCCTTCGGTGCGAGTGCGCCGACGTACTCGTAGTAACGCGGCGCTTGCGTCGCTTCGCCGAGGGCGAACAACACCATGGCGGCAATGGCTCCGGGAATCGTCGGGGAGAACACCAGCAGCAGCCAGGAAAAGCTCGCCACAACGAATCCAACAGTCATCGCGATAATCGGACTCAGCTTCTTGGCAAGAGCAGTGATTGGTACGCTGACGAGAATGATCGTCCACGCGTCAACCGTTTCGAGCAGCTCGAAGTCGGGGAACTTCAGTACTTCGGTGACATAGAACGGGAAGAGATAGAAAATCTGCCAGAACATGATCCAGAAGCCGGAGAAGATGACGAGAAAAATCATGAAGCGTGCGTTCGTGAAAACGAGCAGCATGTTGGCAAAGACGTTCTTCAGCGATGACTGCGGTGTTGTGCTGCCGTCGTGGCTTTCCGGCTCGCGGAAGAAGAACAGCGTCCCGAGCAGCATGAGCGCGGAGGTAAGCGCCGACATAATCAGGACGTACTCGATGCCGATATTCTTCCGCACTTGCAGAGCGAGAATCGGTCCGATCGCCCCGCCAAGATTCACCAGCATATAGTAGATGGAGAAGCCGAGCGACTTCACCGCAGGCGCCGAAGTTTTTTCGACGGTTCCAACAATACACGGCTTGATCAGTGAGCCGCCGATTGCCGTCAGCAGCAGCACGCCGATCATGTACGGTTTCTTGCCGATCGCGTTGACGATGCCCTGACCATATTCAAGCCCCGCCAAACCGATCAAGAAATAGCCGACAGTAAAAAATGCAAAGCACGCGACGAGTGTCCTCCTGAAGCCGTACCGGTCGACGAATACTCCTGCAACAACCGGCATCGAGTAGAGAATAAGACTGAAGAATCCTGCAAGCGAGCCTGCCTCTTCGGTCAGCCCGACTTTCGTTGCGAGGTAGACCGTAAGGACAGCCTTCGAGCCGTAGAATGCGAGGCGCTCGAACAACTCGATGGTATTTGCAATCCAAAATGTCTTGTTGAATCCTGTGCGGATTTCTTGCATGCGGTCTGCGAGGCTCAAATGTACTCCTATGTTTGTTGCATCAAGTTACAGAAATCTTTTTGAATGTCAACCGGCGATGCTTGCAGAAAGCAAATGTATTGACTACTTTTCCCACACATCCCTTCAATAATTCGAACAAATGAATTTCCTCAAGACCCTGTTCATTTCCGCCATTCTGTTCGATCATTTCTCGTTCGCTCAACCCCCGCCCCGCGTCGAAAAGATCGAGCCACCAAATTGGTGGACAGGCATGAAACTGAACACGGTGCAATTGATGGTGTACGGCGAGAACCTAAGAGACGTGAAAGTCTCGTTGTCGTCCGCATCTATCAAAGTATTGAAGACTCATTCGCTCAGGAATGCATCGTATCTGTTCGTTGATGTTGAGATTGCGCGACAAGCGCAGCCGGGCGAGTTCCGATTCACTGTGTCTTCCCGCAATGGAAGCACGTCGTTCCTCTTTCCGTTGTTGAAACGCCGCGCGTTGCGCGATGAGCATCAAGGCTTCACTCCGTCCGACGTTATTTATCTCATCGTGCCGGATCGTTTCGCAAATGGCGACACGACGAACGACAGCGTCGAAGCATTGCTCGACAGTTTGAATCGCAACGAACCGTACGGCAGACACGGCGGCGATCTGCGAGGTGTCATCAACAAGCTTGATTATCTCAACGATCTTGGCGTATCGGCGTTGTGGCTGACGCCCGTTGTCGAGAACAATGGACCATCGGCAAGCTATCACGGTTACGCGACAACAAATCTTTACAACATTGATGCGCGCTTCGGAAACAATGAATTGTTTGCAACATTTGTACGTGAGGCGCACAAACGGAATCTCAAAGTCATTATGGATCACGTCAACAACCACATCGGCATCAATCATCCGTGGACCAAGAATTTGCCTATGCCCGATTGGTTGAACGGCACGCCCGACAATCATCAAAAATCATTTCACTCCAAATTTGAAATCGACGATGTACACAGCGATTCGCTCACGAGATTGAGAGCAACGAACGGCTGGTTCAGCGATTACATGCCCGACTTGAATCAATCGAATTCGTTTGTCGCCAACCATCTTATTCAGAGTACGATTTGGTGGATCGAGCTCAGCGGGATTGACGGCATTCGCGAAGACACGTATCCGTACATCAACGCGGAATTTCGCGAGCGATGGTCTAAGACAATCATGGATGAATATCCGCGTTTCAACATCGTCGGCGAAGTGTGGGTGCAGGACCCTGCGTATCTCGCGCCGCATCAACGCGGCAGCGCGTTGCGCAAGAACATCAAGCCGGAGCTTCCCACCATCACCGACTTCGGATTGTTCGACGCGTTCATGAAAGCCTTCGTTGATTCAACAGGTTCGATTGAAGCAGTGTTCAATTGTCTGACGAAAGATTTTCTCTTTCCCGATCCGACAAACCTCGTCACGCATTTGGACAACCATGACATCCGCCGCATTATGTACAATGTGAAAGGCGACGTGAAGCGGTTCAAACTTGCGCTGATGATGTTGCTGACGACGCGAGGCATTCCGCAAATTTTGTACGGCACAGAAATCGGGATGATGGGCGGACGCGATCACGGGCGATTGCGCGCCGATTTTCCCGGCGGATGGCAGAGCGATGAGCGAGACGCATTCACTGAACAAGGACGCATCGCGCAGGAGAATGACATTTTCAGTTTCACCAAACGACTCCTCGTACTTCGTAAACAATACAAGCCATTGCAAACGGGAAAGCTCGTCCACTTCAAACCAGAAAAAGAAGTGTATGTCTACTTCCGCATTTTGAATAACCAGCGGGCGATGGTCATCATCAACCGCAACAAAGAGAAACAAACAGTAAGCCTCTCGCGATTCGAACATCAACTCGACAACGTCGTCCGCCTACGAGAAATTTTGAGTGGACAAGAATTCGACCTGAGCGACAAAAAAGAAATCCCGCTCGATGGCATGACGGGCGGGATTTTTGAGGTTGTCGCTGAATCGCAGTGAAGTTATCGAAGCAACAGCATCTTCTTCACTTGCGTGAATGAGCTTATGGCACTACCAACAGCATTCGTTTCAATCCGATAAAAATACACACCTGTCGCAACACCAGATCCAAAATTATTCTTTCCATCCCACTGCAATTGATGTTGACCCGCGTCCTCAATTCCATCAACAAGCTTCTTTACTACTTGTCCGAGCAGATTGAAGATCTTGATCGTGACTTTGCTTTGGGTTGCGAGTTGATATTTGATTGTGGTTGTCGGGTTGAATGGGTTGGGATAGTTTTGATGTAGAAGAAAAGATCTCACCGAGAATTCTTCCTGCTCAATCCCAACAAACCCGGTTGGCGTCGTCTTGACGACAAAAACAGAGTCATCAAGGTCCACGGAGCTAGGTCCTCGTGACCATCCAGTGAAAGCGTAGCCGCGATCTGAGGTTTGAATTACCGAGGTTCCGACGGTCACGGTGTCCAGAATAAAATTTCTTGTCCATAGCGTATCACCATTGGAATCTGTCCTCAATAGCCAGGCAAAGGAACGGTTGCTATCTGGATTCCCAACGGTACCCAAAACAACAAAGCCGTTCTCGACTGTACGTGACACAGATCCTGCAAAGCTCGTCGCACCGCCCTCATATGATTTTGTCCACAATTTTCTCCCAAGTGAATCAACGCGAACGAGATATAACTGCCGCAAAAGCAGCATCGAGTTCGTTACAGTGTCGGACAATACGACGAAGCCATTGTCGGGCGCGTCGGCCAGAGAAACTTTCGAGTATCTATTCGAGCCGCTGAACTTTCTCGCCCAGAGAGAATCTCCGTTGGAGTCTATTCGAAGTAAGAGAATCTCCGCGGAGTCGGAATCGATCGGGAGAGATGTACCTGCTATAATGGAACCGCCATCCGCCAGCATTTGCACATCATGCGCATAGGCGGCGAATCCAACAGAAAATTCTTTACGCCAAATTGTAGTGCCAATTGAGGTGGTCTTGTGAACAAATATCCTTGCACTGTCCGCGGGAAAGAAGGGAATGCATCCGACAATAACAAAATTACCGTCGGGTGCTCTCGCAAAAGAAGCGGCTGTCCCGTTAGAAAAGAGTTTAGTCCAAAGTGTATCGCCCGTAGGAAGCAATCGAACGAGAATTGAACGATTCACACCGTATGCACCGCCTCCTACAAAAGCATAGCCGCTGTCTCCGGTCTGAACCACAGAGGCTGCATACCATTGGCCTCTCCAAATACGACGGCCGCTCAACCAGTCAAGGTCGCCCCTGCCGTTCACCCTGATAGCGAAGGGGTAGATTTGAAAGAACGCTGTGGAAAAGCTGCCAACGACAACGTAGCCGCCATCAGAGGTTTGGATGATACGAGAAGGCTCGTCGTTGTAAACAATGTCGTATTTATTCCTAAACGAGAGCTGTTGTGCATTTGCCGCGCCGAAGAGTACACAGCAGGGAATCAGTATTGCCAACATCGAAGTAATCTTGCTCATGAACAACTCGCCTTATCGCAATAACATCATCTTCTTCACCTGCACAAATGAGCTTCTCGCAGCGGCAACGCTATTCGTTTCAATCCGATAAAAATACACACCTGTCGCAACACCAGATCCAAAATTATTCTTTCCATCCCACTGCAATTGATGTGCGCCTGAAGCCTCAACTCCATCAATAAGCGTCTTCACTTCCTGACCCAACAGATTGAAAACCCTAATCGTGACTTTGCTTTGTGCCGCGAGTTGATATTTGATTGTTGTTGACGGGTTGAAGGGATTGGGATAATTCTGATACAGCTCGTAGGCATTCGGAACTTCGCTCTCCGGGACGCTGACGAGAATTGTCGGGTTGAATGTGTAACGATCGTCGGTTGTGAGGGCGTATGTTGGTCGTAAATACAGAACCCCTGGGCTCTCATTCAGCACGTGACCCGTTCTGACAGCGAGTGAGAGGCCATAAACAATATCCGCTTTCATGCCAACGGTGCATTCGTTGGGAATCGCGTTTGGCGGCATCGCGAATTGTGTTGTGCCGGTTGGGTCGTATGTTTTGTTATAGACAAACACTACTTCAAGCCCATCGTTCAATGTAGTCGGATCCCAAATGCTGTTATTGTTTTGGTCTCTCCAGGCAAGAGTAAGCTGGCGCGGCGCGGAGCGATTGCTGACGTCCCACGCACTAAACGGAACGTCGACGAATGGGTTGGGAGTTTGAATCATATATTGGGAACCTGTGGAACCAAATCGTCGCAAACGATACGCCTTCTGTGGTCGTGTTTGGTCGAAACGGATTTCAATAGAGTACGAACGACTGGCATCAAAACTTGATCGCATCTGGCCGAGATAGAACCTGCCGAGTTGAAACCCCGTTGTCGCTCCGCCGTTGAATGCCGAATGGTCGTCCGCAGTGAAAAGATACCCCCGAGCCCAAACGGGAAAAGAAGAAATCCATCGCGTCGAATCCCGGTTAAGTCCAACATGTCCGAAAGTGGTTCCGCGAGTCACTTTGAATCCCTGCGTTACAGGAATGTTGTGAGCGTATTGGTCGGGTAACGGATGTCTCTGGAGAAGGATGGTGCCAGAACTCAAGTCGCGAAGACTGAAGACTTTGATACGCAGAGTATCTCCAAACGTGGTGTCGATGGCTGCTGAATCGGCGAAGGTCAACTCATACAGCCGATTCAATACGCTCGGCGGACTCACAACACGAACATCAAACTCCCATTCTGTTCTCCCTGCAACGTGATTGACGATGGAGCGCCGGATTGGCTGAGCAAAAGGTACGACAGTAAACCGAACCGTATCGCGCCACAGGTTTGCGCTTAAATCCGAAATCGTGAATGCAAGTGTGACAGTCCCGCTGTCCGGTGCCGTGAATGAAAAATAGCTGAGCGGATCATTCGGGTCGTACCTCAGGGAGTCAACGCCGCCTGCCGGTACACCGCTGCGTACGATTACCTTGAACTCTGTTCCAAATTGTGAAGTAAGCGTCACACCGCCGATGGGGAATGACGTTTGGTTCGCTATCGTAAACCCGTAGCGAATGTTCTCGCGCGGATTGACGATGCCGTCGCTATTGATGTTGTCGGAAAAGACTCTCGGGTTTGTTAGACGAACCTGCCCGGACGTTGTAACATTCTCGTAGATTCGCTCCCAGACGAACGTGCGAGAAAGACTGTCAATGGTTGTTGCAGTGACATACAAGCTTGCCGGCTCTCTTGCGATGGTCGTCGCGTTTCCCCAGATGCCGTCGTTCGCGCCGCCGTCGCCGTGCAGTCCGTCGTCAAACAACACAACTGTTGCGGCAAGAGAGCCGTCTTGTCGCAAGAGTCGAGTCGTAACAGCTTGTGCTCGCGTTGGCCTGCCGTCCGCCACAAGCTGCACTGTTGCTTGTGTTGACGACGGGAATGAAACCAGCGCGTCGAATTTCGGCGGTGCCGAAACTAGAATTGCATTCAACTCCGCTCGGGCGATGCGGGAATACTCTTTGAGTTTTGCGACACTCGACAGCCTATTCGAGCCGAGCGCGGCGACTTGCGCAATCAGAATATCTTTAGTTTCATTCGGTAACACGCTAAACGGACCGGCGCACGCACCAATTCGCCGGTCGCTCGGTGCACTGATAACACCATCCAATCTTCCTGTCCCTGCAACCGGATCGCCATCATACCAGAATCGCGTTGGTCCCGGCACACTTGGGTGGATGAATGAAGCTCCCGATATTGGAATAAGTCCTTGCAAAAGGTTGTACCACTGCCTTGCCCCGTCCCGAGTAAAAGGTGGATCGGAAATCGAGCTGCCGCTTACAAATGCAAACGAAGCCGTCATCGGCGCGTTGAGCAATTGATAGCCAACAGCAGGCGGCGGCAATGGAAAGTACACAAAATCGTCTGGACGCCCGTTGTAGCAGTATGTGAGATGCAATGCTGTGTCACATCCAGCGAAGTCATCAACGGCATCTCCCAGATCAGGATCAGACCACTGACACACATACATGCTGTCGAACGTTTTCGTGCTCTTGTTGGTGAGCCGATATTGCTTGAAGATGATATTGTCCAGCGCGCCGCGATGATTGTATGCCCACACGGTGAGCTGCATTTCAATGCCGAGAGGAACAGTTCCATACAATGAGCGCGTGCGAGCAGTGTCGAGATCGTTGCAGACATACCAAATGGTTTGGTCGGCGCCATTCTTGCCAGGAATATCCACTGCCGGTTCGTACGTGCCGTTGCCGTTGCGATCAACGAACGGCGCGCCGTCGGTCGCGGGCCACTGATTCCAATCCAACGCGTACTGCGCGCGAACTTGTGACTGTGAGAGAAATTCTTCAGTCGCCTCGACGGAAAGGTCGGCGGTCAAATAGTCCGGGCGAACGCGGTAGATTCTATTCTTCGGAAGATTCGGATCCTCACGAACGCCCGGCGAGAGTATTTTTCCGGGTACAAGCCCGACGGAATATGTCGCGCCGCCAACATGCAGCGTATCGCCGCCGGTGTAACGTGTCTTCGCGCCCCAAACGAGTCCGGACTGAAATATCGCAGTACGTCCGCTGCCTTTGGGAAATACGAAACCAGAATTTCCGCTGCTGGAAATACGATCAGTCCAGCCGTCATTGCGAAACTCGGTAGAAACGTTGTTGATGTTCAATCGCGTCGGTGTTATCGCGGCAACATGATCGAGTTTCTTGCCGGAATGCTCTGCGCCAATTACGCGACAGAGCGGGAGCGAAAAGAAAAGACCGAGGAGAAGATGTTTCATAGCACACCTCAAGTGGTTGGGTTGAAGGAATGGTTTGATGGTGAACCTCGTGTGCAAATTATCAACCGGACGCGTCAATGTCAAGACGGCGCTTCGAGATTCTCATGCAGATTTCTTGGAAAATCTCTACATTTCTGTTGAGAACGACGCTCTCACCGTACTCAATCGTCGTTCCAACGGAACAAAAGTGGCGTCACAAATTCCGGAATTTTCATTTGGATACCCAGCAACTTCCTTTTCTCATCCACCTGCTCGACGATGCGAGCATTCGCGCCGACGTGCTGAAACAGCTTGCGTCGTTCGGCAACGCCGTTGAAAGCGAGATCGAGCGGCAAAACATCAAACTCACCGCCGAACAGTCGCGCATCATTCGCTCGCTCCTCGATGCGCATTACCGAACTTGGATAGCAACGAATTGGAATTCCTGGACTGCCATTGACGATGACAAATCAAAACTTGAGCACGCGCAGCAACTGATCGCGGATTTTCAGTACGGGAGGTTGTACCCGAAGACGCTGCGCCGGGCGTTGGATGAACTTGCGGATGAATTCGATGAGCGCTACACGATTCGCGATCCGCTCGACCTGGCGGAATTTCTTTTCAAAGGCTACGGCTTGCGCGGCGCGGAGCAGGAGGATTACTACAATCCATTAAACAGCAATCTCCTCTATGTCATCGAGCAGCGGAAGGGAATTCCCATCAGTCTCGCGTGCATTTACATGTTGGTAGGGAATAGGGTTGGATTGAGAATCGAAGGATGCAACTTTCCCGGGCATTTTCTTACGGTCGCGTCGTCGCGGCGACAGAAGATTTTAGTGGATTGTTTCAACGGCGGTATGGTGATTGACGCCGAGTCGCTTCGTTCCGTCGGCGCGACGATTTCATTCAACGATGTGCTGCAATTGCAGTGCGACGCGCGGGCAATCACAGCGCGCGTGCTGCGCAATCTCGGCAACGCGTATGAGCAGGCGGGCGAACGCGAGAACGCGGCGACGATCTTCGAGCTGCTCATCAGGACGGAACAATAACCACAGGAACGAAGCACCAACGTCTTGTGTTGGTTGCTGTGTATGCAGAAAGTTTTTATTTTCTATCAAACAAGAAACTGCATGGAGAAGCATGAATAACGTAAGAACACTTTTATTGATGACATTGCTCACCGTCTTGCTGATTTTCATCGGCAATGTCCTTGGCGGAACAAGCGGCATGATGATGGGCTTCATCATAGCTGCCGCGATGAATTTCGGCTCGTACTGGTTCAGCGATAAGATCGTGCTCAAGATGTATCGTGCGAAAGAATTGTCGCGCAACGAAGCGCCTGAGCTGTTTGCCATGACCGAAGAGATGACGCGCAAAGGCGGACTGCCGATGCCGAAGCTGTATCTGATTCCCGGCGATCAACCGAATGCCTTTGCAACAGGGCGCGACCCGGAACACGCAGCGGTCGCTGTCACCGAAGGAATTATGCGCCTGCTGCCGCGCGATGAATTGAAAGGCGTTATCGGCCATGAGCTTGCGCACGTGAAGCATCGCGACATTCTCATCGGCTCGATTGCAGCAACGATGGCGGGCGCCATCAGCATGATCGCGAACATGGCACAGTGGGGAATGATGTTCGGTCGCAGACTCGACTCGGAGAGCGGACGAGGTTCGGACGACGATGAGGGAGGCAGTCCGATTGCCGGCATCGCGATGATGATTGTCGCTCCGATTGCTGCGATGCTGATTCAGATGGCGATTTCGCGCTCACGGGAATTCCTCGCGGATGAAGGCGGCGCAGAGTTGGCTGGCAATGCCCGTTCGCTTGCGAGCGCATTGAAGAGACTGCACGCCGGCGCCCAGCAGATCCCGATGAACGCCAGTCCCGCAACTGCGCACATGTTCATCGTCAGTCCGCTAACAGGGGGAGGCTTCAAGAGCTTGTTCAGCACGCACCCGCCGATGGAGGAACGTGTCGCACGGCTTGAAGCAATGGCGAGCGGGAGGGTGCTCTAAAAGCAGATGGACTCCACCTACCGGGTGATGCCTTGTAGGTGGAGTCCATCTCGAAATAAAGAGGGTCGCCTGTCAGGAGTCGAGGAGCTTGCTCAATACAGGGATTGGGCTTGCTTTTCAGGCGACCCTCTTGTTAATTATATGCGGCGGCTTCCATCTGTGAGAGTAGTGAATGTGACGAGATGAGGATAGGACGGAAGCCGCCACGATTTTTCTATCGTCCGCCGAGAAATTTTCCCGCCAGTCGTGCAACGTCGTCAAGAACGTTGCCATCGTTGTTCGAGTCGAGCAGATTTCCCACCAAACCCATCACGCCCGATGCTTGCGGATTCGATTGCATCGCCTGCTGTTGACCGCCAAGAAATTGTCCGAGTGTGTTCGCATTCAAGCCCTGCTGTGCAGTTGTTTTTCCCAGCGCTGCCATGACAAGCGGCGCGGCGATTTGCAGCAGTTGTCCTACGGCATTGGCGTCGAGGCCCGACGCTTTCGAGATACCTTGCTGGACAGTTGCTTGTTGCCCGCCGAGAACGTGTTTGAGAATTCCCGAGCCGTTTGCTGCGCCCGTGTTGCCGAGGAAACCGAGTACATCGTCGAGAATTCCGCCGTTGTGGTCTTTGGCGAGCGCGTTGTGCAATGCCTGTGCACCCTGCGGGTTTGAAGCGTTCTTTGCAAGAGCGCTCACCAAGAGGGGCATCGCGGCTGAAAGCGCCTTGCTTGTTGTGCCCTCGTCGGCGCCGACTTTTCCGGCGATTTGTTGCATCACCGATCCGCCAAGCTGGCCTGTCAGCATATCGAGAATTGAACTCATGTCGTACTCCTTGTTGTGGTTGGTCGATTGTGAATTACAAGCGTTGCTTGTACTTTCCCAGGTGTAACTTCGCCGCGCTTTCTTTCCAATGCTCTCTTGTGATTCTGTCTCCAAAGGAATGAAGGAGATGTGCAAATCGCTCGATATCATCTTTGGTCCAGTGGGCAATTTGCTTGAAGCGATAGACGGCTAACTTATTCAATCGCCGTTCAAGCACCGGACCGATGCCCGCGATAAGCTTGAGATCGTCCTTCACAAGCTTCCGCTGCTTCCCCGTTTTGGGCTTTGGTTGAGCGAGCCGCTTTGGGCGCGTCGTCTCGACAACCGAAATCACGTTTGCATCTTGCAGCGAGTGCGACTCTGCCTCACGCTCGGTAAATGGTGCCTCGGAGGGCACGACTTTCTTTGTGAGCGATTGGGTGTCGCCTCGTGGCGCTTCTGCATGATGAGGCGCCGCAGCAATCTCCTCCGCACTTCGCCGAAGTTGAAGTGCAATGTGCGATGAATCGCTCCTGACGATCCGGTTGTCTCTGTGCGGTTTGCCGCGGAGCGTCCATCCAACAATGAACCCAATCAACGCTGCAAGAAGCAGGCAAAGCCATATCGTTGAAACAATCAGCCACAACATGGGGCGACTCGGTTGAACTTCGGAATGGTGACGGTGGAATGTTAATGGTTCACAGCGAATTCAATGCGGCGATTCATCTGTCGTCCCTCCTCCGTGCCATTGTCTGCAATGGGGTGGGAGGCGCCGTAGCCGATTGCCGTTAGCTTATGTGAGGGAACGCCCCTCTCAATCAGGTATGTGCGTACTGCTTCCGCTCTACGCTGACTCAGATCGCGGTTGTGTTCTTCGCTATCAATGTTATCTGTATGCCCCTCGATATCTACTTTCACACCATTCAGGCTCTTCAACGCAGGAAGCACATTATCGAGAACGGCTTCCGCCTGCGGAGTGATTTCGGCGCTGTCGACAGGGAACCGAATGTTCTTCAAATCCCATCGAAGCCATTCAAGCTCACCGATTCGGCTGCGCAGGCGCGCCACCTCTTCTTCTTGTTCGCGCAGGTCTGCTTCGTACGTTGGGAGCATTTTCTTTGTGCCGTCAAGCTCCAGGCGCAACAGCTCGTTGTTCGGTTGAGTTTGTTCGAGCAGACTCAGCTTCGTGAGAGCCGCCTCCAACTCGCCGCGCAGAGCATTGCGTTCTGCAGCGGCAGAGCGTGCCTCGCTCAATTCACTATTTGCCTTGTCGAGTTGCGCGCGGAACGACGAGTATTCTCTCGCCAATGACTCGTGCGACGTGAGGTTTGTCTTGAGAGCGGCATTTTCGACCTGAAGACGATTCCGCTCATCCTCCAATAAACGCATCTTGCCCGCCAGCTCTACATCGAGACTTTCTGATGGGCGACTCATACCAAGCCTGCCCAACAGCCAACCTACCAACCATCCGATGAGAGCGGCGGACAAGAGGCATAAAAAATGCGGGAAGAAAAAGTTCATTATGCTAAATCCTAAGTTATTTCAAATCAATTCGAGTAACAGCATCTTGCCCGCCAGCTCTACATCGAGACTTTCTGATGGGCGACTCATACCAAGTCTGCCCAACAGCCAACCTACCAACCATCCGATGAGAGCGGCGGACAAGAGGCAAAGAAATGCGCCGTAAAAAAATTCATTGCTTCAACAACCTTTCAGGATCCTAATTCTCTCTCAAGCCGAACCGGATGCGGCGGTTGCGCTGACGACCTTCCGCTGTAGCGTTGTCCGCAACGGGCGTCGCTACGCCAAATCCCTTCGAGGTCATGCGCGCATCGGCAACGCCTTTCCTGATGAGATACGCTTCCGTTGCATCGGCACGACGCTGACTCAAGATCATGTTTGCGTCGTCGTTCCCCTGGTTATCGGTGTGCCCCGAAACCTCAATGAGCGCATCGGGCGCTTCAGACAGCATCATTGCGACGGTGTCGAGAATCGCTTTGCCGCGCGGAAGAATCACCGCGCTTCCTGTTGCGAACTCGATCGTTCTCGTCGCCAGGAACTCTCCGATGTTGCGCTGCACAGCCGCAGCCTCGACATCAACGTTGTCGATGAGATCATGATTGGGAAAGGCGATGCGCGCGTCGGCGAGCAGCTTGCTTTCCGCGGCACTGTTCTTCACAATGCCGTTCACCGTTAGCTTGCCGTTCTCGACCCCGAAGCCAGCCCGTTTGACCCCCTCCTTAAGCAAGCCGAACATTCCGAGCCCGGCAGGCATCCATGCCGCTTTGCCAACGGTGTTGCTTATTTTCAGTTCATCGGTCACGTTCTCCGCGCCATACATCTTCGCAGCTTCTGCAACGATCGTGTTTTTCGCCGCTTCGTCGGGCAATGTACCCCGCAAGATTGTTTTTCCATCTTCTAATGTGGCCCACAAGCTTGGCGCCGCCAAAGGCGTCGTTGCTGTCAACGCCGGTCCGTGCATCGTTGCACACAAATAGCTCAATAATAGAAATGCGAGAATTCCGCCGCCGATAATCAATGCTCTTGACATTTTAGTACTCCTAATTCTTTTTGTTTAGGTGAATGGTTCCCCAACCCCACCCGTCACTCCCAATGCCTGAAACTTAATTCTCTTCAGGATTAACGATTTTGTACACTACTGCGGCGAGTGCGCCGCCGAGAAAATTTCCGACCAAGAAAATCCAGATGTTGCTAAACGCGCTCAAGCCCATAGTCGAGATTCCTACGGCAACCGCTGGATTGTACGCGCCGCCCGAGATCCCGCCGCCTGCATACGCCCCGACAAGCAACGTGCAGCCGATCGCAAGTCCATAGTAAGAGTTGCCGGCATTTTTCTTTGACGTAGCAACATTGAGCACGACATATGCGAGCGCGAACGTGAAGAGGAACTCGTTCAGGATCGCACGTGCCACATCCGGAGCCGTTGCTGCATTCAGGGGATTTCCCTTCTGGAATCCAACAACGAGCGCGGCGACGATGGCGCCAGCGATTTGCGCAGTCATGTACGGCACGACGTCCTTGGTATCACACTTGCCCCGCATCCACACAGCGAGCGTCACGGCGGGATTGTAGTGGCCTCCCGAAATATGCCCTCCCGCATACACCATCACCATCAGTGTGATACCGATGGCAAGCGGCGCCATGTGGTCCGCTGCCGGCGCGCTCACACCCGACGTCGGCGCGACAACCGTCAGCCCGATGACGAGCACGAGAAAAAACGTGCCGATGAATTCGACGAGGTAATTCTTCATTAGTTCTCCTTACTTGTTGTGATTGAGAGATGGATTAGTACAACCGCGATTGAAATACTTCACACCACAGTCGTCCGAAAATCCCTCAACCCAACTTCGGCTTTACAGATCATCAACGTTTGGAACGGTCTCCAACAGCAAGATTATGTCGTCGGAGCAGAGAAGTTCAGTGATTACAGATTTTGTAATGCAGTTTTTTCTACTCTCACCAGAACATCTTGCCAAACGTGTGCCAAAGAGTTTTTCAGACGATGCGAAAACGGTTACATGTTTTGAAAGAACAACTTATGTGAATTTGCTGAACTGAAAGGAACGAGAAGCTTGATGCGCACATGGCGCACGATTTCACGGCGCCACGACATTTCACGGTGAAATCGTTTCTTGGCAGGAACTTGACCACCCATAATATATCCTACTACCTCAACGATTTCAAGTACGCGGCAACATCCGCCGCGTCCTGCCACGACATCTTGAATGTCGGCATCGGGGAACGCAGGGTTTTTCCTTCGCGGCCAGTTCCCGTCGTGAGGAGTGCGATGATTTGTTGTTCGGTGTATTGTGGAATCCCCGCGATCCGCGGCGCGAATTCTGCCCACGCGCCGGGTTGATTCGGCTTGCCGACCGGAATGGGCGCGCCTTCCAGCAATTGCGAACGGATCAACTCGCCGCGTTCATTGCGCGGGGTATGGCATTGGACACACTGCGCGACGTTGTTCACAAGGTATCGCCCGTACTCGATATTAACGATGCGCTTTGGCTCAGATGTTTTGGTTTGTGCTGCTGCCAGCGTAATCGCTGCGAGCACGGAAGCAAAAATAAAAACACGCTTCATAAGCGGAAACAAGTTACTCCATACTTTCATGAAGTTCTTCTCTCACCAGCATTAAGATCGCTGTTTGAGGAACGATGAGATATTTGTTCTCTTCGATCTCCACTTCGATGGCCTGGTCGCGCAGAAACAACGCGTAGTCGCCTTCCTTGGCCTGCAGGGGAATGTAGCGCGCAGGATCTTTTGGCTTTGACCAGGGTTCATCCTCAGTGTAGTTCGGGTTCGGAATTGCATAGCCGGGACCGACTTTCACGATTCGTCCGGTTGCAACTTTCTCCTTTTCACGCACCGTATCTGGAAGATACAATCCAGCTTTTGTTTTGTCGTGACCGGTTTCAACCTCTATCAAAACCCGGTCACCGACAATGATCGTTTGTTTGCGCAGCTGTACAGGCATTGCTTGTTCGCTAAGGTTTATGAATCTTCGCTGCACAAAATACAAAATTCATTTTGCGCGGGCAACCCCCTTGTATCTCTTTCATCACTCTTGTAATATGCCTTGGCGTTGGCGCGCTGTTCTGCACATCAACAAGCATTTCGAGATGTCATACATTCGATCCAAAACAGCAACAATCTATTACGAAGAGCATGGGGCAGGCGAAACACTCATTCTCCTGCCGGGTCTGCTTGGAACGATCGAAAGCCACTGGCGCCGGTTCATTCCGTCGCTTGCAGAACACTTCCATGTTATCGCTGTGGATTTGCGCGGTCACGGCAAGACGGACAATCCCTCGCACGAGCTTCGCCTTCATCATCTTGTCGGCGATCTCTTTGCACTGTATGAGTCACTGGATATCGACACAGCCCGCATCTGTGGCTACAGCCTCGGCGGGTACGTCGGGCTTGCGTTCGGAGTGCAAAACCCCGGCACGGTGGACTCGCTGTTGATGCACGGTACAAAATTTTATTGGAGCAGCGAAGCTGTTCGCACGACGATTCAGGAGTTCGATGCCGACACGATCGTTGCAAAAGTACCACACTGGGCTGAACAGCTTCAACGCGATCACGGGCCGACCAATGGCGCCACCGGGTGGCGATCGCTGCTCCACGCGGCGAAAGAACTCATCAAAGCAATGCCTTCGGAAGGGCTGACCGCAAACTCACTTCATCTTGCGGATTTTCCAGCTCTGGTTTCTGCAGGCGATCAGGATGAATTGGTTCCGCGTTCGGAAGTCGTACGCCTCGCGGATGCCCTCCCGTACGGAATGCCGCACATTTTTCCCACCACGCCGCACCCGATGCAAAAAGTTGACAAGCAAGCGTTCCTTGATATCGCGTATTCGTTCTTTCATGTCACTAATCGGGAAACTTTTTCCCCAGCCCGGCGGAACTCGGCAACCCTTCAAGGTTTCCCTCAACAAGACGCGTGAGCGTATCGCGGGAATTCGTATGGGATTTATTCGGGAAGACCGTTTGGTGAGGCGAGAGTGCTGGAACTAGCGCACGTGTTTGAGCCGGTAACGGACTGGCACACGAAGAGGCATCGCATCTGAGAAGTGAAGCCTACCTGTCAAGCTCAAGGCATGCAACAAGCATTTCCGGATCGAGCTTCGCAACCGCCGAGCAGAGTGTGTTCTCCTTCGTCCACAGGACAACGCTGTACCCGTCCGGATGTGTTGCAACGTACCTTCCGCGCGCTCGTATTTCATCTTGAATATCTTTCGAAAGATGAAGGTGGTTTCCTTTTTGTAGGGTCTCCCAGCACGTTTCGTACACGTAGATGATGTCGGTTCCTTGATGAGTATAAACGACATGAGCGAGCGTCTTGCCGGAGAATTCATTAACAATGCCGCCGATGAGTTTGCAGTCGGTCATTGGTGGAACGAATGCTGCGAACTCTGTCTTGCCGACAAAATAGTTCTGCACAAGTTCTGCGCGGTCGGACAAGAACTGAGGCTGAATCTCCTTGCGCGACACCGCCATGTAGTTCGCTAGCGCCTGCTTCATCACATCGTTCGCAGGAAGCACTGACGCCTCGAGCACGTTCGTTCGCTTTACGGAATCGTTGTTGAGCAAAACAATGAGCGCCGCGCAGGCGAGAGCGAAACCGACCGCGGGCCTGAAAAAGTTCGAGCCGACGAATTCCTTCCACCAGCCGCGCTCCTCACGAGGCTCAGAGTCGAGCTGCCGGACGATGTTGCGAAGAACGTGAGCAGGCGCGCTCACGCGCTTGCAGCGCGATTTCACGACGCTGCGCGTTGCATGTTCAAGCTCGAATGTTGATTTGCATGCGGGACACTGTGCAAGGTGTGCCTCAAGACGCTGCCGCTCCTCCCCCTCCAGCGCATTATCCACTGCTGCAGTAATTTGCTCCCCAAAAGTCTTACACTCCACGACCTCTTACCAGGTTGTTAACAAACAGTCAAATAGTATTATCGCTATTTTTTTCTTCAACATACCCGCGCCTCTTTGCTACATCGAGAAGCTTGGCGCGCAACAATTTTCGCCCGCGGTGCAGCCGCGAACGCACCGTCCCAATCGGACACTGGAGAAACTCAGCCACCTCTTCGTAGGTCATCTCCTCGATATCGCAAAGAATCACCACCGTTCGGAAATCATCAGGCAACTCTGCAACGCCCCGACCAACATCATCATCGAGCAACGTGTGATTCAGCGCGTACTGCAAATCGGAAGACTCAACCGCGCGCTCTCCGAACAACGGGTGCTCGCTTTCATCGTACGCAATCGTCACAGGTTCCTTTTTCTCTTTCCTGTAGCGATTGATGTACGCGTTTTTCATAATTCTGAACAACCACGCGCGGATATTCGTTCCCTTTTCGTAACTGTCCCAGAACCGAAATGCCTTGAGATACGTCTCCTGAACGAGGTCTTCGGCATCGGCGGAATTGTACGTCGTCCGCAGCGCGTAGTTGTAGAGGAGATCCGCCTGGGGAAGGGCTTCAGCTTGAAACTCGCGCTGTTTTTTTGTTGTGCCTACCGGCATGAGCCTGGATGAAAAATGAGAATGACCTACGTCAAAGTACAATAATCATGAACGACTTTCAAGAAACATAGGCCGTTGTGTTCCGCTATTTCATAGAATCTGAATGCTCATGAGGATTCAGCCACAGTCAAGGTCTTGACACACCCACGTCGCACGTTCATTGCAATTCAAAACGCATTCGGTTATATTTTTGCTTTGGACTGCAATGATTGGAGAGAACATTGCGAGCATTCGCCGAAGGGTTTCCGATAAATGCGCTGAAATCGGGCGGGATCCTTCGGAAGTAACGCTCGTTGCAGTTTCCAAGACGTTTCCCGCGTCCGCAGTGGCTGAGGCGCTCGACGCCGGGATTGCGGACATAGGAGAGAACTATGTGCAGGAATTGCTGGAAAAGCGAGAAGCGCTTTCGGGGAGAAATCTGCGCTGGCACTTTATCGGGCACCTGCAATCGAATAAGGTGAAGTATGTCGCCGGGTGGATTCACTTGGTTCATGCAGTTGAAAACGTCGGTCTTGCGAGAGAAATTGATAAGCGCGCCCGGCAATTCAATCGAACGATAGACCTGCTGGTGGAAGTCAACACGACGGGAGAGCAGACGAAGTTTGGCTTGCAGCCCGGGGCGACCGTCGAGTTCGTCAAGAGGCTTGCAGAACTTGAAAACGTCCGAGTTGCGGGATTGATGACCATCGGTCCGTTTCTTCCCGATCCCGAAGGTTCACGACCAATGTTCAGAACATTACGCTTGCTAAAAGAAGGAATCTCGCGCATCAACCAGTCGAACGTGCAGATGCAACACCTCTCGATGGGGATGACTGGTGATTACGAAGTGGCGATCGAAGAAGGCGCGACATTGATTCGGATCGGAACGGCAATTTTTGGTAAGCGCGCGAAGAACGCGTGACCATACAATAACAAGAGGAGAAGTACGATGAAACTCACACCGCTCGACATTCGGAGGCAGGAGTTCAAAAAATCGCTGCGCGGATATGATACTGTTGAAGTGCAAACGTTTATGGAAATGATGGGGAACGAGCTTGAAAGCCTCGTGAAGGAACAAAGTGACTCCAAGACAAGGCTGATCGAGCTTGAATCCGACCTGAAGAACTACAAACAAATCGAGCGCACTCTTCAGCAAACGTTGATGCAGGCACAAGAGGCAACAGGGAAAACGTATGAAGCGGCTCGCCGCGACGCCGAATCCATCATCAAAGAGGCTGAGGTGAAAGCGTCGCAGATCCTCATCAGTGCGAACGGCGAGATTGCAAGGCTCAACAACGAGATCGCGCAGCTTCACGGTCGCCGGGATTCCGTGATCGGGCGGCTACGCGTTCTGTTGAGTTCCGAGCTTGAGTTGCTGAAATCCCTTGAGGTGGGGAGCGATCCCGTTCTCGCGAACAATCCTTCGCACGGCACCGGAAAAGAGAACATTGACCTCGACAATATTCTGAAAGCAATCGAGCATGACCGAACTCCGGCAGCACATTGATGATGCGGTAAAGTTTCTTCGCACAAAGACTTCAATGCCGCCGCTCACCGAGTCGAGTCTGCGACCGATCGGGATCATTCTCGGTACAGGACTCGGCGGACTGGCGAAAGAGATCAAACAAGAGGTCGTCGTTGAGTACGAAACTATTCCGCACTTTCCTGTCTCGACAGTCGAGTCGCACCACGGCAGATTGATTTTCGGAACGCTCGGCGGCAAACAGGTTGTCGCGATGCAAGGTCGCTTTCATTTCTATGAAGGCTACACGATGCAACAGGTGACGTTTCCTGTTCGTGTGATGAAATTTCTCGGCGTGAACACGCTGCTGATTTCGAACGCGGCGGGCGGAATGAATCCGCAATGGAAGAAGGGCACGGTCATGATCATCACCGACCATATCAACTTGCAAGGCGATAATCCGTTGATTGGTCCGAATGATGATTCGCTCGGTCCGCGGTTTCCCGACATGTCGGAGCCGTACAGCAGAGAGTTGATTGCGATTGCGGAGAAGGTTGCGCTCGAAAAAAAGATTCGTGTTGAAAAAGGCGTCTTCGTTGCGGTGGCTGGACCGAATCTCGAGACGCGCGCTGAGTATAGGTTTTTGAGATTGATTGGAGCAGATGTCGTTGGCATGTCCACCGTTCCAGAAAATATTGTAGCGGTTCATATGGGAATCAATGTTCTCGGCTTCTCGATTATTACAGACGAATGTTTTCCTGATTCACTTCAACCCGCGAATGTCGCGGAGATAATTGCCGTTGCGAATGAGGCGGAACCGAAGTTGACGGCGATAATGAAGGGCGTAGTTGAGAATCTGTAAGAAGTTCATAGAGTTTTTAGAGTTCATGGAGTTTAGAGTAGAGCGCTGTGCGTGGGTGACTCTACAAACCCTATAAACTCTAAGCGCAGGCAAATGGAAGGCATAGGTAAACATCTCGTTCTCATCGGAATTGTAATTACAGCGATCGGCGGGGGGTTGATGTTCTTCGACAAGATTCCGTTCCTCGGCAAACTCCCCGGCGATATTCGCATCGAGAAAGAGAATTTCCGATTCTACTTTCCGCTGACGACAAGCATTTTCGTCAGCCTTTTGATTTCAGTCGTACTTTGGTTGATACAATATTTTCGTAAACCCTGAGCCTTCTTTGGGCGAAGGGTCTCTATGCTGGTCAGTTTGAAGCCTGTCATGAAACCGAACAGCGGTGAGATGTTTCCCCAAAGGGATCCTTCGGACGCTCCGCTCAACATTGAAAAAGGAAAAACATGAAAAAACTTTTGCTCACAGGAGTTACCATGATGTTGTTCGCATCCGCACTCTCGCAACAAACTGAACCAAGAGAACGAGCGCGCACGGTCAGCGTTCGCGGCGAAGGATTCGTGAAAACCGCGCCCGACCAAATCCGGCTGAGCGTGCAAGTGAACACGCGCGGCGAATCCGCATCGGCAGCGATGTCGCAGGCGAGCGCGAAGACGCGGGCGGTGCTCGCGTTGCTGAAGAATTACGGCGTGGAGGAAAAAGAAATTCAAACGTCGCACGTGAATGTCTCGCCCATTCTCGATTACTCGAAAAACATCCAGCCGCCGCCGATTCTCGGCTACAATGGCTCGAACGATTTCTCCGTCGTCTTCAAAGGGAAGATGATGGACAACGTCGGCGACTTCATGGACAAAGCAGTGAAAGCCGGCGCCACAAGTTTCGGGGGATTGCAATATGAAAACTCGAAGCAACGCGAGCTTGAGCGCGACGCGTTGAAGAAAGCCGCGTCCGACGCGCAGGCGCGCGCCGACGTTCTCGCGAAAGAATTGGGCGCAACGCTCGGCAGAGTAATGACGATTTCCGAATCCGTCGGCGGCGGGCCGATGCCAATGCCGATGATGCGTACCGCGATGATGGATGCCAGTTCCTCTGCCGCGCCGATCATGACTGGCGAGCTTTCCATCAGCACGCAAGTGGATGTGGTGTTTGAGTTGAAGTGACGCGAAGCGTCATTCTGAGCGAAGCGAAGAATCCAGTTTAGTGGATGTCAGTATCGGATTCTTCGGTCGCTACGCTCCCTCAGAATGACAATAGAGAAGAAGATGATGTTCAAAGAACTCACAGAAAAAATTTCCTATCCCGAAGTCGAAAAAGAAATCCTGAAATTCTGGAAAGAGAACGGAATTTTTGAGAAGAGCATTTCGACTCGCGAAGGCGCGAAGGGCTTCACGTTTTATGAAGGTCCGCCGACCGCGAACGGGCGGCCCGGCATTCATCATGTGATGGCGCGGACGCTGAAGGATTTGGTCTGCCGCTACAAAACGATGCGCGGCTTTCAAGTGCATCGCAAAGCGGGATGGGATACGCACGGACTTCCGGTCGAGATTGAAGTGGAGAAGGAACTCGGCTTCAAACACAAAGAGGAAATTGTGAGGTACGGCGTCGCGGCATTCAATCAAAAATGCCGCGAGTCTGTTTGGAAATACAAAACCGAGTGGGAACAGATGACGGAGCAGATGGGCTATTGGGTTGACCTTTCGAAGCCGTACATCACGTTCGAGAACGATTACATCGAGTCCGTGTGGTGGTCGCTGAAAAAGTTTTTCGACGCGGGTATGATTTACAAGGGCTACAAGATTCAGCCGTACTGCCCGCGTTGCGAAACGCCGCTTTCGTCGCATGAAGTCTCGCTTGGCTATGAAGATGTGAAAGACCCGAGCGTGTATGTGAAGATGCGACTCAAGTCGCAACCTGACACGTCGTTCCTCGTTTGGACGACAACACCGTGGACGCTCATCTCAAATGTTGCGCTCGCAGTTCATCCTAATATTGATTATGTGAAAGTTGAACATAAAGGCGAAAAGCTCATTCTCGCGGAAGCGCGATTGAGCGCGCTTGAAGGCGAGTATGCTGTGTTGGAGAAAATGAAAGGCAAGCAACTCGCAGGTCTCGAATACGAACGCATCTTCAATTATCATCCTGTTGATAAAAAAGGATTCTATGTTGTCGAAGCGGATTTCGTAACAACTGCGGATGGCTCCGGCATCGTTCACATGGCGCCCGCGTACGGCGAAGACGATTATCAAACGTCGAAGAAATACAATCTGCCGACCATTCACCCGGTGAACAAGAGCGGTGAGTTCACAAGTGAAGTGACTGACTTCGCGGGAAAATTTGTGAAGGACGCCGACCCGCTTATCATCCAAAATCTGAAACAGCGCGGTATTCTCTATCGCAAAGAAACAATCACTCACAGCTATCCGCATTGCTGGCGATGCAAGACGCCGCTGTTATATTACGCGCGCGAGTCGTGGTACATCAGCACGACGAAGTACGCGGCGAAGATGATTGAGCTGAACAAGCAAATCAATTGGGTGCCACCGGAAGTTGGCGAAGGACGTTTTGGAAATTGGTTGGAGGAAAATAAAGATTGGGCGCTTTCGCGCGATAGATTTTGGGGAACTCCTCTGCCGATTTGGGTGTGCGAGGAGTGCAAGAAACAGGAGTGTGTGGGAAGCGTTGCGGAGTTGGAAAGCGTTTCAGGGTTCAGGGTTCAGGGTTCAGGGATCCCGCTGGATTTGCACAAGCCCTTCGTTGATGAAATCACGTGGCAATGTTCCTGCGGCGGAACGATAAAGCGAACGCCGGAGCTGATTGACGCATGGTACGATTCGGGCGCGATGAGTTTTGCACAATGGCACTATCCGTTTGAGAACAAGGAACTTATTGATTCGGGCAAACAGTATCCCGCGGATTTTATTTGTGAAGGCATTGACCAAACGCGCGGCTGGTTTTATTCGTTACATGCAATCGGAACGTTTCTTTTCGACAAGCCCGCGTACAAAAACCTCATTGTCAACGAACTGATTCTCGATAAAGAAGGGCGGAAGATGTCGAAGTCGCTCGGCAACACCGTCAACCCGTTCGAGACGATTGCAAAATACGGCGCCGATACGACGCGCTGGTATCTTGTTACGTCGAGTCCGCCCTGGCGCACGACAAGATTTGATGTTGATGAGCTTGGTGATGTGCAGCGGAAGTTTTTCGGAACGCTTGTAAACACCTACGCGTTCTTCGCGCTCTACGCCAACATCGATAAGTCTCGTTATGCTGAACCGCGAATTCCCGTAGGAGAGCGCCAGGAGATTGACCGATGGATTCTGTCGGAGTTGAATTCACTCATCAAATGCTATACGGAATTCATGGAAGCGTACGATGTTACAAAAGCGGCGAGGAGTGTGAGTGAATTCACAGTGGACAGGCTCTCGAATTGGTATGTTCGTCGTAATCGTCGCCGCTTCTGGAAAAGTGAGATTGGCAAAGACAAGACGGCGGCGTATCAAACACTGTACGAATGCTTGATTGCAGTCGCGAAACTTTCGGCGCCGTTCGCCCCGTTTATCTCTGAGGAACTGTATCGCAATCTCAACTCCGTAACGAAGCGTGAGCCGCACGAATCGGTTCATCTTGCATTGATGCCCGACGTTGAATTGAATGCCGTTGACCTCGGGCTTGAAGTGAAGATGGAACGAGCGAGGAAGATTGTCGAGCTTGTTCGTGCGATGCGGATGAAATCGAATTTGAAAGTCCGCCAGCCTCTGAGGCGCATTATTCTTCCGATTGTAAGCGAGAAGGAGCGGCATGAAGTCGAGTTGATGCAAGACGTCATTCTCGATGAAATCAACGTGAAGGAAATCGAGTTTGTCACTGATGATTCGGGAATCGTAAAGAAGAGGGCGAAAGCGAATTTCAAATCCATCGGGCCGAAGTTCGGCAAATCCGTACAACATATTGCCGAGCGAATCAAGGAGATGAATGGCGCCGAGATTGGTGAGCTGGAGAACATTGGCTCGATGACGCTTCGGGTGAACGGTTCTTCGTTCACAATTGCGAAGGAAGACATCGAAATTCTGCGCGAAGACATTCAGGGCTGGCTGGTCGAATCAGAGGGAGGACTGACTGTCGCGCTCGACACGGAATTGACGGAGGATCTGGTGAATGAAGGATTTGCGCGCGAATTCGTCAACCGCATTCAGAACATGCGCAAGGACGCCGGTTTCGAAGTGACGGATCGGATTACCATCGGCTGCCGCGCTCCGGAGAAACTCGCACGGGCATTGCAAACATTGAGTGGGTACATCAAAACAGAAACACTTGCCGTTGAACTGCATTCGGAGCTCATCGCAGGGAGAGAATTCCATACGCAGGATATCAACGGCGAATCGGCGGACATTTCCATCGAGAAAAGAATCTAACAACACAAGGAGCGAACAAAGTTCATGGCGAAAGCGAAAGTAAAAAAACCGAAAAAGAAAACGCCCAAAGGAAAAGCCAGAGTCAAAGCGTCTGCGAAAAAATCGAAAACGATGGTCATCAAAATGACTCTGCCGAAAGGCTACGGACCTCGCGATCTGCGCCATTTCAAAGAGTTGATCCTTGAAAAGCGCAAAGAGACAGTCGAAGAGCTCGACAATCTCAAAGAAAGCATCATGGACACAATGACGGGCGAGTACGTTGTGGAAAGCTCGACCTACTCGATGCACATGGAGCAGGGAACCGACGCGATGGAACGCGAGAAAACATTTCTCTTTGCGTCGCGTGGAAGCAAATTCGTCACCCAGCTGGATGATGCGTTGCTGCGCATCGAGGACGGCACGTACGGTCTCTGCCGTACCTGCAGACTGTTGGTTCCCAAAGAGCGACTCGAAGCCGTACCGACCGCCCAAACATGCGCGGAGTACAAGAACACGAACATGCCGTGTGCCCGAGGACGCCTCGCGCTTGCGAAGATGAAGAAGAACTGAGGTCTTCGTGCGCGTTCTCTGGCTCACCCTCCTCATCGTCGCTGTTGACCAGCTCTCGAAGCTGTGGGTAAAGGGCATCAACGTTTCCTCGCTCGGCATCAATATCTATGGAATGCAATACGGTCTCAGTAAACCGGTGCTGGGGGATTTTTTTCGGCTCACGTATATTGAGAATCCGGGCATGGCGTTCGGGATTGATATTGGCGGAAAGCTGTTCTTCTCCCTTTTTTCCATAGCCCTCAGCATTGCGATTTACTACTACCTGTATCGGGCGCGGAACGATGCGCTTTTATTCAGACTCTCTCTCGCTCTTATTCTTGGTGGCGCCATAGGAAATCTCATTGATAGGACCTTCTACGGGGTTATCTTCAACGAAGCACCTTTGTTCTACGGGAGAGTCGTGGACTTCTTCGATGTTGATTTTTTTGATATCAATGTTCTTGGCTATTCGCTTTCGCGATGGCCGGTGTTTAACGTTGCCGATGCTGCAGTAACGATCGGCATTTTCATACTCCTCTTTGTTCAGCATCGTCATACCCGCGAAGCTGCCGATGCACCGGCACTGGTGTCTGTTTCATCTGAAAAAGCTCCCGTGCCGGAAAACTCGCCGCAGTAGCGGTTCCTTCAATGCCACACGAAATTGAAATCGTCGTTCCCGCAGGCAAGAAAAAGGAACGGCTCGATCTCTTCCTTACACATCACATCCAAAACGCAACCCGGAACAAAGTCCAGCGCGCAATCGAAGAAGGCGCGGTGCAGGTTGATGGAAAAAAAGTACGCTCCAGCCACCAGGTATCCGGCAACGAAGTGATTCGTATCGCACTTCCGAAGCCCCCTCCACAAAAAGCGCTCCCGGAAAACATCCCTCTCGACATTCTGTACGAAGATGAGAACCTCCTTGTTTTGAACAAGCCTGCTGGAATGGTGACGCACCCAGCGTACGGAAACTACACCGGCACGCTTGTGAACGCGTTGCTGTATCATTGTAATCATCTTTCGACACTGAATGATGAGACACGTCCGGGCATCGTGCATCGTCTTGACAAAGACACTTCGGGGGTGATGGTGATTGCGAAGACGGACGCGGCGCATGCGTTTCTTGCAAGACAGTTTTCCGTGCGAACTGTTTCGCGGGAATATTTGGGGCTTGTATGGGGAACGTTCCGGGAGAAGAAAGGCATCATCGAAGCGAGTCTCGGCCGAAGCAAATCGGACCGAAAGAAAATGGCCGTCGTGGCAAACGGCAAACATGCCGTCACGGAGTATAGTGTCATCGAGCAGTTCGAGTATCTTTCCCTCATCACGCTCAAATTGCATACTGGGCGGACACATCAGATTCGCGTTCACCTCGCACACATTGGTCATCCTGTCTTCGGCGATCCGACCTACAACGGTCGGCAAATTGTTGCCGGTTCTGGTTCGCAAAAGCAAAAAGCCCAAGTGCAGCAGCTTCTCAAGATTCTTCATCGCCAGGCGCTTCACGCCAAAACGCTCGGCTTCATTCATCCTGCGACAAAAGAGAAAATGTTCTTCGATTCAAACCTGCCAAGAGACCTCGAATCCCTCCTGAATTCCGTAAAAGAGAAATAGCAAAAAAATTTAGATTTACGTCTTTTTGCCTATTGCTTTTCTGTTCCTCATGTGTTACCTTAATCGTAGAATTTGGCGGGAAGACACCTGATTCCTTGAAAACTCCAAGGCTCTCACCATCCTGATCCTCAGTTCAAATTCCAGCCTGTACGTTCTCTATATCAAGTCTGCTAGTGTTGGCGAGTTCATGCAACGGGGGGATGAGCAGTGTTGCTTCTTTCAACATTTTAGGGGAGAATCATGACAATATCGTGGAAACGGTTTCAGCAATTTGGTTTCTGGCTTGTATTCCTTGCAGCGCCTCATGCTCGGTCACAATCCCAATTGGAAATCACTATTCAGCAGTTCACACCTGAAGAGGTAAGAGGCTATGTCCATCCATTAGGTGATATGTTCGGCGCGAACATGAACGCTGGCTTGTATCATTCCGCGGCGATCCCGGATGACGGCTTTCATGTCAGAGTTGATCTGGTTGCTATGGCGTCGGTTGTCCGCGAAGAGCATCGGACGTACGAGGCGAAATTGCCGGCGGGGTTTGTTCCACAAGGAGGATCTTACAGGACGGCAACGATCTTCGGCGGCAAAGGAACGACGTTCATAGACGCGCAATCGGGAATGCAGTACAAAGTATCCGACGGCATGCTCAACACGAATTACTTTCCGCTGTTCACACCGCAAATCACGATCGGCACGGTGCTCGGCACTCAGGCATTCCTACGATATATCTCAACGCCCTCGCTCTCCAGCAACAAACTTCCGCCTTCACGTTTGTTCGGCGCCGGGATTCGCCACAGCATCAGCCAGTACATTCCGCAATGTCCTCTTGACATCTCCCTCGGTGGTTTCTATTCCAATTTTTCTGTCGGCAACATTCTTGAGCTTGAAGGAACCGCTATAAATCTTCAGTTCAGCAAGAGCGTTCTGCTTTTCACCTTGTACGGCGGCGCAGGATGGGAAACGAGCACAATGCGGCTGCACTACACCTACAGCGCAAATGGCATCGTGACGCCAATGCTCGTGAACGCAACGATTGACGGCGGCAACACTTTCCGCGCAACTACGGGGCTTATGATTGACCTGCAGGCAATCAAAGTGTACGCGGACGCGAACTTCGGCACCATTCAGCATTTCTCTGGAGGGATCGGCTTCGGGTTCTGACGGTGTCGTGCAGCAGAAAGAAAATGCAGTTGAAACATAGACTATTGGTTCTTCTCACAGGGTTGGTGCTCTCCCTGGCGCTCATGGGCTCATCATGCGTGAACGACGGGGTGCTCGTATCGGTGAATCTCAATCCTATCGTTGCGCGATTCAAACTCGGAACGAACACGGTCTTTGTCGCAGCGGCAACAATAAACCTCGACAGTCTCATACCCGTCCAGTACAAAAACAGGATCCGGCAAGGAAGACTCTATGATTTCAAAGTCAGAGTGGAAGGCGAATACGCCGGTGCGATAGCGGGCACTGCAGCGATCCGTGTGGCCAGCGGAGAAGCCAAACCGATCCTCAGATTCCCCGAAACCGGAACCGCACCATGGTCTGCCTTCTACACCCCGCAGTCTCTTCTGACAGGCTCGGCATATCTCACCCCGCAGCCGGAGGGTATAAACGAGATCCTTCGCGCACTTACCACCAGCCCTCTTCCGAATGTCACCGTCTCGACCTTAGGCCACCTTGCTCCCTCCCCCGTCCCGAACAACCTGACGGTTCATATCGAGTTGTATATTCAGGCGGATGCAGAGCTTAAGTGACTTACGTGAGGCGGCGAAAGAAGCAGAGACAGATTTGCACATTCATGGAGTTGCAATCTTCCTCCACGAAGGATATATTTCTTCATGCTCCCCAACAATCACTCAACAAAACACGAGGTGCTGATATGAAGTGTATGAACCACATCTGGAAACTTGCAGGGGCATCGCTTGCTACACTGCTCGTTCTCGTTCCCGCAGTGCACGCGGAAAGCTCGCTCGAGAAAGCGCTCAAAAGCTTCAATGCGACAACGGTGCAAGGCTATGTTCAGCCACTCCAGGATCTGTTTGCTGCCAACATGACGGCAGGCTGGTACCGTTCAGCCGACATCCCCCCCAGCGGCTTTAATCTCTCCATCAACATTGTCGGCATGGGCGCTCTTCTTTCCGACGATTTGAAGAGTTACGATGCCGCAACGCCGGAAGGGTTTGCACAAAAGACCTTTAACACCGCAACCGTGTTTGGTAAGAAGGAAGTAACCGTTGTAACGGATGCGGCGACCGGACTGAGCTATGCCGGAAGCGGTGGTTCTGTCGATGATCTTCCCATCTTCCCGCTCGTGGCGCTGCAAGCCACCATCGGACACGTGCAAGGGACAGAGTTGATCATACGAGGGTTTCCAGTTCCCGAAATCAGCGGCTTGCCGAAGATAACATATTGGGGCATCGGGGGGCGCCATAGCGTTAGCCAATACTTTGGCGAAGGAGAACCGCCGGTTCATATTGCCGTTGGAATTTTCTATAACAAGATCACCTTTGGCGATTACATTAGCGTTTCCAGCTTCTACGCCGGACCGCAGGTCAGCAAGACATTTTCGATTCTCGAATTGTACGGCGGCTTCGGCTATACGAAGAACAGCATGGATTTGAATTTCACTTCTACTGCGAGCGGTAGCCAGAACGTGAGCGTTACGTTTGAAGGAAAAGACAAAGTGCGTGGGACAGTTGGGGCAGCGCTGAATCTCGGCGTTGTTCATCTGCATGGAGATCTGAACTTCGGTTCGGTGACGAGTATCTCGACAAGCATCGGCTTCGGTTTCTAATTCAACACCGCAAAAAAAATTCAGGAGTGTTTATATGAAAACAAAACTTCTTCTTCTTGTTCTTGTCGTTGTTGTGATGACGACGACGGGCTTCGACTGCCTCTATGATCCGATCACGGTTTCTGTTGATGCCGATCCGATCTCCGGGTGCGCGACGATCAATACGGGCAATGGCTCGTTCAACAGCTCAACAGGGCAAATCAGCGTTAAGGGTCTGATCCCGTCCGATTTCCGCGAGAATTTCCAGGCCCTCCGAATCTATGACGTTCGCGTTAGTGTCACGCACCCGCATCCAGAGGGTATTGTCAGCGGCGATGTGTACGTTCGCTTTGACAGCCAACCGGAAACCAGGTTGCTCAGGTTTAGCGGGCAGTACGAAACCTTCTCAGCCGGAGTTTCGCTGCGCAACTCGGGGGGATTGATCACCTACAATCCGGTCGCGTTGAGCAGCTTGCTTTCAGGCCTCACGAGTTTCAATAGTCTGCCGAATGTTGCTGTACTTCGAGCTCAAGGAGCTGGGCCGGCCGTAACTGCGAACTTTAACGTGTGTATGGACGTCTTCCTTCAGGTCGATTCCAACGTGAAGCCGTAGTTGATCACTGAGATGATCCAAGCCTCTGAGCTTTTCTCGGAGGCTTTCTTGTTTTGAGCCCGTCCGCGCTTTGGGGAACCACTTCCTTGAATAACCCATTCATCTTTCGTAACTTATTTCAGGATGACTGCTCCGCGCTACAACCTGCTGGGCCTGACCCTCCAAGAGCTTTCCGATGTTGCTGAACGAATTGGCGAGAAACGCTATCGCGGCAAACAGCTGTTCGAGTGGCTCTACACGAAAGATGTGAGGGACTTTGGCGAGATGTCGAGTCTCGCGAAGAGTTTTCGCGAGCATTTGATCCAGTCTGCCTACATCGAGGGGGTGACGATTGCAGGAACGCACTGCTCACGTCGCGATGCGACGACGAAATTCTTGATCGCGCTGCGTGATGGCTTGAATGTGGAAAGCGTGCTCATTCCGCCGCGGCTCGCGTTTCGCGGCGACGATGCGACGAACGAAGAAGAACAGCGCCGGCTCACGTTATGCATTTCGAGTCAGGTAGGATGCCCGCTCGACTGCAAGTTCTGCGCGACAGCCACGATGGGATTCCTTCGCAATCTGAGCGCAGGAGAAATCATAGATCAAGTCGTGCAGATTCGCCGCGTAAGCGAGCGACCCATCACGAATATCGTGTTCATGGGCATGGGCGAGCCGCTGATGAACTACCGCAATGTGATGAACGCGGTCGAAATTATGATCGGTGGAATGAACTTTCCCGCAAAGCGCATCACGATCTCAACCGCGGGCTGGGCGGACAACATTCGGCAGATGGCAGATGATGGAGTGAAGGCAAGGCTCGCAGTGTCGCTGCACAGTGCGGTAAACGAAACGCGGACGAAGCTGATGCCCATCAACAAAAAATTCCCCCTCGACGTGTTGATGCCGGCACTTGAGTATTATCACCGCAAAACCAAGAAGCGCGTCACGTATGAATACATTTTCTTTGACGGCGTGAACGATTCGGAATACGAAGTGCGTCAACTCATCACGATAGCGAGACGCGTTCCATGCAAGATCAACATCATTCCGTACCACGACATTACGTTTACGGGCATAGGGGCAGGCATGAAATCTTCGCCGCGAACGCAGCAACTCGCCGATCGCCTTCGCGCGCATAATCTCAACGTGTTTGTGCGAAGCAGCGCGGGTGAAGATATCGATGCCGCATGCGGGCAGCTTGCCGTCATAACATCGAAAGAGGATGCCCGCCGGGCGCGGCTCGCGACTCATCGCCCTTCAGCACTGCTCGTTTCAGCATAAATCCATTTTTGACGAAAGATTGCAATGCGAATTATCATGTTCGGGCCGCCGGGTGTCGGCAAAGGAACACAGGCAAAACTTCTTGCCGGGGAATTCGACGTCCCACATATCTCCACCGGCGACATGCTCCGTGTCGCAGTCGCCGAAGGGACGGAGCTTGGGAAGAAAGCAAAAGCGATCATGGATGCAGGCCAGCTTGTGCCGGATGACGTCATGATCGAGATCGTGCGCGTCGTTCTCACATCGCCCAAAGTCGCGAAAGGATTTATCCTCGATGGATTTCCGAGGACAGTGGACCAGGCGAAAGCACTGAGCGGCCTGTTCGACGAGCTTGGCATCAAGAACTACAAAGTCATCAACTTCGAAGTGAACGCCGACGAAGTGATCCGGCGTCTCAGTGCGCGCCTCATGTGCACGCGGGACGGAAAGATCTTCAACAAGCTTACCGACGGCGTGACGCTGAAAACTCCGTGCCCTTCGTGCGGTGGAAAGCTCATGCAGCGCGATGACGACAAACCCGAAACGGTCCGCAAACGATTAAAGGTGTATCACTCGTCCACCGAACCGGTGTTCGATTTCTACAAGAAGCGCGGCGTCATTGTAGATGTGGACGGTATGGCGGCGATCGAGAGTGTGAATGATGATATCAGAGCGCTGATTGGTGCGTGAACGATGGGATGGCGAGAAACGGATCGTATCTCCATCATCGCCCACCGCGGCAGCTCCGGCTCGGCGCCGGAGAACACACTCGCGGCATTTCGCAAAGCGCTCGATGACGGCGCCGACGGCATCGAGCTTGATGTTCGCATGTCGAAGGACGGCGAGCTTGTTGTCCTTCACGACCGGACCGTCAACCGCACGACGAACGGCCGCGGTAAAGTCTCGGACTTGACTGTGGCAGAACTCCGGAAGCTTGATGCAGGCTCCAGCGAGCATGTGCCCACTCTTCAAGAAGTCATTGGCATCCTACCGCGGCATATTCTCCTGAACATCGAAGTGAAAACCGATGGCAGCGCACCGGTGGGCGAGCGGCGCAAACGGCCCGCACTCGAAGAAGTGCTCTCCCGCGTTATTTCGGAAAGCGAGATCGGTGAGCAAGTACTTGTTTCATCGTTCGATCACCGGTTCCTCGCGCGATTTCACACGCTCAACCCTGAGATCGCCATCGGCGCGCTGTATTCTCCGATTCGGGATTTCAAGAAGAAGCCTTCCGATCTTTGCCGGCGAGTCGGCGCTTCGGTATTCACATGCAGCGTTACCCACCTGCGCAAACGGTTCGCGGACGACACTCGTGAAAACGACATAACGTTAGGATGTTACGGCGTGAACACGCGCGCGCAACTTGCAAAGGCAATCTCGCAGGGCGTTCGGATCATCATCACGGACGATCCGAGCCGGATGAGAAGAGAAATCAAGTAAGGCTATGGCGCGAGCCGCTCGATGTGCCAGTCGCCCGCCGCGCTCTTTCTGTAGATGAGCCTGTCGTGCATCCGGTCTGCGCGTCCCTGCCAGAACTCGATCGAGAGCGGCTCGAGGCGATACCCGCCCCAGTGGGACGGACGCGGAACATTCTCGCCATATTTTCTTTCAGACTCTTCTACGCGTTTTTCCAAAAACGCGCGGTTGCTGATCACTTCGCTTTGCGGCGACGCCCACGCGCCAATCTGGCTGCCGTGCGGACGTGTGCGGAAGTAGGCATCGGCCTCTGCGTCGCTCATTCTGCTCACGGTCCCTTCGATCCGCACTTGCCGCTCTAACGCTTGCCAGAAAAAAACGAGCGCGGCGCTCGCGTTGGCAGTCAGCTGCTTTCCTTTCGCGCTCAGAAAATTGGTGAAGAAGCAGAAGCCGCGCTCGTCAAAACCCTTCAGCAGAACAATGCGCGCGGAGACTCTCCCCTCGCGCGTTGCCGTGGCAAGCATCATCGCGTTCGCGTCCGGAATGTTTCGCGCGAGGGCGTCGTCGAACCACTTCTGGAACTGCATGATCGGATCGGGAGCGATGGTCTGCTCGGTGAGTTCGTCTTTCATGTAATTAGCTCCCGCGCTGCCCGCCCCTGCGAATGGCGCCGCCCCCGCGAACCTGTTGAAAGCCTAACTGCCCCGCACGCGAGCCACCTTGGAGAGAGCGTGCATGCTCGTGAAATGCATCGCCCTGCTTCAACGCACGCACAAGCAGCGGTTTTCCCTCCATTTCTTTTCCGCGCAACGCTTCAATTGCGGCTCGTCCTTCTGCCTTGACCTTCATTTCCACAAAACCATAGCCGCCCTCTTTGCCGATGCTCGCGGCCGAGACCTTGCCGAACGGCTCGAACATCGCGCGAAGCTCAACATCCGTGACGCTTGCTGGGAGATTGCCAATGTAGATTTGCATAGTAGTTTTACCTCGCTCGTTGAAATTGTTTCTAACCCATTTTCTTTACTTTTCGCGCCATCGCAAACAGATGCTTGTCAACTTTGGCGTGAACAACCTCCGGCTGTTTGCCTGTGAGAAGCCGAATGCCTTCATCAATCGTCGTGATCGCGTAGACGTGAAACTTCTTTTGGTTCACTGCATCAATCACATCGTGGCGGAGCATCAAATCCGATACGTTCTGTTTCGGAATCAGCACGCCCTGTGTTCCGGTCAGTCCCCGCGCTTTGCACACATCGAAGAACCCTTCGATCTTTTGATCCACTCCCCCGATCGCCTGGATGTTGCCGTGTTGGTCAACGGAGCCTGTCACGGCAAGATCCTGTCGGAGCGGAATGCCCGAGAGACTCGAGAGCAGCGCATACACTTCCGTTGACGATGCGCTGTCGCCGTCAACGCCGCCGTAGCTTTGTTCGAATGCAATGCTTGCGCTCAGCATCAGCGGTTTGTTCTTTGCATACTTGTCGCGCAGGTAGCCGCTGAGAATCAGCATGCCTTTGTCGTGCGATGGGCCGCTGAGATCTGCTTCGCGCTCGATGTTGATGATGCCCGCGCGTCCGATTGAGGTTTTCGCCGTGATGCGCGACGGTTTGCCGAATGAATAGCCGCTTGTGTGGTACACCGACAGTCCATTCACCTGCCCGACGACCGCGCCTTCCGTCTCAACGCGAATCGTGCCGTCTTCGATCATCTCCTGGATCTTCTCCTCCACAAGCCGCACGCGCTCGATGTGCTCTTCAATTGCTTTGCGTACGTGCAGCTTGGTCACGGTCGCGGCATTGTCTTTCTGCGCCCAGTAGTTTGCCTCGCGAATCAAATCCGCGATGCGGGTGAAGCGCGTCGAGAGCTTTTTCTGTTGCTTTGCCAGCCGTGCGCCGTACTCGACGATTTCCGTCATGCCGCTGATATCGTACGGAAGAAGTTTCTCGTCGCGGCACATGGTCTTGATGAACGCGACGTAGCTTGCGATGGACTTCCTGTCGTTCGGCATTTCGACGTCGAAGTCCGAGCGGACCTTGAAGATCTTTTTGAAATCGTCGTCCATCTCGTACAGGAATCTATACGTGTACGCGTCCCCGATCATGATCACTTTGACATTCAGCGGAACAGGCTCAGGCTTGAGAGCGAAGTATGCGTTGTGGGTAAAGAAATCGGGCGGCTGAATATCGAGCAGACCGTTGCGAAGAACGCGCTTCAGCGTTGTCCACACCCCGGGCTCGACCAAGGCATCCATCGCGTTAATCACGAGGTAGCCGCCATCGGCTTTCAAGAGCGAGCCGCTCTTGATCTGCATGAAATCCGTCCGCCAGACGCCGTTGCGATCGACGACTCGCTCGATAGTGCCGAACAAGTTCTTGTACCGCGGGTTTGTTTCGATAATGACAGGGCGTCCCTTCGCCGTGCTGTTGTCAATGATGAGATTGATTTGAAACTCGGTGTAACGATCCTCTTCTTTTTGAAATTGAAATCCCAGCGTGCTTTGCTGCTGTTCCTCGCGCGGATGGAAGCGATGAACGTTGTCCAGAACGTGCCGTTCGATCTCCTCGAGATACGTGTGGATTGCAGGCGAAGAGTATTTTTCTTCAAGGTCTTGAATCAGCTCTTCAACGATCGGTGCGACAACGCGGTTGGTGAGCTGCTCGGTGGATTTTTTCGCCTTGCGCTCGATGTTGCGCATTTCTCGCATCACACTGTCCATCAGGCGCTCAAGCTCGGCGTGGTCGCCGGTCATTTTGGTGAAGGCTTCTTCCGTCATTTCGCCTGTGTCCACTTTTGCCTGAAACTGGTCGAACGTCACGGGATTGCCCTCCAGCACCGGTGCGATCTCGGGACGTGTTGTCGCACCCGTTTGCACCTGCACAACTTCAAACCCCTTGTCCTTTACTTTCTTTTCCAGGTCGCGCAGGACGCTCCGTTGGCGCTCCTGAAAATGTTCGAGCGTTTGCTTGCGCATCTCACTGAAACGACGGCTCTCGAACGCTGCTGGGATTTGCGTATGAAGGTCGTTGAGAAACGACGCCATCTCCTTCTTGAACTCCGAACCCTGACCGGCCGGAAGCGTTATCAGCCGGGACGCATCGGGATCGTGGAAGTTGTACACGTAGCATTTGTCCGTCAGGGTCGCGGGGAGCTGTTCAAACTCGGTCAGAAGACGCTTGATGGTCGTCGTGCGTCCTGTGCCGGAAACGCCGGTCACAAAAATGTTATACCCGACATGAGCCATTTCCAATCCGACGTGCAGAGCGCGCAATGCGCGATCCTGTCCGATGATATCTTTGACCGTTGCAGCGTCGTCGAAACACGATACGCCGAGATCGGCAACGCCGAGATCGGCAGGAGTGCAATGCCAGCGGAGCATGGAGGCAGGAAGTGCGCGCGGGAGATTATTCTTGCGCTGCGGTCTGGGCTGCCGGTGAATGCTTTTCTTCTTTTTCATATGCGATCGTTTTCTTAACTGACGTTACGCAGAATTTTGTTTTCTTTTGTATTCAAACGCCCTCACCCTAAATCCCTCTCCCAAGGGGAGAGGGACTTTGTTGAATCTGCGCTCTTTCCTCCCCTTCTCCCTTTGGGAGAAGCCTGCCCGCCTCAAAGAGCTATGGAGGCAGGCGGGGGGGCGGGGGATGAGGGCTTTGATGGAAACCAATGCAAATTTCCTTTTTGCGTAACATCAGTTCTTAATATTCTTTTCTGTGCGCATACAAATTCAACAGCAACCCGACCATCACCATGCTCGCGAGCAGAGAAGATCCGCCGTAGCTAAGAAATGGGAGAGGCACGCCAACGACGGGAGTGAGGCCGAGCGCCATGCCGATATTCATGAACGTATGCGTTGCGAAGACGCCCACAATGGCGATCGCGAGAAAACTCCCATAAGAATTCTTCACAGCGGAAGCGATCATTACCCCGCGAAACAGGATGATCATCAGCAGTGTCAGCACAACGGTCGCGCCGAGAAGGCCGAATTCCTCTCCGGGAACAGTATAGATAAAATCCGTCCATTGTGCCGGAATGAAATTCAGCCTCGTCTGCGTTCCCTTGGTGAATCCCTTCCAGAGCACACCGCCCGAACCGATGGCGACCTTTGACTG
>JANNUB010000294.1:0-13433 GCA_031394795.1 Ignavibacteriota bacterium | reverse complement strand
GGTCACATAGACTTCGCCATGCTGGAACGGATTCATCGTCCCCGGATCAACGTTCAGATAGGGATCGAATTTCTGAATTGTGACGCGCAGCCCGCGCAATTTCAAAAGCAATCCAAGCGAGGCGGATGCGATGCCTTTCCCTAGCGAGGAAACAACACCGCCTGTGACAAAAATGTACTTTACTTGATGGTGACGTTTCATTGCACTTGTTGGAGTTTTTCCGGTACGACGATTCCACCCGAAAGAACAAGCTTCAGTCCTTGCTCGATCGTCAGGTTGACTCTCACTACCTGCTCTTTCGGGACAAGGATCAGAACCCCCGACGTTGGGTTGGGCGGGTTTGGAATATACACGTTGACAAAATTTGTTTGAATGTTGTTTGATGCAACATACGGCATCTCGTTGGTCACGAACGCGAGCGTGTACAATCCGGGCCGGGGATACTCGACGAGAACGACTTCGCGAAACGATTTTCCTTTCCCTCCTACCCCGATTGCCCCAACCAGATCCTTGATCGCGCCATACACGGCGCGGACGATGGGAATTTGCTTCAACAAGTTCTCGAACGAATTGAACAGCACCTTCCCGGCAATATTGCGCGACAGCAATCCCACCAGAAGAATCATGATCATCATCGAGATAAAACCAAGCCCGGGAACCGTTCTGCCGAGAATATTTGCGAGCACCGGGGAGAGAATACCGTCAATGGCGTTCAGCAGCGCGCTGAAGAACCAGTACGTGAGGGCAAGCGGGATGATGACAACAAATCCTCGCAGGAATGTTGTCCGCAGGCTAGACCCGAAGCCTTTGTGTGTTTCAGTGTCGCTCATGCATGCTCCTGTACATCGAGCGGACGTTCTCCAAATCCTGCAGCGTGTCCACCGGTATGCTGTCGAACTCCGTAACCGCCGCCTTGATGCCGTACCCGTGCTCAAGAATGCGGAGCTGTTCCAGCTTCTCGGCAAGTTCGAGCGGTGTTTGTTTCATCGTTGCGTACTGAAAAAGAAAATCGTTCGTGAACACGTACAGCCCGATGTGTTTGTAGAACGTGTGATGCTTCAGCCACTCCTTCTGCGCAATGTCGCGCCCGAACGGAATCGGTGAGCGTGAGAAATAGAGACATCGTCCATCAGGGGCGAGTGCAACCTTCACGACGTTTGGATTGAAGAGCTCCGCGACGCTCTCGATCTTCCTGACCACGGTTCCCACCTCGGGAACGCCTGCAACAACTGCTACCGCTTCATCAATCATTTCCGGCGCAATCAACGGTTCATCGCCTTGCACATTCACGATAATGTCCGCGCCAGCTAAACTCTTCGCGGCGAAAGCAATTCTATCTGTTCCGCTCTGCAGCGTGGAGGGAGTCATGGCGACATTGCCGCCGAAGCCGCGCACCGCGTCAACGATGCGTTCATCGTCTGTCGCAACAAGCACATCGTGCACGCGCGTTGCCTGCTGCACGCGTTCGTACACATGCTGCACCATCGGTTTGCCGCAGATGTCTGCCAGAGGTTTTGCAGGAAGGCGCTGCGAGGCGTAGCGCGCGGGAATGACGGCAACGACCCGCGTCATCGCTCACCGATGACTTTCGGAACCCGGAAGAATTTTTCGGATTTCGCCGGCGCATTCTTCAAGGCTTCGTCACGTGTCACGCCAGGCGTCACTTCGTCATCCCGAAATACATTATTGACGTCGACAACGTGCGACAACGGCTCGACGTTTGTCGTGTCGAGTGTGTTGAGTTCTTCCATGTAGCTCACGATCTCGTTCAACTCGTGCACTAATCGTTCCTTCTCTCCATCGGAAAACGAAAGGCGCGCAAGTGTTGCAACATGCTCCACATCTTTCAAAGTAACAGCCATGGTTACAGTCTCATTGCCGCGTATGTAAACTCCCCTTTGTACTCCGCGCAATTTTGTACGTTCTTCACAATTTGAGTATTGATGATATTGTACACGGCATACACGCGCGCGCTATTTGAGAAAAGACTGCTGTATGCCGGCCTGACGTCCGTGAATGTATTGTTCATTGAGAAGACCGTGTTGTAATCAGCCTCGCGGCCGCATTGCGTGTTACGCGCAACGTACGCATTCGTCCCCATGCTGACGCGGAAATTCAGCGCTCCCGTCCGAGCCTGGAGTGTATCCAGCTCGGCTCCCGTGAGCGTTCCCATCAGGCAGATCAAGCTGTCGTTCTTCGTCTTCAGGATGAGGCCGGAGCCGCTCGCGGTGCGTTTGAAGTGAAGGACGAGAGTCATGGTCGTGTCAACCTTCACCACAACCCCGGGGGGGAGAGTGTAGAATATACTGACGCTATCCCGTCGTACAGAGAGCGTGTCTTTGAGAACGATGCGGCGTTTGAACGTGCCTTTGTTCGGGATAGCGTACAGCGAGTCGCGCGGTTCGAGGGGAAAACTCACACGACCGCGGAATTCCATTTCCACAATGCCGTCGGTTGCTCGGTACGTTGCGGCAACATCGAGCGTGAAATCGCCAAGCCGCGAGCGCTCGCTTGTTACGGCCAGCGGATCCGATTTGCAACTCAAGCCCGCAAGCGCGAGCAGCAGGATGAGCAGCTGTTTACTGATTGATGTAATGCTTTTCGATTGCAGCATGGACTTTCTCCATAAGTTCACGTTCAGCTTCTTTGCCATCTTTTCCCTTGAGGTAAATTGGTTGTTCGAGAATCAATTGCACTGCGCCGGGTTGCACAGCGATAGAGTTCTTAGGAAGAATACGAAAACTTCCGTTGATTGTCAGCGGCACGACCGGAACACCGGCCCGGGCGGCGATGTGAAACGCGCCGCGCTTGAACGTCTGCAACCTGCCGTCGAGTGTTCTGGTGCCCTCGGCAAACAAAAGAACCGATTCTCCATTTCTGATTTTTTCAATGGCTTCTTCCAAACTTTTTTGTGCCTCGACGCCGCGCCCGCGGTCAATACCGATGTAGCTTCCGTACTTCAATCCCCATCCAAAGATCGGAATTTTCTCCAACTCTTTCTTGTACACGATGCGTATTTCGTCGGGGATCGCTGCAATGACCGCGGGAATATCGAACACGCTCGCGTGGTTCGAGACGTACACAAAACTCCGTCCCTCCAGGAGATGCTCCGCTCCTCGTACGCTTACTGCAACCCCGCCGATCTTCAGCGCCAACCCCGCCCACTTTCTGCACCACCAATGAAACACCCGGCTGTTTCGTGTGAACACGAGTGTCATCAAGATAAGCGATGCAAAGAGTATTGAGTGGAACGCCGCTGCGATGAAGCGCACTGCCCCGACAAGCGTCTTCATTGCTCAGTCAATTGCCTGTACCAATGCAGTGCGACGGGCAATCGAGGGATGACTGTAAAACAAAAATTCGATCAGCGGATGCGGCTCGGGATCGGAAAGATTCATAGCTGCAAGCTTGTTCAATGCCGACACAAACGCATTCTTGTTGTTCGTCGTCCGCACAGCATACCGGTCGGCTTCACGTTCGTGCTTTCGCGAAAGCATGTTGCCCAGCGGCGACGTCACAAGTCCGAACAACGAAAGCCATACTCCCAGCAGCGGCAGCGCCGCCAGATCCGTGATCGAGTCAAATCCAAACCAAGCGAGAGAAGCGCCGTACAGCTTCGACGTCACGAATAAACCGGCGAACGTTGACACAATTCCTACAATAATGCCGATGACAATGTGCCGATGTTTGTAGTGCCCGAGCTCATGGGCAAACACCGTTTCGATTTCGTCTTCCGAGAATTCCCTGATCAGCGTGTCGCCGAGAATGATCCGTTTCGATTTGCCGATGCCCGTGAAGCCCGCGTTCGCTTTCTTCGTATTCTTGCTCATGTTGAATGAAAAAATTCCCTCGACGCGAACGCCCGCATTTTCGCAGAGTTGCGCAATGCGTTCCTTCAACGAGCCGTCCTCAATCGGCGTGAATTTGTAAAAGAGCGGCATGATGAACGTCGGAACAATCCGCGCGAGCACAATGGAAAAGAACGTCAGTGCGATACTTACCGGCAACCACCACCACTCGCCGTACATCTTCAAACAATAATACAACACAAACACAACGATGACCATGAATGGCGCACCAACAAGCAAACCTTTCATTCGTTCCCACGCCCACCGCCCAAGAGTCTGGTTGGAGAGATGGTAGCGATGCTCGATGGTGTAGCCCGAGTAGAAACTCAAAGGGAGGGAAACCAACGACTCGATGATTCCTATCCCGACGAGGAAAACGATGAGCGAGGCATATTCGTTTTGCGAACGCGCCAAAGCCCAATCGCGCAGATAACCTGAGAACCCCGAGACCACAAGAGCGAGAACAACGACAAACGAAAGAATGGATGAGGCGATGCCGATAGTCAGCTTCGTGCGGTTGTACTGTTTCGCGCGGTCGCTCGGCACTCCCTCATGGGGGGCATGAAACGGTCGGGAAGCCCCTTCTGCAAGCGGCTCGGTCTGTGCGATAGTGGACATCGGATTCCGTAAATAGCTCAACAAAATTCTACGCAAATCGCACAGGAAAATCAACGAGTGAAAAAACTCATTTCCCATATGGAGAAATCTCTGCGTGCTTGGCGAACTCCTTCGTAGAGCGATTCTCCTGAATCGCTCATTCCGTTCGCAAGAACGACACTGTCCGAAGTACTACGACTCGTCGAGATTCCGTTGGAGGAGTGTCGCTCTACAAGGTTTTTACACAGTCTCCATCCCTTTCCGACCCAAAGGGTTCCTTCGGAAAGGAACCCTTCGGGTTGGGAGCGGTGAAATCCCGGGTGCTCAGTCAGCGCCCCGGCGATTTGGATTCGTGAACCATAGCTCCCGCATGATCAGAAAAACCATAACGCTATAGCAAATGAACAGGGATGCTCCCGAGAGTAACACGAGCCAGCTGAACATCGGCGACACATAGCGTATGAGCGCAATGCCCGCGAATGTTATGAGCGTTGCAGCGAGCGGCTCAAGCATCAAAACTATTTTCATCTTCTCGGAGACGAGAGATGAAAAATAGAAGATTCCTCCTGTGGTAAAGAACATAAGCGCCAGCGAAAGAATATGATTGTGCATGAAAACGAACATCTCATTCGCCGACTTCTCGTAGCGCATTGTTTCTGCCCGTTCGGCTGCTTCGTTTCCTAAGAACTGTTCTCGTATGCCTTGTTGACTGAATGCGGTCGTGTGCTCAACAAAGAACAGCCCGACTGCATATCCGATCGTGAGAACCAGAAGAAACGTTGTGAGGAACAACTTCAGTGTTTTATCGGCATCTCTCAAATGCAATTTCATTTGGATGCGCCTGCCGGGTGAGGAAGTCGTGATTGTACGAGGCGCAAGAGAGTCAGGAGTTTCTTGACGCCTAACGTTACCGAACGAGCGGAAATCGTTGCGCCGGTAATATTCTTGATGTCCCTGCCCGGACGGATGCTGTCTTCAGGCTGCTTTCCCATGAATTGTTTCAACCATGATTTTTGTTGCACCTCGCCGCCGTAGGGTTCGCGGTAGGCCAGGATTCCCACTTCTTTGACTGCAAGGCTTTCGTCCACGATGATGCAATACGTGATGGGTTGGTCCTTTCCTTGGACATCATCAACAATCGCATAGCCGACAGTCTTCTCCGAGTTCGATGCGAGGAGAAGATGAAGCGTATCGTGCGGAAAGCGCTGTTTGTTTTTTTCTTGCAGAGTTTCGCGCTCAGACGTGGAGAGAGCCAATGCGATATTCTCAATGCGAATGCTATCGGAGAAATGCTTTTGCAGAAGAAGCTCTGTTTGCTCTACGTGCGTTCTTCCGAACAGAGGGTAGAGAAGAAACACGAACAGTAGGGACATGGCTCCGCCATGTCCTTGTTTGCATACCGACGCGCTCCGATTTGATAGATGCTCGCGTTTGTTTATGCGCGGAAGGACACGACGGAGTCGTGTCCCTACGTGACGTGGCGGTTGCAAAGACCGGGTGATATTAGTTGAAGAAGTAGCCAATGCCGAGATTGAGTTGCTTCGTGTTTTTATTTGCGCCGCCATTCAATTCGTTGTTGAGAAACGTATAATCAAACTTGAACGCCGTGTTATACGTCGGCTTGTATGTCAAGCCGAGCACAACGTCGTTCCGATTGAATTGCGACTGCACGGCAACGCCCGTCGTTGCAGCTTGCGTATTGTATTTTTCATAGCGCGCAAAGCAATGAAGCTCTTGTTCGGATTCAGGACAGATGAGCGGCAGGAAGTTGTAGGCGCCCTCGATGTAGTAGCCGAAGATTTTGTCGGCGACATTTTTTTTGATCTTCGCATTCAGCTTGCCGGCGTCGCTGATCGTGGCAATAGCTCCTTCGGCTCTGAAAGAAAACTCATCAATCTGATAACGAACATCGCCGGACCAGAGAGCGACCGACGGCTCGCCAATACTATCCTTATCAGCCGTTGCCCCGCCGACGAAGAATGATCCGCCTAATTGCAAACCCAATACAGGCGAGTAGTCCACGCGGCCGGTGATGGATGGATTGGCAGGATTGGATTCGAGCGCTTTCTGCCGTCCGCCGCGCAATCCGTCTGAAGCGCTGAATCCTTCCGCCTTCAATCCGCCGACGACATAGACCTGATAGCGGAATTGTTCGCCGGGCGTTCCATAAATGCCGGCTCCCGCTTCCCGCCACGTTGTCGGAATAATAACTCGATCAACGTTCGGGCGCTCAACGCCATTGAATGTTGGCGGCTCGTGAAAGAGATTTACAACTCCCACAGGAGGCAAGACAATCCCTGCGCGTATGCCGAACGACGAAGTGATCTGATAATCGAGGTATGCCTGTTCGATTGAAATCTCGCCGCCCTTGCCGGGATCGACAAGTGTGTGCTCAAGCTCCACTTCTGAACGGAAAGAGATTTTCTCATTGAAAGTGTGTCCGATGTAAAGCACAAAGCGGTGAAAGTCGAGCATGCCGCGTTTGGCGCCATCCGGTTCGTTGTAGTGAAGCTCGCCGTAGCCTCCGAGAGTTGTTTTCGAGGCTGACTGAGCGTGAGTTGTGGAGAAATGCAACAGCAAAAGACCTGCTAAATACAGTGAAGCAAGAAAAGAACGCATGAAAAACCTCCATGATGTGAAGTGAGTGATTGGTCTCCACATCCGTACCTTGACATCCCCTTTCAGCTTGAGTATATTGAAGCAGAAAAGGGAACGCATTTACGAATGTGAAGACCTTTTTGTTAGTAGAGCGTGCTCGTCCCTCGCAAAGGTTTGATGAGCACGCTTTTTATTTTGTTGCACTCTTGTTGAGTTGTTGATAAACATTTGGCTGCGATTCTGCTTTGATTCGTTCTAACACATCCGACGTGCAGCCGCAATCGTTGCCACACGCTCTAAGTTTCGCTCGCTGCCGTTTCTTCATTTCATGGCGGACGAGAAGAAACGCAGTCGCCCCGACAATGATCAACGATGTTATCTGTTGCCAATCCATTCTATACTCCGAACCCTAACATCAACCCAACGCGATAAACGATGAACGTTACGCCGTACGCAAGCGCAGTCATGTAACCGATTTGAAACATCGGCCATTTCCATCCGTTGGTTTCGCGTTTGACAACCGCGACAGTTGACATACATTGCATTGCGAGCACGTAGTAAATCATCACGCAGATTGCGGTGAGCGCAGTCCAGACCGGCGCGCCGGTTTCCGGGTTGACGTCGCTTCGCATTTGTTGCTGCAGTGAAACGGTTGCCGCGTCTTCGTCAGAATTCTGGATATTGTAAATCGTGCCGAGCGTGCTGACGAAAACTTCGCGTTGCAGCAGCGACGCGATTATGCCGATGCCGATTTTCCAATCAAACCCAAGCGGCTTGATAACAGGCTCGATCATTTGTCCCGCTCGCCCAACGAAGCTTTGCTTCAATTGTTCGGCTCGACGAGTCGAGTCTTCGACAGGCGATGCGTTTTCAAGCCGGGGATACGTTGCGAGAAACCACAGCACGATGGAGACGCCGAGAATAATCGTCCCAGCGTTTTTGAGAAACAACTTCGAGCGCTCCCACATTTGCAGCAGCACGGATTTCAGCGACGGCATTTTGTATGGAGGAAGCTCCATGATGAACAACGGCGCCGCACCTTTGAGCAATGTCTTTTTGAACAACCACGCCATCGCCAGCGCCATCACGAGTCCGAGCAAATACATCGAGAGAAGCGTGAGTCCCGCGAGTGAAAGAAATCCCAACACAGTCGTTTGAGGAATGAACGCAGCGATGAGAAGCGTGTACACCGGAAGTCTTGCACTGCAACTGATGAGCGGTGCGACGAGCATCGTTACGAGTCTATCTTTCGGACTTTCGATTGTCCGTGTTGCCATGATACCGGGGATTGCGCACGCGAAGGAACTCAGCATCGGGATGAACGACTTGCCGTGCAGCCCGACTTTGCTCATCAGCCTGTCCATGATGAACGCTGCGCGCGACATGTAGCCCGTGTCTTCAAGCAAGCCGAGGAAGAGAAAGAGAAAAAGAATTTGCGGAAGAAATGTTACGACTGCCGACACGCCGGCGAGTCCGCCATCAACAACCAGACTTTGCAAGTCGCCTGCCGGCATTAGAGTGCGAATTTGATTTCCCAACCAATCGAAGCCTTCGCCAATCGATTCCATGGGCACGTTTGCCCATGTGAAAATTGTCTGGAACATGATTGCCATGATGCCCAAGAAAATGGCAAAGCCCCAAACTCTGTGCGTAACGACGCGGTCAATCTTATCGCTCAAGTTCATTTCGGAGCGATATGCTTGCGTTACGGCGGTCGAGCAGACATTCTTTATCCATTCATAACGCGATTCAACAACGACGGATTGCCTATCGATGCCCATGAAGTTGAGCTTCTCGTGGTCCTTACGAACGTGGGCAAGGACTTCCGGAGCAAAGCGGTCACAATGTTCTTTCAATGATTCGGGTGAAGTGAGCAATGTGAGCGCTTCATGGAACGCAACGGCATCGCTCATGTTATGGTGGCGCTGCAGGTATCCAACCAGTTCCTCCGCCTCTTCCTCAACAATCGCGGGCATGCGCCACTTGCGCTGTGCCTTCGAAGGCGCGCTTGCCTGGGCAATTCCCCGCTTCAGCTCGTTGATCCCGATTCCTTTGCTCGCGATAGTCGGGATAACCAGGACGCCGAGTTGTTTGGAGAGAGCCTTGATGTCAATCTCGATGCCGGCAACTTCGGCAACGTCCATCATGTTGAGAGCAACGATGACAGGGAGATGCCTATCAATGATTTGGCTGACAAGATACAGGTTGCGTTCGATATTGCTCGCGTCAACAACGCAAATCACGAGCTCGGGAAACTCCGTGTGGTCTGCCCTGCCGAGGAGAATATCGGTCGCGATTTTTTCGTCGGGAGAATATGCGTTGAGGCTGTATGTTCCGGGGAGGTCGAGGAGGGTTACCTCGGCGCCGTTGTCAAGAGTGAGGCGGCCTTCTTTCTTTTCAACGGTAACGCCGGGATAGTTGCCGACTTTTTGCCGCAGCCCCGTGAGCGAGTTGAAGAGGGTCGTCTTGCCGCAATTCGGATTGCCGATGAGGGCAATGTTGTGTATGCGCACGTCTGTGGCAGTTTCGAAACTCATGACAAATCTTTTTTGATATGAACAGCTGCAGCTTCTCCTTTGCGGAGCGACAGTCTGTAGCCCCTCACCTTCACTTCAATCGGGTCACCCATCGGCGCGTAGCGAATCACCTCGAGAGGGGTTCCTTTTACCAAGCCCATCTCCAACAGCCGTTGCCGGACGGCGGGCGTTGAAGCGGCGATCTTGACAACGACACCACGCTCGCCGGGAGAAAGTGAACTCAGGGTGACCTCATCCATTCATCTCACTCGAGCGAGGAGACGAATATGGCGCCGGCAACCAAGTGGTTCAACCCGACGCGCGTGTTGCACACTTCGCAGATGATGTTGCCGTTACCTTTGTTGACACAACGGAGAACGGCGTTTTCACAGAATCCTAATTCGCGAAGACGCGAGCACATTTCTGGCTGCGCGCTTAATTTGGCGATCCGAACTCTTCGTCCAACGGGTACTTCAGTCAATGGGCTCATCTGAATCTACTTCTTGGTGCATTTCGAGCACGTTCCGAACACCTGAACGGTCGTGCTTTGAATTTTAAAGTCCTTGCTTACGGCGACTTCCTCTTGAATTCGCTCCAGCCTGTCGTTTGTGAACTCGATGATATCGCCGCAGCTCAAACAGATCATGTGGTGATGGTGGGGGCGGCCGAACGCCTTCTCATACCGCGATGTGTTTTCAGCAAAGCGGTACTTTGAAACCAAGCCGCACTCCTGCAACAGCTCAAGCGTGTTATAGACAGTCGCTTTCGAAACCTTGACTCCATTTGAGATGATCCGGAAATAGAGATTCTCCACGTCAAAATGACCTTGACTCTGCAATACTGCGTCGAGGATCTTGTAGCGCTCAGGAGTCGCGCGTTGCTTCCCGCTTGCCTTGAGATGGTTGGTAAGAATTTCGTGAGCCGCTTGGGTGTCCATTATTTTTATTTAGAATTAGTCTAAATAAAGATAAGCAGGACTTGCCATCGTTGTCAAGTGTTTTCTTATTTTTTCTCGAGAATTGTTGTTGGAAGTATTCTTGGAAGAGCCTATCGGACGCTATGTGATAAGTGCAAAAATTGAAAAAATTCCTTGCTTTTTTTGTCTGAATTGCGGAACTTTCTCGTAAGAACTAATCCAGTTTTTCTCAACTAAAGATTCAATGAGATCACGCAAAAGCAATTGGCTCAGTGGTGAGCGGATTGTTCCTGCCCCGATTCCAAAGAACATTCGGATTGAGGAGCTTGTGGAATCCTACTTTCATGCCTACAATGCGGGCAGATTGAGAGAAGCTTGCCAGATATTTGCTGGAAGGATGCTCCAACCCGATGTTACTGTAGGGATGGGTTTAACCGGCGCATTGACTCCTGCGGGATTGGGCGGTTCATGCATCGCACCACTGATGAAAGCCGGTTTTGTTGATTGGATTGTCAGCACGGGAGCGAACCTCTACCATGACACTCACTTTTCCATTGGGAAAAGCCTTCATCGAGGGAGTCCTTTCGTGGACGACAGGATCCTCCGCAGGGAGGGCGTCATTCGGATCTATGATATTCTTTTCGATTACGATGTTCTGCTGAGCACTGACGAGTTTTTTCGTACAGTTATCCGCAAGCCTGAATTTCAGACGGAGATGGGAACAGCTGAATTACACTATCGGTTGGGCAGATATGTAGCGGAGCGTGAACGGATTCTGGGCATCAAACATTCGAGCGTCCTTGCAACAGCATATCGTTGCGGAGTTCCGGTTTATACCTCGTCACCAGGCGACAGCTCGATCGGAATGAACATCGCCGAAGTAGCCTTAGCGGGATACGCCACACGCCTTGATGTGTTATTGGATGTGAATGAAACAGCCGGAATTGTTCTCGACGCGAAGCGTGGAGGCGGAAGAAGCGGCGTGTTGATATTCGGCGGAGGTTCTCCGAAGAACTTCATTCTTCAAACCGAGCCGCAGATTCAGGAAGTCCTGAAAATCCGCGAGAAGGGGCATGATTTCTTCCTGCAGATCACCGATGCACGCCCCGACACAGGCGGTCTCTCAGGCGCAACGCCATCCGAAGCAGTAAGCTGGGGCAAAGTTGACCCCGACAAGCTCCCGGATACGGTCGTTGCATATCTCGACTCGACCATCGCGATGCCGATCATGACCTCGTACGCGCTGGCAAAGCGCAAGCCCCGAAGATTGAAGCGGCTGTATGACCGCCGTGCCGAGCTTCTCGAGAGACTGCGTCGCGAATATTTTAAGGTTCTGAAAAAACAGAAATCGAACTAACCCAGCGAACGACGTTCGCGTTTCAATAACAACAGCAAGGAGGACAAATCATGAGCAGACTTCAAGAACTGCGCAACCTCTTGGAAACATTCGAAAAGGACTTCGTGAAATTCTATGACAAAGGGAACAAGTCCGCAGGTACGCGCGTGCGCAAGCATATGAACGACCTGAAGCGCAAGGCACAAGAAATCCGCAAGGAGGTACAGGAAATCAAAGCGCAGGCGATCCCGGAAGAACAGCCAACAGCGCCTGTCGTATAGTTTCCTGTTTGGTGGAACAAGGAGAGATTAACTTGTCGGAGGCCGTGGTGGGATAGCCGATGAGGTTGGTCTTATTGTTCAAAATGAAAAACCCCGTCCCGCCGTGCGGTGGGACGGGGTTTTGTTTTACTCCTGCTCGGCGAGCGTGCGCTGTGCCCGTCGAATTGCCTTTACTCTCTTCATGCGTTTCTTGATGGAGGGTTTGGTAAAGTAGGCTCGTTTCTTGAATTCCTTGAGAACACCCGAGCGCTCGTATTTTTTCTTGAAGCGCTTGAGTGCGCGGTCAATCGGTTCGTTTTCAGAAATAACTATGCCGACCAAATCGTTTCACCTCCTTCGAATATACAGTGAGATTTTATTCTTGATTTTCAAACCTGTCAACCACGTTCTCCAGCAGGCGGCGTTCACCTAACTTTTCAAACGATACCACAATTGCCGACGCACCGTCGGAAGTTCTTTCTTTTGCCTTTACTTTTCCCATATCGTCCCACGTTGAGTGGAAAATGGCTTGCCCGACTCTGTACGAGCTATGCGGATCGTACTCCGAGCACTCGGCTTTTTCGAGTTTTCTCTTTGCCGTCTCATCGCCCTTTCTCAGCTCGTTCAGGTCGAGCAATACGGCGTGCCGGCAGCGCGTGCAACGGTACCACATTCGTTCGGGCTGGTTTTCCACCGCACCGACGATCTCCATCTTCGCATCACGTTCGCAGTGAGCGCAATATTTAGTAATACTTTTTCCCCGTGGCATAGAAACCTCCGTGTTGATACGATCAAAGTCGAACCCAGTGGGAATAACTCGAAAAGGGGGTAGGCTTCTTACGAATAATCTCTAAACCAATGTAGGAGATTTTGTGGATTTAGTCAAGCCATGCCTGCGGCCTATGACTCGTAGAGCAGCAGGCTTGAGTTTCCGGCAGGTTCTGGCTATATTTCTTTCAGATAGCACAAGGGCCCTTAGCTCAGTTGGTTAGAGCAGCGGACTCATAATCCGCTGGTCGCAGGTTCGAGTCCTGCAGGGCCCACTTAACATACTTTTTTTCAAAAGCACCTCAAATTCACCGCTACGTGGTACTAGTCGCACAAGCGCTCTTGCTTTTTTTCTACCTTCGTGTTCGAAAATCTCGATTTTCTCAATCCACTCGCGGATTGCGATTGGCGACTGCGGAACGGATCTTTAGGATCAATGGATTGATGGATAGATGGATAGATGGAGTTTTTTTGGATTGGTTATAGGCTAAGGCGGAAAACAAAGAGAGAGGTCGGAGAGCAGGGGTCATCCCGCTTGAGCGGGATTTCGACGGCGTGGAAGCCGCCTCAAGAAGTCAGTCGGTGCTCTGAGCG
>JANNUB010000262.1:0-4212 GCA_031394795.1 Ignavibacteriota bacterium | reverse complement strand
TCCACCAACTTCATTCTGCCTTTCACAAGCTGAAGAAATTCAACGGCATCGAGCGGCTCAAGCCCGCGATGCTTTCGAATCGCGTTGAGTCCTGCTTTCAAGAAGTATGTGTTCGTCACACCTGGAATTTCTACTGGATATTGGAACGCAAGAAACACACCTTCACGCGCACGTTCTTCAGGGTTCAAGTCGAGCAAATCTTTTCCTTCGTACGTCACTTCCCCTTCTGTAACCGCGTACGCCTCCCGTCCAGCAAGGACGCCAGCGAGCGTGCTCTTGCCCGAACCATTCGGTCCCATAATCGCGTGGACTTCGCCTGCCTTCACTTTCAAATCCACCCCGTGAAGAATTTCGTTGCCGTTCACAGAAGCATGAAGGTTTTTGATTTCTAACATTCTCAGTTTTCCTTTGTGATTATTTTGACTACCAAATTCTCTTGACGCCGTACTTGTCGAAGACTGATTCGTTGCTGACGATTGCCATGTCTTCAATTTTTGTTTGAGCGATGAGCATTCTGTCGAAAGGGTCGCGATGATGATTTTCTAAATTGCTGACGCATTTCGCATCGGCAAATTCAATTGGCAGAAGACTGAATCCTCTTTGATTTATCTTGTTCAGCAAATCGTCAAACGGCCCAGGAATTTTCAGCTTGCCGAGATTTATCTTTATTGCCATCTCCCATATCGACGCGATACTAACAAAACATGGATTGGAGTTATCGTCGATAATAGCCTTCGCAGTCAGAGACAGCGAAGGATTCCCATTTATGTACCACATGAACGCATGAGTATCGAGAAGTAGCTTCACTCCATGTATTCCTTAAACTCTTCAAGCGGTTCGTCGAAGTCTGACGCGATTTGGAAATAACCAGGGTCGCTTCCAAACTTTCGAACAATGTTCCGTGTTTCATCTGCATGCTTGTCGACTCTTTTATGAATAAGAGAATCTGCAAAGCGAATGATCGCATTTTTCATTTCTTCGGGGAGAGAATCAAATCTTTGTACAAAAGTTGTTGAGTCCATAAACTCACTCCTTCTATTTCACATGTACTCTTTGAAATCGTCAAGAGGTTCGTCAAAATCAGGCGAAATCCAATTGATGAGATGTTTGCCGCTTCCAAACTTCGGAACTTTCTTTCTCATGACTTTTTTCCCCTTTTTGTTCAAAAGGAATTCTGCAAAATCTTTTACTTCTCCTCTCGCTTCGTCAGTGAGAGAAGCCACTGTTTCGCTCAACGAGGTTCTTTGCATAAGTTGACTCCTGTATTTAGCCCACACTACCTTCAAGGCTCACCCCCAACAACTTCTGCGCTTCCACTGCAAACTCCATCGGCAACTCGCGAAATACTTCTTTGCAGAATCCATTTACAATCAAATTCACCGCGTCTTCTTTCGAGATGCCGCGTTGTTGGCAGTAAAAGATTTGGTCTTCGCCAATCTTCGACGTCGAAGCTTCATGCTCGACTTTCGACGTTGTGTTCTTCACTTCGATGTAAGGAAACGTATGCGCGCCGCATTTGTCACCGAGTAGAAGCGAATCGCATTGTGAGAAGTTGCGCGCTCCCGTTGCGGCTTTGGCAATCTTCACAAGCCCGCGATACGAATTTTGTCCGAAGCCCGCGGAAATTCCTTTCGACACAATCGTGCTCTTCGTGTTCTTGCCGATGTGAATCATCTTCGTTCCCGTGTCGGCTTGCTGATAATTGTTCGTCACCGCAACGGAATAAAACTCGCCGACAGAATTATCTCCCTGCAAAATACAACTCGGATATTTCCACGTGATTGCCGAGCCTGTTTCGACTTGTGTCCAAGAAAGTCTTGCGTTCGTTCCTGCTTTGCCGCGCTTCGTGACAAAATTGTAGATGCCACCCTTCCCTTCTTTGTCGCCGGGATACCAGTTTTGCACAGTGGAATATTTTATCTGAGCATTGTCCAGCGCAACAAGTTCAACGACCGCCGCGTGCAGCTGGTTCGTGTCGCGCATCGGCGCCGTGCAACCTTCAAGATAGCTGACGTACGCACCTTCATCGGCGACAATCAACGTTCGCTCAAACTGTCCAGTCTCCGCAGCGTTAATGCGGAAGTACGTCGAAAGCTCCATCGGACAGCGAACGCCTTTGGGAATGTAACAGAACGAGCCGTCGCTGAACACCGCCGAGTTGAGCGTCGCAAAGAAATTGTCAGTGTACGGAACGACGGAGCCGAGATATTTCTTCACCAACTCGGGATGATTTTGCACTGCATCGCTGAACGAGCCGAAAATAATTCCAAGCTCGCCGAGTTTTTCCTTGAACGTCGTCGCAACTGAAACGCTGTCGAACACCGCATCCACCGCGACGCCGCTGAAACGCTTCTGCTCTTCGAGCGAGATGCCGAGCTTTGCGTATGTCTTCAACAACTCGGGGTCCACTTCATCGAGACTGCTAAGTTGTTTCTTCTGTTTCGGCGCCGCGTAGTAGCTCGCCGCTTGATAATCAATCGGCGGATACTTCGTATTGTGCCACTTCGGCTCTTCCATCGTGAGCCAATGGCGATACGCCTTCAATCGCCAGTCGAGCAGCCACTGCGGCTCGTTCTTCTTTGATGAAACTAGCCGAACAACGTCCTCGTTCAGTCCGCGAGGCGCTATATCCATTTCGATATCGGTAACGAAGCCGTACTTGTATTCCTGCTTCGCTAAAACTTCTATTTCTTGGTTTTCAGTTGTCATGGTTCAGTTTCTCTCTCAAAACTATTTCGTTGAAACTTCTTCTTTGCTTTCTTTTTCCTGTTCGACAGCTCACTTCTTCCCAGCAGGAGTATAATTTCCTCGCAACGGCGGCAACGGCTTTCGCTGTCCAAGCGGTGGCGCGACTGGCGATGTGCTTGAACTCGCAGTCTTCGCTGTTTCAATTGTCGGCGATTCTGCTTTCGGCTGTTCAATAGTCACTTCACTTTTTTCTGCAACAACTTCCACTTCACTCATGCTTGCACCTGCTTTACTTGGAGATTCAACTGCCGCAACAGGCTTCGTTCCGACTGGCTTCGCACTCGCAAGCGGAGGCAACGAAGGCTTTGCGCCGCCAACTGGTTTTGCACTCGTCAGCGGAGGCAACGCAGGCTTCGCTCCGCCAACTGGTTTTGCACTCATCAGCGGAGGCAACGTCGGCTTCACTCCAACTGGAGTTGCGCCCGCAGGCTTCGCACTTCCCAATGGCGGAAGCGCGGGTCTCACTCCGCCGGCAGCGGGAGATTTCGCAGGCGCCGCGCCTGCCGCTGGTTTTGCCGTTGGCGTTACCACCGGTTTCTTATACTCAGGATAATTCAACACCCAACTTTGCTGGTCAATCTTGTTGAGCATCTTCTCCTTCTCCAACTTTCCGACGAACTCCCACGCAATTTTTTCCGCGTTCGGATAACTTACTTTCTCTCCTCTTCGTTCAAACATTTTTTGAATTCCATACTGCACATCTCGAAAGAAAATATTTGAGAGATGGTACAGCGGATATTGACTTTTCAAAAATCCCAACACTTCTTTTTCATTGTTCAAAACGTATTCGAGTTGTTTCATTTTTTTTTCAACTGTAGTGTTTTCATTTGAGTTAGATATTTGCCACTAAGACTCGAAGGTTTCACTAAGGAAGCTTTTCTTTGTGAAACCCTGGTGACTTTGTGTCTTGGTGGCTAAGTTTTTTCTTTTAGAACGCACACTCTGTATTACTTCCTTCACCCTCTGAATCGCGTAATCAATTTCTTGTTCTGAGGTAAATCGGCCGACGCCGAATCGAATCGAGCATTTCGCATCTTCATCACTCAATCCAATCGCGCGCAACACGTGCGAGGGTTCTGGCTCCGAAGATGAACACGCCGAACCTGACGACACGGCGACATCTTTCATCTCCATCATCACTTTATCCGCTTCAGCAAACTTGAATGTGATGTTTGCGTTATTCGAAAGCCGCTGAGTTGGATGACCATTCAACGAAGAGTCTTCCACCGAAGAGAGAATTCCATTCACCAACTTATCTCTCAATTCTCCCACTCGCCCATTCTCCGATTCCATTTCCACTTTTGCAATCTTCGCGGCTTCACCGAAACCAACAATCGCCGGAACATTCAACGTTCCCGAACGCATTCCGCGTTCATGCCCGCCGCCATCCATTTGCGACATCACTTTCAACTTCGGACTCGCGTCGCGAACATACAACGCTCCAACGCCCTTCGGTCCGTACAT
>JANNUB010000227.1:0-20963 GCA_031394795.1 Ignavibacteriota bacterium | reverse complement strand
CAGTCGCTAGCACCACTCGTTAACTCAGTGATGAAGAGCAAATCCCTTTATCCCGACGCAGGCTACCGATGGGTTGTTAATCGTCAGAGGTTCTCTTACTGTGGGACTGGGGAATAGAAGCGGACCTTTGGCATCCGGTTGCGGATCGCAGGTGACTGATACGCGCAAGAAATATGCAGAACTGATAAACGAAAAACAAGCTCTTTGAGAGGTTAGTCAATCCGAGCAATGCAACGATTCGTATGATGAGTACAGCCCACCAAACTTTTCACGATCACTGGGAGAGAGAATTATGAGCAATGTCGAAATCTTGCGCAAACGGCATGAACAATTCAATGCAAAAAATCTTGACGAGGCGATGAAGCTCGTTGCAGAAAATTGCAAATTCGTTGATCACGGGCGCGGGCTTGGAATGAATTCGCGGGCTGAGTTCCGGGGCTGGATGGAAGGGTTCTTCAAAACTTCTTCAAACATACAACTCGTTGATGCCCGTTATATTGATGGCGGCGAGTATGTGACGGCGCAATTTCGCGGCGTTGGAACGCAGGATGGGCCGATGGGTCCATTTCCTCCGAGCAACAAACAATTCTCGCTCGATGTGTGCGAGGTCTGGCGCTTCAACGCGAACGGCGAAGCAGTTGAAGGACACAATTATTCCGATGGACTTGGTTTGGCGATGCAGCTCGGACACATTCCGTCGGCAGTTGCTTGAAGGTACGTCGTTCCCAGTGAGAGAATTCCGATTCCTGAGATTCAATTCTGAATTTTGACAATATCCCTCATCGCATTTCTTCACATTCTGCATTTCCCGAATCAAATACGCGAATCCCCCACGCTTGTCGCGGCACGCTTGTTGACTTTCATAGAGTCGAGTTTTAGAAGCGACGGCTTTTGCGTATATTTTTGTGTTCCTGTAATTCATTTCTTGAGATGGAAACGCTCGTTGACGTACTTGTTGTTATGATGCCCGCGCTGTATGCGGCGCTTGTCGCGATCTACGCGGCGTCATTTTTTGGAAGCGCCCCGGCCGTCGAGCGTTTCAAGAAGCCGTTGCTTCTTTCGACGGTGTGCTGCCACATTCTCTATATCATCCTTCGCACCGCTGCGTTCGACCATCCTCCGATTACGACAGTGTTTGAAATCATGACGATGCTCGCCGTGTGCATCGCCATCGCGTACACGTACATCGAGCTGCGCACGAAAGCAACCCTGCCCGTTGATCACACTGCGTACGGTCAGGCGGGGAACACCGGCGTGTTCATTCTCCTCCTTGCCTTCGTGTTCCAAACAATTTCATCGCTCGGCATCAAAGACCTGATGGAAGTCGCTCCGATTCTCCGGAGCCGCTTGCTTGGATTTCACGTTTCCTCTGCACTTCTCGGTTACACGGCAATTTCACTTTCGGCGGTGTACGGCTTTTTGTATTTGATGCTGTATCATGAAATCAAATCTTCGCGCTTCGGGCTGATTTACAATCGCCTGCCGAATTTGGAGATGCTCGAAAAGATGAGCGGCAAGGCGGAGATGTTCGGTTTCGTTATGCTGAGTGTTGCCATCGCGGTCGGGATGATTTGGCTGCCGCGGGCGTTCCCGGGTTTTTCCTATTTCGATCCGAAGCTTATCGGCACGCTCGCGATTTGGGTGTTGTACGCCATCGCGCTTGTCGCAAAAAAAACGCTCGGCTGGCAAGGGCGCAAAATGATGATCGTATCGCTCGTCGCGTTCGGTTTCGTTTTTCTTTCGATGACAGTAGTAAATTTGTACATGAGCGGGTTTCATGGGTTTTATTGAGTCACTTAATCCTGAGTCCGCCGAAGGCGGGCGAAGGATCTCGACCGTTGTAGAATGCAGCGAACCGAAGAAGTAATCAACGCCGCGGAGAATGCTAAGATGGGACAGAAGAAGATGGAAATGAAAACAATACGACGAGAAAGTTTCTCAGCGATCTCGGCGCTCTTTGCGGTTGGTGCGTTTCAACAAGTCGTTCAAGACCTACTCAAGGGTGAGATCCTTCGGTCGTCCGCCTGCGGCGGACTCCCTCAGGATGTTAAGAAATGAATCTTCTCTCCATAGGCATCAGTCACAACTCCGCGTCGCTCGACGTCCGCGAAAAAATGTGGATGTCGAACGACGAAGCGAAGGACGCGTTGAAGAAACTTCACGGGAAGTTCTTCAACGAGGCGATGCTCGTCTCGACGTGCAATCGCACGGAGTTGTACGGACTGACGCCCGACACGCAAGCCCCCTCGGGGCAAGCCCCATCGGGGCAAGTGAGCGACGCAGAGCTAAAGAAATTTTTGATCGAATCGAAAAACGCCGATCACATAGTAAAGCCCGAACACTTCTACGGTAGTTTCTCCGGCGGCGCTGTGAATCATCTTTTCAAAGTCGCGGCGGGCGTTGACTCGATGGTCATCGGCGACATTCAAATCCTCAACCAGGTGAAGGAAGCGTTTCAGCTCTCGACGGAATTGGGGATGATGGGTCCGGTGATGAATCGGCTGATGCAGGCGACGCTTCACGTCGGCAAGCGCGTGCGGACGGAGACGACGATTTGCGAAGGCGCGGTGTCGGTGAGTTACGCCGCCGTCGAGTTGGCGAGCAAAATTTTCGCCGACCTGTCGAAGAAGTCGGCGCTGCTCATCGGCGCCGGCGAAACGGGCGAGCTGACGATGAAGCATCTCATCGGCAAGGGCATCGGGCATGTGAGTATTGCGAATCGCACTCGCGAGAAAGCTGAGTCGTTGCTGAAGAGCCTTGAAGTGAAAGGCGAAGTGGTTGACTACGGCAATCTCACCGAAGCACTTCGCACCGTGGATATTGTCATTACGTCGGTGAATAGTCCGAATTACATCGTCAAACCCGAGCATGTCCGCAGTGTCATGAAACAGCGCTCGAACAATCCGCTGTTCATTATTGATATCAGCGTTCCGCGCAGCGTTGAGCCGTCGTGCAACAAAGTGGAGAACGTCTTCGTGTACGACATGGATTCGCTCGGCGCGATCGTTGATAAAAATCTCGACAAGCGCAAAGCGGAGATTCCGAGAGTCACGACGATTATTCGCGAAGAGATGATCGAGTTTTTCAAATGGCACAACACGCTGCAAGTCGGTCCGACGATTCAAGAATTCCGGAACGCGCTGGAATCCATTCGCCATGATGAAGTTGAGAAGAACATCAACCGCTTCAAGCCTGAGGACCGCGATCTGGTTGAATTGGTCACGAAGCGCATCGTCAACAAAATTCTTCACCAGCCGATCACGAACTTGAAGCACGGCGCGGAAAACGGGCAGCGAGGAAACGAAACGGCGAATCGCATCAATGTGCTGCGCGATTTATTTGGAATTGAACGCAAAGAAAATGAAAAATAATCGAGTTGTCATCGGAAGCAGGGGAAGCGAGCTTGCGCTCTGGCAGGCGAATTGGGTGAAGGTCCAGCTCGCCGCCGATGTTGAATGCACAATTGAGATCATCAAAACAAAAGGGGACAAGGTTCTCGACTCGCCGCTGTCGAAAATCGGCGACAAGGGATTGTTCACGCGAGAAATCGAATCCGCGCTGCTTGCGAAGGAGATCGATCTCGCAGTTCACAGCTTGAAGGACTTGCCGACCTCGCTTCCCGATGGACTCGGCATCGGCGCGATTTGCGAACGCGAGGATGTCCGCGATGTTTTTCTCCCTCATCCCAAAAATCCAATCACCACGTTGCTTGATCAACAGAAGAATGCGAAAGTGGCAACGGGAAGTTTGCGAAGAAAATGTCAGCTGCTCCATCTCCGTCCAGATTTTGACATCATAGACATTCGCGGCAACCTCAACACTCGACTGAAGAAGCTTGAAGAGAGTGATTGGTCGGGAATGATTCTTGCGCGTGCGGGCGTTGTTCGTCTCGGGTGGCAGGAAAAAATCGGAGAGACGATTGACGCAGAAACAATTCTTCCCGCCGTCGGACAGGGCGCATTGGGAATCGAGATTCGAGATGACGATGAGCGCATCGCAAAATTGGTGAAGCCGCTGCATCATTACGAGACGGCGCAAGCCGCATTCGCGGAGCGTGCGCTGCTGCGAAGGCTTGAGGGCGGCTGCCAGGTTCCCATCGGAACGTTCGGAAGAGTTGTGCGGGAATCCGTCCCTTTGGGAAAGGAATACAGCGCGCGCATTTTGAAGCTCGATGCGATTGTCGGCTCGCTCGATGGAAAAATTGTTGTGCGGGGAAAGACGCACGGTGCACTTTCTTCTGCCGAAAAACTTGGCGAGCAACTCGCGGAGACGCTGCTTGCGGGCGGCGCAGACACAATTCTTGAATCAATTCGGTCGTCAACGCAAAGTCGTGAACTTGTCGAGGCGTGAACAATGTCGGTCGCAGCAGCTATGAACGGGCAGAGTGTTGAGACAAGCCTTCGAGGGAAAACAATTCTCGTCACTCGTCCAATCGAACAGTCGAGAGAAATGGCGGCAGAAATTGAGCGGCGCGGCGGGAAAGCCGTCGTCATTCCGATGATGCAGATTTCGGAAATTGATTGGACGCAGTGCGATGAGGCAATTGCTTCGCTGAAACGCTATGACGGAGTTCTTTTTACCAGCGGCAATGCAGTGGAAAAGTTCTTTCTGCGATGCGACCTGAAAAAAGTATTCAGCCCGGCGTTCGACGCAATCAAGGTGTTTGCCGTCGGAGAAAAGACTGAGAGCATGCTGAAAGACTACGGCATCCGCGCGCCACGGGTGCCGAAGGAGTTTTCTTCGGCTTCGCTTTCGAAAATGTTTCTGCAGGAAGAAGTGAAAGGGAGGAGGTTTCTTTTTCCGAAAGGAAATCTCAGCAGAGAAGAAGCGCCTCACGCTCTTCGCTCTCTCGGAGCCACTGTTGATGAAGTGGATGTGTACAAAACCACTCCGCCGTCCGGGGAAACGCTTCGGGAAGTTGCAGAACGTTTCCTTCGAAAAGAGTTTGATGTGATAACGTTCGCGAGTCCCTCGGCGGTGAAGAGTCTTCGTGAGGCAGTCATGCCGGAAATGTTTGAACTGATTCGGCATCACACAAAGGTCGCCGTCATCGGACCGACCACACGTGCGGCTGCTGAAGAAGCAGGCTACAAAGTTGACATCGAACCGGCACAAGCGACTTCACATGACTTGGTCGAAGCAATCGCCAGTCACTACCTGAACCCTGAACCCTGAACCCCTCTATGAATGATCTATTTCTCAGAGCATGTAAGAAACAGCGGGTGGAACGAACTCCCGTTTGGATGATGCGCCAAGCCGGTCGTTACCTGCCCGAGTATCGCGCGGTGCGAGCGAAAAACGATTTCCTTACGATGTGCAAAACGCCGGAGCTTGCTGCAGAGGTAACGGTTCAACCCGTTGATATCATCGGTGTTGATGCGGCGATTATTTTTTCCGACATCCTCGTCGTGCCGGAGGCGATGGGAATGAAGTTAGAGTTGATCGAGTCGAAGGGTCCGCAGTTTCACAATCCGGTTCGGACTCGCGACGACGTCGAAGCATTGAAAATTGCCGACCCGGAAAAGTCGCTTCGCTTTGTTGCGCAGGCGCTTGAAACCACAAAGCGCATTCTCGGTAAACGTGTCCCGCTCATCGGTTTCGCAGGCTCGCCGTGGACTCTTGCCGCGTACATGATTGAGGGAGCGGGGAGCAGGGATTGGAAATTCGCGAAGCAGATGATGTTGAACGAACCGGAGTTGATGAAAGAACTGCTCGGCAAACTCGCAATGTCGGTGCGGCTCTATCTCGAAATGCAGCTCGCCGCCGGCGCCGACGCGGTTCAGATTTTCGACACGTGGGGCGGCGTGCTTACGCCCGACGATTACAAGAAGTTTTCTCTCGATTTCATTCACGACATCGTTGCAAAGCTCCATCGCAACGGTCAGCCCGTGATCGTGTTCTCGAAAGGCGCGAATCATTCGTTGAAGGAAATTGCCGATATCGGCGCGGACGTTGTCGGACTTGATTGGACGATTGATATGCACGAAGCGAGAAATCTCGTCGGCGACAAAGTTGCATTGCAAGGAAATCTCGACCCATCAACGTTGTACGCTTCGCCTGAAGTGATTCGCCGAGAGGTGAAAGCGATTTTGAAAAAATTCGGGAAAGGAAGCGGACACGTCTTCAATCTCGGTCACGGGATTACACCTGATGTTCCTGTTGAACATGCGAAGGCGATGGTCGCGGCGGTGAAGGAACACTCAGCCCTGAGCGCAGCGAAGGGCCTCACTGTGTGACGAATGCAGACAACGATTCCCCAAGGACAGTTTCGACTCACAAAGAGAGTTTTGACAAGGAGTTTTTACTTATCGACACGCGAATAGATTCTTCGCTACGCTCAGAATTGAGAGTACGCACACGCGAATACTTCGAGCAGCTGCAGCAAACTATTTGCTCCGCGCTCGAATCGCTCGAGCCTGAGAAACGTTTTTCCGACGACCGATGGGAGAAAGCCGATGCGCGCCATTCCGACAAATCAGGCGGCGGCGGGTTAACACGCGTTCTCGAAGGGGGAGAAGTTTTTGAGAAGGCGGGCGTCCTGACTTCAACAACGTATGGCGGCTTGCCTGAAGCCTTGGCATTGAAAATGAATGTTCCGCCGACGAACTACTACGCGACTGGCGTCTCGCTTATTATTCATCCGCACAGCCCGATGGTGCCGACGGTTCATGCGAACTTCCGCTACTTCGAACAGGATCACGGTGATTCGTGGTTCGGCGGCGGCACGGACGTAACGCCGTGCTATTTATTTGACGAAGACGCGCGACATTTTCATTCAACGCTCAAAGCCGCGTGCGACAAAAACAACCCTGAGTATTATTCCCGCTTCAAGAAATGGTGCGACGAATATTTTTACGTGAAGCATCGTGAAGAGACTCGCGGCGTCGGCGGATTGTTCTTCGATTATTTGCGCGGCGATGCGGAGCAGTATTTTCAATTCGTGAAATCTGTCGGCGATGTTTTTCTTGACGCATATCTTCCGATTGTGAGGAAGCGGATGAATGAGCCGTGGGGCGAGAAAGAAAAACAGTGGCAGTCAATTCGCCGCGGACGGTACGTCGAGTTCAATCTTGTTTACGATAGAGGAACGACGTTCGGACTTGAAACGAAAGGGCGCATCGAGTCCATTCTCGTTTCGCTTCCGCCGAAAGCGGAATGGCATTACGATGTTCACCCCGCGCCGAACTCGCGGGAAGCGAAACTCGTTGAGGTATTGAAGTCGCCGCGAGATTGGGTGACCTAATCCATTGATCCAACAATCCATCAATACCAATACTCCACTCCGATGAGAGAAGACAAGAAAACCGGCGTTGTGTTGCTGCAATTGGGCGGACCCGACTCGCTCGACGCAGTGCAGCCGTTTCTTTACAACTTGTTCTGCGACCCCGACATCATTGACCTTCCATTCGCGTTCTTGTTTCGAAAACGCCTTGCGAAGTACGTCTCGGCAAAGCGGGCGCCGAAGGTGCAGGAGCTGTACAAAGGCATCGGCGGCAAGTCTCCGATTCTCGCGCAGACGAACGATCAAGCAGCTGCGCTTGAAACAGAGCTGCGTAAATCCATCAACGCAAATGTCTATGTCGCAATGCGCTACTGGCATCCGATGACGAATGAAGTTGTTGAGCAAATGCATAAGGATAATGTTGAGAAGGTTGTTTTGCTGCCGCTCTATCCCCAGTTTTCGAAAACGACAACCGGTTCGAGCGTGAATGAATGGAATCGAATCGTTGCTGCACGCAATCATTCCTCGATTCCGACGAGCCTCGTGCGGGAGTATTTCGATCATCCGCTCTACATCAAAGCAATCGTGCAGAACATCAACACGACGATAGAGAAAGTGTCCCCGCCGGATCGCTCAAAAATTCATCTTGTCTTCAGCGCTCACGGGACGCCGGTGAAGTTGGTGAGAGACGGCGATCCGTATTCTCATCAAATCAAAAAAACGTATGAGGCGGTTATCGCAGAAGGAATGTTCGGGCTGGCACATCATCTCTGCTTTCAAAGCAAAGTCGGTCCGCAAAAATGGCTTGAGCCGTCGCTTGACCGGACAATCGGGAAGCTCGCAGGAGAAAAAGTCTCGCACGTGATTGTTGTGCCGATTGCATTCGTTTCCGACCACATCGAGACACTTTCTGAAATCAATATCGAGACGCGGGAAGAAGCGCGCGAGCTTGGCATAAGGTATTTCGATATGATGCCGGCGCTGCATACGAATCCGTTGTTCATCCAAGCGCTCGCGGATGTTGTATTGTCCTCCGTACGGAGTCCTTCGGACAAAGGACTCCGTACGGAGAGGAAAGCGGGAGAGGCTGCATGAAGGTCGTCGTCATCGGCGCAGGCATTTCAGGGCTGACTGCCGCGTGGTGGTTGCACAAAGCGGGAGTTGATGTGACGGTGCTGGAGAAAAACGATTGCGTCGGTGGAACGATGCAAACGATTCGCGAAGACGGCTGGCTGATTGAAACCGGACCGAACAGCGCGCTTGAGACAACGCCGCTCTTCAACGAAATGTTCGAAGGCTTGGGAATTGTCGGCGAGCGATTGTATCCCGATGCGAAGGCGGAGCGACGGTACATTCTACGCGACGGAAAGCTTCATCCGCTTCCGATGTCGCCGCAAGCGTTTCTCGCAAGCTCGCTGTGGACTGTTGGCGGAAAGCTTCGTCTGTTGAAAGAGCCGTTCGTCGGACGTGCGGACAAGGAAGAAACGATTGCGGAGTTTGTCGAACGAAGATTGGGACGAGAATTTCTCGATTACGCTATCAACCCCTTTGTTGCCGGAGTGTACGCGGGAAGTCCCGAGCAGTTGAGTGTGCGCGCAGCGTTCCCGAAGTTGTATGCATTGGAAGAGAAATACGGCGGACTCATCAAGGGAATGATCAAAGGAGCGAAGGAACGAAAGCAGCGAGCGGAGAAAGCGAAGGACCGTGCGAAGATGTTTTCATTCGCGACCGGAATGCAGACATTTCCTGATGCGATAGCGCGGCAACTTAGCGAGCGAGTGAAGTTGAATTGTGAAGTCGTCTCGATTGAGAATCAGCCAACGAATGGAAGTGATGACTTCACAATTTCATTCAATGAAAGCGGAAGAAACGGAAAAACTTCCGCTGACGTTGTTATTCTCGCTTCGCCTTCATCGGTTGCAAGCAAGATAATAAGTTCTCTGTCGTCATCTCTTTCTGCAATGCTCAAGGAGATTTACTATCCCCCGGTAGCGGAAGTGTTTCTTGGTTTTCGAGATGAGCAGCTCAATCGCCCGTTGGACGGATTTGGTTATCTTATTCCCGCGAAAGAGCAGAGAAAGATTCTTGGAACGATTTGGTCGTCGGCACTCTTTCCGAATCGCGCACCGAGCGGACATGCGGCGCTCGTGAGTTTCGTTGGCGGTTCGCGACAACCTGAATTGGCGGAACGAAGCGACAAAGAACTTGTGCAGATGGTGACGGAAGAACTTCAATCCATAATGAACGTCAGCGGAAATCCTGTCTTTTCAAAAGTTATTCGCTGGCAGAAAGCGATTCCGCAGTACAATCTTGGCTACAGCAAAATCGTTGAGGCGATGGAACGATGCGAAGCTGAGAATTCCGGTTTGTTTTTTTGCAGTAACTTCAAAGGCGGCATTGCTGTTGGGGATTGCGTTATGAGCGGGAAGAAGGTGGCAGAACAAATTTTGTTGACGGCTAAAGACGAGAAACCGCTGAAGCGGTTAGTCGTTCAGTAGTGGTGGTTTTTCCCCCGACTGAAGAGGCTGTGTGAGAGGCTTGTAGAGCGACACTCCAGTGTCGCTCGTGGGGCGGAATGAGCGATTCTGGAGAATCGCTCTACGAGTTGGCGTATTTTTCACACAAACTCTGAAGAGGGGGGTTAACGAGATGAAAACACGTGAAGCATCGTAGAAAAATCTCATCAACTCAAGACGCGTTGCCCGCTAAAGGCGAGACAATGCTTAACACGTTCAATGACGAGGATGATTTCTCCGACTTGATGCTTGCTTCAGAGTCAAGCTTGTCATTTTGGAACAATCCAATTGACGATGAAGTGTGGAATGATAAGGTTGAAACGAAAAACATTACGGAGGCATCAATGCAAACAAATGAAAAATTAGTCATGGGTTCGTACACACGAACGGAAGCCGAACCATTCAAGCGTCTCCGCCGCACGCGCATGACAGATGCTCTTCGCTCGATGGTGAGAGAAACTGAGCTTTCAAAAAACGATTTCATTTATCCGCTCTTCGTTGCCGAAGGAACGAACATCAAGAAAGAAGTCTCTTCGATGCCGAATGTCTATCAAATGTCGGTTGACCAGATCGTGCGCGAGTGCGTTGAGGTGAAGAAGATGGGAATTCCCGCGGTGATTTTGTTTGGCATTCCGAAAGAGAAAGATGAAGTCGGCTCGGGCGCATATGATGAATTTGGTATCGTGCAACAAGCGACTCGCGCAATCAAAAAAGAAATTCCAGAGCTTGTCGTTATCACCGATGTTTGCTTGTGCGAATATACTTCACATGGGCATTGCGGAATTGTTCGAGGCGCAGAAATCGTGAACGACGAATCAATCGAACTCTTGGCGAGGGAAGCGCTAACGCATGCGCAAGCGGGCGCGGATATAGTTGCGCCGTCGGATATGTTTGATGGGAGAGTGAGGGCGATTCGTTCGATACTTGATGAGAATGGATTTCAGAACATTCCCATCATGTCGTACGCGGCGAAATACGCGTCGGGATTTTACGGACCGTTCCGCGAAGCGGCGGAAAGCACGCCGCACTTCGGCGACCGTCGCTCGCATCAAATGGACCCGGCAAATTCCAACGAAGCGCTTCGCGAAGTCGAGCAGGACATCATCGAAGGCGCGGACATCGTGATGGTGAAACCTGCGACGCCGTATCTTGACATCATTCGCAGAGTGAAAGACAGATTCGAAATGCCGACCGCCGCGTACAACGTCAGCGGCGAATACTCGATGGTGAAAGCCGCCGCGAAGTTAGGCTGGATTGACGGCGAGCGCGTGATGATGGAGATGCTGACGGGAATCAAGCGGGCGGGCGCGGATATGATTCTGACGTATTTCGCGAAAGAAGCAGCGGCGTATTTGGATAAGCAACGGTAGGAAGGGCGGTTCAGGGTTCAAGGTTCAGGGTGAACCTTGAACCCAGAATCTCGAACCCCCGCCTACGCTTCGCTTCGGCGGGCAGGTCGAACCTTGAACGTTGAACCATGAACCATGAACCATGAACCATGAACCATGAACCATGAACCTTGAACCATGAACCTTCAACCTCCACAAACTCTACAAACCAAAAATTGAACTCCCAAACATCAGACAAACTCTTTGCTGCTGCGAAAGAACGCATCCCCGGCGGCGTAAACTCGCCCGTCCGGGCATACAAATCCGTCGGACGCAATCCGTTGTTCATCGCTCGCGCATCAGGCTCGAAGTTGTGGGACGTTGATGGCAACGAATACATTGATTACGTCGGCTCGTGGGGACCGATGATTCTCGGACATGCACATTCTCGCGTGCTCGAAGCGATTCGAAAAGCCGCTGAACTCGGCACAAGTTTCGGCGCGCCGACGGAGCTTGAGGTGAAGATGGCGGAGTTGATTTGCAGGCTTGTTCCGTCTGTTGAAATGGTCCGGATGGTCAACTCCGGCACCGAAGCAACGATGAGTGCGATTCGCCTTGCACGGGCGTTTACGGGCAAAGACAAAATCATTAAGTTCGAAGGATGCTACCACGGTCACGGAGATTCGTTCCTCATCAAAGCTGGTTCAGGCGCGACGACGTTTGGCGTTTCGGATAGTCCGGGCGTTCCGAAGTCCATTGCAAGTCTCACGCTGAACGCGGCGTTCAATTCTATCGAATCTGTTAAACAACTCATTGATGCAAACAGGGGAGAGGTCGCGACAATTATCGTAGAGCCGGTTGTCGGCAATATGGGGTGTGTTCCGCCTGCCGTAAACTTTTTGCAAGAACTTCGAGCGGTCTGCACAAAAGAAAACGTTCTGCTGATTTTCGATGAAGTGATGACGGGCTTTCGTCTCGCGCTCGGCGGGGCGCAGGAATTGTACAACATCAAACCCGATCTCTCCACGTTCGGAAAAATTATTGGCGGCGGACTTCCGGTCGGCGCATACGGAGGAAGAAGAGATGTTATGCAGATGGTTGCGCCAAACGGACCGATGTATCAAGCGGGAACACTTTCCGGCAATCCACTTGCCACGACCGCGGGTTACGAAACGCTTTCGATTATCCTGGAAGACAAAGAGTTTTATTCACAACTTGAAAAGAAAAGCAAGCAACTTGCTGATGGAATTACAGAGAACGTAAAAGCGCTCGGCGTTCCTGTTACAACCAATCGAGTTGGCTCGATGTCAACGGTGTTCTTCACGTCGTCGGACGTTCGAGATTATCAATCGGCGTTGACCTCGGACCGAGAACGATTTGGAAAATATTTCAGAGCGATGTTGGAGCATGGAGTTTACCTGGCGCCGTCGCAGTTCGAAGCGGGGTTTGTTTCTATTGCGCACGGCGATGAGGACATTGAGAAAACGCTGAGGGCAAATCGCGCCGCATTGGAGGAGGCGTTTCATTGAACCGCAGTGCGACACTTCGACATTCGTAATTCATTATTCCTTGTTCGATATTTCAATGGGCTTTTGAATATCGAACAAGGAACCTCGAATGTTGAATGTTGAAGGTTATTCGCAAAACACACACGGCTCGCCTGTGGCGAGCCGTTTGTCCCATCCCCTCCAATCCACCCACACGATTTTAGTTTTCCCACCACGCAATCAACTCGCGTTTATCCGCGAAGGGATATGACGGCGGCGCTTGCGTGAGAAATCTTAAATCATGTCTGAATGATTTTAGCATTCCGTTTGTCATGACACCGCCGCTGATTGTTCCCGTTGACGTTGACGCGTTCATCGTTACGCCGCCGAAGAGATTGAGCCGGCCGGACGGTCCGCAGCCCGTGTAGTTCTCGACAGCAAACACACCATTGTGGGAATAGATGGCAGCTTGGATATTTGTTTGAGAGCCGGAGTTTCGCGTAATGCCTGTTGTAGTTACGTACGCCATCCGCTCCGCTACTAATCCCATGATATCATGTGAATTACTATTGGTTTGAGGATTATTGTTAGCGACGAGATCTCCTTGAATCCAGATGTTTCCTTTCAGGCTGCCGGAAGAGCCTGTCGTTCTGGCGAGAACTGTCGCCCTCCCGTTGTATGTTCCCCATACACGCACGTCGATGCCCTTCACTCCGATGATGCCGTTCGGTGCAAGCGCGCTGATTGCGGCGTAGGTCGTATCCTTTGTCGCGCCTGTGTTCCACGGGATCTTTACGCGTACACGACCGTCGTTGATGAATTGCAATCCGACGTCTTGATTGCTTGTGGAAGCGGAAGTCCACAGCTTCCCGCCTGCGGATGCAGCGTTCTCCATCTCATTGAGCCGCGCCGGCGGTCGGGTGACTGTGATGCCCCATTGATAGCCACCGTTATAAATTGGATTTGCTGTGGCGAACCAATTGCTAAGTTGCGGCGGGTTCGTCGCAGTAACCTTGCCTGCGAAATATGGTCTGCCGCTGAAGTTCCACTGACCGTTCGTGTGTACCGGTCCGTACATCGTATCGCCGGTAACCTTCCACATGTTGCCACCGGGTACTGAGTTCGTCGTTGTTGACATATAGCCGTTCGTTTCGCTACCGGAAAAGTATCCGTATTTTGAAAACGATACACGCCGCAACGTTGCCTCAACCGTGTCCTTAATTTCATTTTCCCATCGTAGTCGGTCCGGCGCGGTATTGTACCATCGCATGCGAACCTTACCGTAGCTCGTTATCCTCGTCGTGTCGCCGCTCTTTGCAATGTACACACTGTACTCTCCGCCATTGAAGGATTGCTCGAGCAGGTTCGTGCTGTAGCCCGTGTCTGCCAGGCAGAGTTGCGTGCCGATGTTGGCGCCTGCGTGGGCAACGTTGCGCGCCATCGTTCGCCCGTACGAGAGCGCGTACGAGTCCTGCGAGTCCAAGCTCGACTTGTTCGTGTTGAGCATGGCATAACTGATCATCATGCTCATGCCTACTACATATATCAAGAGTTGCTTTCCCATTTGTGTTTCTCCTAAATAATTTTTCTAACCGTGCCGTTTCGTGTTGCGCGTCGAAGTTCTTCCTTGCCGCCAGATCGTTGTAGCGTACGCGGTTTTTTCCGGGTTCACCTGATCGGCAACCTTAAAAGGACTCGAGATAGCGATAATTGATTCGATCATGGAAATGTTCGACAGCGTGCTCGTTGAAGCGCCGTCTTGATCCAAATACTTGAGATTGAACTGGGTAACGTTGACCGCAGCGAGCATGCCTGTCTCGTTGTTGTATTTCCTGTAGAGATTTCTGACCAACAAACTGTCTCGCTTCGTTCCATTGCCGGTTATCTTGAGAAACGAGTTACCGACATACCATTCCACGGAATCAATGGTGCCATTGCGGTCCATGTCCGCGCGAAAGCGAAGGCGCACCGAATCAGCATACGCTACGGCGAGCGTTGGGTCCGGCAGGCCGTAGCCGATTTTCTTAAAATCGGATTCGATCGTGTTCACGATGTCCACCATCGCTTCTTGCAGGTTGACATTGGTCGAGGTTGCGATTGCGTTGTCATTCATGTTCATGTTGATCCGCAAGCCGAGAAGAATCACATAGCCCGCGATTATCACTGAACCTATCAAATCCATCATTATTGACATAGTGCTCTCGTCCTTTCCTTAATTCCAGTAGCTCATGATGATCGGATACCACAGTGTATCATCGGGCGTCGGTTTGGAGGCTGGGGGCTGGGGGTTGATCACTTTGATGAGCATCCGCTTGTGCCACGTCGGAGTTGTGGAAACGCTGTCCATGATGGGAACGCCCGCATTCACCTTTACATAGTTCACCGTACACTTCACAAAATATTTTCGCTCAAGATTCGGAACGATCGTTTCCCACGACGAACCTGTGGTTGTCGCCGTGTCGGAAGGGTGGCTGCTCTTGTACACGAGAAACAGGTTGTTGAAATCGTCGAAGTCGTTGAAATCGTTTGTGCCGTTGCGATACTTTTCGGTTACCCCTTTTCCCAACGACGCGACGGCGGTAAGTGAGCTCGTACTCGCTATCTCTCCCGGCACCGAAGTTTCAGGGTTCGCGTCGAAATACTTGCTCATCGCTTCCTCAGCGACCGATTGCGCGATAGCGAGGCCCGTAACGCCAAACTCGCCGCGGCTCACTCGCTCATTTTCCGTCATGATGGCTTTGTTCGTATTCAAGGCAAGATAGCCCAGAATCGAAAGAGCGAGCAACGCAAACATTGATTGTCCTAAGTTCATTGCAAACCTACGTTTGTATGAGTGAATACTTACTTGTCGGCGCGAACGCTGTTACTTTTCAGATTGCATCAGCGTATTTCAACAACGCCGAACCCGCTTGTGCCCGCATAGACCTTTTTGTTGCCGCGCAGTGCAAGCGATAGCACAGGTATCTTCGTGAGCATATCTGAAAACTTCGTCCACTGGTCATTTCTATTTGAAAGAACATACACGCCATCATCCGTGCCGGCGAAGAGGAATTCCTCCTCCTGTGCGAGCGCATAGATTACGCCGGAGCTTAGTCCCGTTGATGCGCGTTTCCAGCCCTCGTTTTCCAGCTTGAATACACCGCCGCCGCGCGTTCCTGCGACAATATTTCCGTTCCGGTCAATCAAGAGCGAGGAGAGTCCGTAATTCAGTGGAGTGCGGCTGACGTTCACCCATGAACCTCCGTCATCATCGCTGCGATACACTTCTCCGTCGGCGGTCCCGACGAAAATCGCACCGCTCGAGCTCGTGACCACGGCGACGGCTTCGCCTTTGCCCGGCAGGTAAATCCGTTCCGTTGTTTTTTCATCGCTTCGCAAACGGAAAAGATTTTTTTCCGATGTTACACCCACCACCACGCCGCCTCGTCCGACCACAAGTCCGACGACACTTTGACCCACGGGTTCGTCCGTGACGTGTTTCCAGAGGTTGTTTGAGAATGCGTACAGACCCGCATCCGTTCCCGCGTAGAGAATTGCTCTTTGGTCAATCGCCAAACTGTACACCGATGTCGTTGCAAGACCGTTGTTGATCGAGCGCCAGCCATCGGCATTGTTCAAGAAAATGCCCTGTCCTCCCGTTGCGACGTACAAGTTTCCACTCACATCGCAGACTTGCGCGTACACGAAGCCACGATTCGCACCCGCGCCGCGGGAGGAATTCTCCGTCGCACGACTGTCGCACTGAAGAATGAGAATCAGTCCGCCGATGATGAGTATGTGAGAGAATAGTTTCATGGTCGTTTCAATGAACATCGCTATCATTGTTACGATTTCAATGCCATGATCTTGACGGAAGAATTGTTTCAAAGACACTGGAAAAAGGGAGAGAAGAGAAAAGGGTGACGTTCGATTTCCTACAGGAAATTGGAGACCTTTCCAATATCTTCTCAAACGTACAGGAATCGCTCTCGCATGTTGTTTCATCGGTGTGCATAAAACAAAAAAGCCCGCGCGAGGCGGGCTTGAAGAGAGCCGATGAGTGGACTTATGTTGCTATGCAGCGCGCAACGCGTTCAGGATACTCATTCGAGATGCTTGTAGCGCCGGAAGAAACCCTCCAAGGATTCCCATGGCCGCCGCGAACAGAATTGATCCGATGACAATAGTGGGCGATAGTGCGAATGAGAAAGCAAGTTCGGAAAATGATCCGAAGTTCATCGTTGAAATTGAAACGAGCGACAGGAATGACGCAAGGCCGATTCCAATCAGACCTCCAACCAGAGATAGGACAAGCGATTCAATGAGAAACGCAAACATTATGGAGCGTCGGCGGAACCCGAGCGCGCGCAATGTGCCGATCTCCATCGTCCGATTTGCTACCGCTGCGTACATCGTAATCATTGCCCAGATGATGGCGCCGACGCTGAAGATAATTGTGATGGTAAGTCCGAGCACGCGAAGAAATATCGCCAATGCCTCCGATTGCTTCTCAAAAAAGCTTCGCTCATGCTCGACTTCCATTTGGTTCAGGCGCGGGTCCACAGCAATTCGACTCTTCATCGCATCGAGATCGCTTTCATTGGTGTAATGAAATGTAAAACTCGAGAAGGCAGTACGGTTGCTCGCCTGCAGGAGTTGTTCTGCGTCAGCCCAGATTTCAGAATCAAATGCACTTCCGTTCCCATCCATGATGCCGACGATGTCCCAATATCCTCCCGCCAATTTGATTCTGTCGCCGAGGGATGCGCCGTGAAAACGCTTTGTTACTTGGTTCCCGACAAGAAGTTCACGCGAACCAAACTTGAACATCCTTCCTTCAGCCAAACGAATTTGAGGGCGGAGTGTAAACACATTTTCGCCGACGCCGCGAACGGAGATGTTACTCATGCCCCCGGCTTTTTTGTCCAAATTGATCACCGTGGCAATCTCCGCCGAAACGAGCGGCTTACCGTTTGTTCCAACAGCGATGGCAGGCATAGTTCTCAGTTCGTTTACTGTTTCTCGTTCGATGAGGCTGGAGATTTCATTGTTGGAACCCTTGCGTGTGACGATTGCATTATTGTCGGAGCCTGTCGCGACGAGCGCTTTCTCAACGCCGTACGCCATCATGAGCACTGAAGCAAAAACAAAGACGACCAACGCAATACCTGCAATCGTAATTGATGCCGTCAAACGACGTGCAAAAAAATTTCTTGTTACATAATACAATGGAATTTTCATGAAGGGTCACCCTATGAATCGTAAACCATCAACGATGCGAGTTTTCAGAGTATTCAGAACAGGCTGAATTGAAGAAAGAAACCCGAGTATGATAGCCGATGTGAAAGTAATAACATATGTACTGGGCGCAATAAAAAAGACCGGGAAGAATTGTTTTGGAACAACCGCGGAAACAATCTGGACCAAAAGGGAGAGCAGGACAATCCCAAGTATTGCTCCGATGAATGACATGATGATAGACTCACCGGCGATAAACGAGATCAGATTCTTTCCTGAGAAGCCCAGCGTCTTGAGCATTGCATATTCTCGCGTTCGTTCACGAGTGGACATGATCATCGTATTGCCGAGAACGAGTAAGATAATGCCGATAATGAGTACTGACATGACTCGTATTCCCGTGAAGATCGCACTATATGCTTCGAAGAAACTCTGATTGAATGCGCGCTCTGTTTCGCTCTTCGTTTCCGTGCTTGAGTTCTTGAATTGACGGTCAATTGCTTGTGAAACCTCCGCCGCGTTTGCACCACGTTTCAGTTTTGCCACAACCCAACCAATTCTGTTTGCTCTCACCGGGGCTTCCTGGTTTATCCGTTCGTTCAGATAGTCCCAATGAAAGAACATTTGAGTCGCGTCGACCTTCTCGTCGCGCTTCTTGTAAATACCGCGAACGACGAAATCCCAACTGCCGGGATAAATATCTCCTTCAACATTCATGACATCGCCAAGTGTGATGTTGAACTGGTTGGCGATTGATTCTCCAATCACGCACGCTTTACGTTCTGTCTTAAATGCTTCAAGCTGCTCGGGCGAGACGATATATTCAGGGTAAACAGAAAACACCCTGTCGGGTTGGCATGCCATCCGTGGGAAAAAATTTTGTTTGTCTTTGTAAACGCCTTGAAACCAATTGAAGTAGCAGAGAGTTTCGATCCCTTCAACCTTTTCAATTTTTTCCGCATACGCCAACGGCATGGGAAAAATAAATGAAACCGCATCACGAGTTACCAGGCGGTCAACAGAAGCAACTTCAATTGCAGCGTCCCACGACGTCAGCACAGTTCGAAGCAATCCGAAGGCTGAGACCGCAATTGCAATGCCGAGGACGGTGAGAGCATTCCTGAGTGGATGTCTCATTGTATTTTTGAGAATCATCAGGATAACTCTCATGTGCCGCCCTCCGGAAGCAAGTCGCCCTTTTCAAGATGCCGAATGTGCGAGGCGTATTCAGCCGCCGCCGGATCGTGTGTCACCATGACGATGGTTTTTTGATATTCCTCGTTGAGGCGTTTGAGGAGTACCATGATTTCACGCGCCGAGGTTTTGTCGAGATCGCCGGTCGGTTCGTCGGCAACGATGATGCGCGGGTCTGTTGCTACCGCCCGCGCAATAGCGACGCGTTGTTGCTGGCCGCCGGAAAGCTGATTCGGTTTGTGTTTCAAACGATCTCCAAGTCCGACAATGCCAAGGGCTGTTTCAACTTGTTTCTGGCGACGATCTCGTGAAAGAGAATTCAACATCAGAGGCAGCTCGACATTTTCATACGCTGTCAGTACCGGAATAAGGTTGTACGATTGAAAAATAAAACCGATGTTTGTCGCACGCCACTTTGCCAGAGCGGTCTCGTTCATTTGCCCGATGTCCTCGTTGAATACTCTTATGCTGCCGCTGGTTGGATGATCAATACCGGCAATGAGATTGAGAAGCGTTGTCTTTCCGGATCCGGATGGTCCCATCAGTGCGACAAATTCTCCTTCGCGAACCGCCATGGTCATGTTGCTAAAGACCGGAACTGTGAGTTTGTCGCGTGAATACGATTTGGTTACGTTTTGTACGCTAATTGCTTCCACGTGAATCCTTTACCATTGTGACTTTCTTGCTACTGTTTCGTTCTAACTTTTTTCCCGTCAACGATTTGATCGTTCGGTTTGAGTACTATTTTATCTCCAGCTTGCAGACCGCTCTTTACTTCGACTGCATCACCAAGGATTTGACCTGTTTCAATTAATACTTGCAGCGCCGTCCCATCGGAGACACGGTAAACCACTTTTTTCCCTCCAACAGTCGCAATCGCACTCAACGGAATTGCGAGCAGGCGTGTTTGACTGGCTTCCTGGTTCTCAGCCTCTCTTGAAAGGAAGCTAACCTTAGCGCTCATTTCCGGCAGCACATGTTCATCCAAATTTTTGAAACGTATTTTTGTGCGTACCGTTGCCTTTGCCCGGTCTGCCGTGGGAACAACCTTATGGACATAACCTTGATACCGTTTGTCGGGATACGCATCAAGCGAAATCTCGCACGGTGCGCCGGGTTTCACGCGCGTAATGTTCGATTCGGAAACATCCGCCTCGACTTCAAGCGACGACATATCCGCAATTGTCACAACCGCGGCTCGCGAACTTGCAGAAGCCGCAAACGGCGCGACCACTTCGCCGACGTTCGCGTCCTTCGTCAAGACTGTCCCATTGAATGGCGCGCGAATGCGCGTGTTCTCCAGCGCGACTTCCGATGAACGAACCGACGCTCCAGCATATTGTATGGATGCTTCGACGCGTTTGAATCGGGCTTCTGCGGCATCAAGCTCCGCCTTCGACATCGTTCCCGATGCGAACATCGTTCGTGCGCGCTCGAGCCACTGCTTCGCGTCGTCGAAGTCGGCTTTCGCCAAATCATGGTTGGCGCGTGATTGAGCGAGCGCGGCGGTCACATCGTTGTCTTCGATGCGCGCGATGATTTGGTTCTTCACGACCTTATCGCCTTCTTCCACGCCGAGATACACGAGCCGCCCCGTTGCCTTCGAGGCTATTGCCGCTTTTTGCTGTGCGACAACGTAGCCGCTCGCCGTGAGCACCGCGTTTGCGGATGAAGGATACGTCAATGTCGCTGTCGCCAGCTCGACTTCACGTGCAGGTTTGATGTTTTCGCTGAACAGGAAATATCCACCGCCGAGTAACGCGAGCGCAAGCGTCCCAATCAGAAAATATTTCATTGTGCTTCCCCCTCCGCCTTCATCGCGTTTGTGATGGTCAATGCGCAATGCGGAGAGGTCCGCTTTTTCGGTTGAAACGTTCATAACGATAACAAATCGAAGTCAAAAAGACTGTGGAGACAGCAGGATGTTTGTTTGTGAGTGCGTAATCAAGATACGAAAAGTTGCTTGTTCTCTCAAGGTTCCGAGCGTAAAGCAATTGTT
>JANNUB010000213.1:0-7987 GCA_031394795.1 Ignavibacteriota bacterium | reverse complement strand
GGGTGTATCAACGAATGAATCCTGCACGAATTCGACGTCACATACACACCCCTAACCCCTCTCGCCGTCGCTTCATGCCCGCGCACAGAGGGGAATAGTTGTCTATGTGCTGTGTGAGTAACGTCAGTCAATTACTGATGTTACGCAGAATTTGAGGTTTGTCGTGCTTACGTTGAACAGAGTTTTCTAATTCACTTCCCACCACAATAGCAAAAGGTACAACAATGGAACACGAGGATTATCTCAACTGCGGAGAGTATGAAGGGAAGCCCAAACATCCGAAGGAGCCGGAGTTCACTTCGTTCTTCGAGCAGAAAAGCTCACGGTATTTTTTCGCGCTGCTTGATGCCGATGGCAAAGTGCTGCTCAAGAGTGAAGGCTATCCGCAAGAAGCAGCCTGTGAGAATGGCATTCAGTCCGTGAAAAAGAACCGGACCAACCGCGAATTCTATTCTGTGAAGAAAGATACCGACGGAACGTTCTATCTTAGCCTGCGGGCCGCGAACTATCGCGAGATTGCGCGATCATGTAACTGCAAGTCCGAAGCAGAGGCAAATGAACTGCTCCCGTATGCCATGGGTGAGAAGATTCGAACGTCGAAATCAGTTGTAAGCGAATCCGTGCGAGCGGAAGATGATTATCTCGTATGCGGAGAGTACCGCGGTCACGCGGGAGCCGGCGCTGAATATCCCGGGCTTGTGAAATTCACGCATAGAAACGGGCAGCATTATTTTGCCTGGTATGACGACAACGGTACTGTGCTGATGCGTTCGGAAGGGTATCCGACGACGGCAGCGCGCGACAACGGAATGGCTTCGGTTGCAAAGAATCGCGACATCGAGGAACGATTCGGCATCGAGAAGGTCCGCAATTTCTCCTATGTCGTTTTGAAAGCAGGGAACCGTCAGGAGATCGCGCGCTCGTGCCCGTATGAAAGCGAAGAAGCTGCAAAGATGATCTTTCCAAGCCGACGGCGCGCCCCGAGCGTTGCTCCGACGCCAGTTGCGGCTCCGCCGCCCGTTCCTGTTGCTCCACCGCCTGTCGCTTCTGTTGCTGCTGCCGCAGTGATTCCACCACCTCCCGCGTTCACCGACAAAGAAGACGATTACCTGCATTGCAAAGAATACAAAGGTCACGTTGGAGGCGTGGACGGCATCGCGCGATTCAAGCACAGCAACGGTCAGCAGTATTTTGTGTGGTATGATGCCAGAGGTGAAGTGCAGCTTCGATCCGAAGGGCATCCGCGCGAGGAGGCGCTGCAGCGGGAGTTGGATCTCGTGTTGAAATATCGCGGCGACAGAGAGCGTTATCAAATGCGTCAGGTGGGATCGTTCCACTACGCTACACTTCATACGCCGTCCGGCGAAGAGATCGCTCGGTCGTGTCCGTACGCGACTCTTGAAGATGTGTACGCAGCATTTCCGGTCCTAGCCGTGCGTGCGCTTGTGCCTCCGCTACCCGCGCACGCGCCGCTCACCGAGTCGAGTCTGCGACCGCTTGCCGATAAGGAGGACGATTACCTGCACTGTAAAGAGTACCGGGGACATGGCGGCGCTGTGAATGGCATTGCGCGGTTTAAGCACAGCAATGGACTTCAGTACTTCGTTTGGTACGATTCGCGCAACGAAGTTCTGCTGCGTTCCGAGGGTCATCCGCGCACGGAAGAATTGCAGCGAGAGCTTGATCTCGTGATGAAATACCGTTTTGACAAAGATCGCTATGAGATCAAGCAGGTCGGTATGTTTTACTATGGTGTGCTGCGCGCGCCTTCCGGCGAAGAGATCGGACGCTCGTGCCCGTTTTCGAAGCTCGAGGATGTGTACGCGTCCTTCCCGCTGCTTGCCCCCGTTGTGCAGAAAGATAGGGACGACGACTATCTGCGCTGCGAAGACTATGAAGGGCACAAGTGGGTGAACGACAAGTATCCCGACATGGCGATGTTCACCCATTCGAACGGCAAGCATTACTTCGCAGTGATGCAGAAGAACGGCAGGGTGCTTCTGCGCGGCGAAGGCCAGCTCACGAAGGATGAAGTTTATCGCGACATGGATCTCGTGAAGAAGTTCATGAACGAGAAATCGCGTTACGAGGTGAAGGATTTCGGAGGGAAGTATATCTACATTCTCCGCGACGACAAGGGGACGGAGATTGCGCGTTCATGTCCGTTGACTGATCGGGCTGCGTTCCCGTTGTTTGCGCCTGCGCCGGCTCCGTCGGTCGCCGCTCCGGCAGCTGCAACTGTTGCTGCAGTCGCGGCGGCAGCAACATTTGTGAAGGTTGCGGCGCCGGAAGTGAAAGCCACTCCGCCACCACCGCCTCCGGTGAAGGTTGCTCCACCGCCGCCCCCGAAGGTTTCGATTCCCGAGCCGCCTCCGATTCCGAAGGCGATTCCTCCTGAGCCTGTCGCAGCGGGTGGAAAATTCCCATGGTGGATGCTTGCGATTCCGCTTGTTGCCTTAGCCGCATGGTGGCTCTGGCCCAAAGGCAGTGTACCGACGCCAACGCCTCCCGCCGTAACGGAAGCTCCGATTGCCACGCCAGAGCCTCTCGTCGTCGAGCCGAAGCGCGAAGTGCTGCATTGGATATTCTTCGACTTCAACCGCGCAGACTTGAGAACGGCATCCAGAGTTGAGCTTGATAAGATGGCTTCGATCTTGAAGGAACATCCTGAGATGACGGGACTGCTGCGGGCGCACACCGACTGGAAAGGATCGGACGTCTATAATATCCAGCTCTCGCAACGCCGCGCTGACGCCGCGAAGCGGTATCTCGTTGCGCAAGGAATTGAAGGGTCCCGCGTCGCGACCGAAATCTCCGGCGAGCAAGACCCGATTGCGAAGAACGAGGAGAGCGGAAAGGATACCGAACAGGGTCGGCAGTTCAACCGTCGCGTGGAGTTGCTTGTCAAAGGCGGCGATGGGAAGACACTCGTCGTTGAGTCTCTTCCACCCGATGTTCCGACGGAGTTGAAGGCAAAGTAGAACTCGCATTCAAGAGGTGCACTCAGTCCCCGGGCATTGTTCGGCAATGCTCGGGGATTTTTCTTTTGTCGGGAAATAGAAACGATTGGGAGAGGGCGTTTTGCTTTTGTTGAATGTTCGCGCTACATTGATGCCACAGAACAAACAAGAAAGGAGCTGCAATGGCGAAGACTGCAATGGTGCAGGCATGGGTTGAGCCGGAACTCAAAACGGAAGTTGAGAACATCTTCAATGCTGTCGGGTTGAGTGCTGAGAGCCTCCTGTTTTTGTTGTTCATTCTTTGCCTTCTGACTCATAGTTTGCTATCTTAAGACAGATTCTCCTTAAAGAAATCACACAATGCAAATCCTGAGCCTCGCATATTACATACTCAACAACTTCAAGGATGTAAGCCCCATGAAGTTGCAGAAGCTCTTGTACTACGTCAAGGCGTGGAGCATGGTTGGGAAGATCCCGATTGTACATGAGCCGTTTCAGAAATGGCAGTACGGTCCGGTGAACGACGAAGTGTATCAAAAGTTCAAGCATTGCGGGAGTGTGAAAATCCCGTATTCTCATCCTCAGCCGTTTCTTCTGGAGCCGGAATCACATGAGAAGAATACGATAGACTTCATTCTGGAATGCTACGCGCCGTTCGATGCAATCACGCTTTCGTCAATGACTCACCAAGACGTGCCTTGGAAGAAGACTCCGTTGAACCATGTCATTTCGGAAGAGCTGATGCTGGACTACTACGCCAAGTTGCCATTTGCTCAGAACTTCCCGTTTGATGAATCGAAACCGTTCTATCCCGTTGAGACTGACTTTCATTACGCGTACATCTTCGACATGGATGAAAAGTCGGTCGAAGCGTTGCATTATCCTTCCTACATGAAATACAAGCAACTGATGCAAGAAAGCATGTTGATGCTTGAAAACTCCATCTCAAAAATCAACGCTCCCGACTGACGTTGAATATCTCGCGGAGTTGATGCGAGATTTTCCTGCTGACAAAAGCATCAGCCCTCAGGAAGCTTTTGCCATCGTCCAGTCAAGGTTTCAGGGAATAGAGCAGGCGCAGGCAGACCTCTCAGAAATTATTCTGGAAACAAACCTCAGGACCACTTTCTTTAGCTTGTGCCGAGTGTTTCACGAACATCTTTTCGAGGGAGTTCTTCAAAACGCAGGAACATTTCGGCAAACCATCGAGCCGAATCGCGGCTATGTTGGCTTCGGCAAGAGTGATGTTCGAAAACCAAGTGGGGCACAGTTCAACGGAACCCCTGCCGACCAGATTGAAGAGAAGTTGAAAGCTGTATGCAATCTCTTGTCGTGGGAAGACAATGACCCTGTCCGAACCTCGGCAATCTTCTACCAGCGGTTTGTGCGAATCCATCCATTTTACGACGCGAACGGTCGTATCGGAAGAGCGTTGGTGACACTCTACCTTCGACATCATGGCTACTATTTCTTGTGGCGCAAATTGGAAACGACAAGTAAGTACGACTTCATCAAGAAGCTGAACGACTGTCACAAGCGAGAGAACGCCCAGACGCTTCCAGAGTATGAAGACCACCTCGTGCGGTTTTGGAAGAAGTTTGTCGTCCCCCTTTCGGAGATTGAAGAACAGGCAAAGCCATAAACATAAGACTGGGACTTCAGAGGAGAATCATGAGATTTTTGTGGTAGTGGAAATCTCTTGAATTGCTTCGGAAGAATGTTACATTGAATTCCGAGTTGACCAATGAATCTGGAAATGAATTGGCAAATCGGATAAGAAATTCCCTTCACACGTTTTCCGCAAGGAAAGACCGAGCCAATCGGTTTCCAGACGGGTGAAGGGATTTCTGTTTTTGGGAGGGCAAGCGTGCGTAACTTAGACCATATGAGGTTTGAATACTTGCATCAGGAATGGGTCGAGGGGAAGTTCGAAGTATTCGACGATGTGAGGTTGAACGAAACTAATAGCCAATTGTTGGTTCATAGGAAGTCTTTCTTTCCGCCACAACAGGGCTTGGACAAACCGACTACGTTCACCTTGAAGGAAGCTTGGAGGCAACTCGATGAAAAGGAAGCGGAGTTGTGGCATAAGTTGAAGGAAAAGCGTTCTGACCAAGAGCATCTAAAAAAGGAATTTCTAAACCGTCTGAATTGTGATACATACAGTGACATAGAATTTGAGTTGGGTTTACTGGCGCATTGGCAGGCTGGCGATGCAGGGAAAGTGCGTGAACTTGGAGAGAATCCTCATGAGGAATATTACAAGCGACACTTGATGCGAAACGCTCTTAATCAGTGCAAAGTTGAGATTGAAAATCTCTTAGGGCAACTGGGCTACGATGCCGAAGAGGAGCTTCGGTTTACGAGAAGGAAGTCTTTCAATACCCGTGAAAGCCTCTTAGACGAGTTGGAATCGAAAGAGAAAGAAGCGCGAGAAAATCATGTTCGCGATATTCGAATTCGGAGGGCACGACTTGCTTCGGGCAGAGATTCAAATAGGCAACTCGGTGAGCCTCCCATGATTGGAGCTTCGGACTTAGGACTTGCACAGTGGCGCTCGGACTTTGCGGAACCTGAAAGGTTGAACCTTGAATCGGAGTTGAAGAGAGAAAGAGAAGAGACCAATCGGCTGATTTCACATACGCTAAGATTGCTGCCAGAAAATTTCCAAGAGCAAATTGAAAATGCTGCTCAAGAGTTTAGTGAGGAGCTTTGTGAATTCTATAATTCGTTCGTGGCAAGTGTGGAATCACTCACGCAAGAAAGATTGAAAGAATTGCTGCGCGATGATGGTAAGTACAACGAATTCTTCATACAAAAACTGAGTGCCAATAAGCTGCAAGAGTTTAAGGAGAGCGGGTACAAGACACTGCGTAACAGATGGCACAGCCAGTTATCAGAATCCGCGAAGCATGTGTTGAAAATTCTCGACGGGGAATACGGTGAGCTATTTCAACTCACCAACGAAGAGTTGGTTCAGGCAGGATATTTGTCGAAGGACAAATTTCAGAAGAGGGAACGGGATGAATGGCTGCCGAAGATGCGAGAGATGAAGGAGAAATGTGAGGCGGAAAAACTTGCTCGATTCAGCAAGATGGTTTCGGGAAATGATGAAGTGCATAGAAGGGGGGATGAGCAAGGGTTGCTCGAAGCGGCAAATATCTTTCGGAAAAATGGAAGAGTTTTTGAAATTCGATTCAAGGGTGGCGAGAAGGCTCTCGTACCTGAACGGCTGGGACTTGCCCATATTCTCATTCTGTTGCGCTCGCCACGCCAAGAAGTACCTGTTGACAATTTTCTTAATCAAGCGAGCACCAATATGGAAGGATGGCAAGCTGAGGAACAGGGTTTGAGTATTCGTTCTCAGTTTGACGCAGATGCAAACTCAGATGATAAGGCTAAAGTCGATATGGAGGAAAAGCTGAAAAGGATTTCGGAGGTGGAGTTGCCAGCCTTACGAAAAAACAAAGAAGAATTCGAGGGACAAGGAAACGCTATCGAGGCAAAGGAATGCGATGATGAGATTAGAGCCAAAGAGAAAGAAATCAGGGATATTAGCCAACGATTGGAACGTGACGCTTATCCTGAACAAGAAGTAACAGCAAAGAAGAAGCAAAATGCTGTAAGGAACGCGATACGTGATTCTCTGACCGAGTTGAAAAGAGAAGCCAAGACGCAGGCTTTCGCTGAACACTTCGAGAGATGTTACAGAGGCGGGAAGACGTTCTGCTACTCACCCGATGAGGAAATTGAATGGTTGACAGTCTGAGCGGATAGTCTGAAACTATTCAAAAATAGCTGAGAAATATCTGTAAGAGAGTAGAGAAGGATGACTTCTCACTCTCTGCAAGTTAGAAATTTAGGCAACTCGAAGAAGCAGAGAGCTTCGGGTTGCCTTTTTTGTTGCTTCGTGCAACAAGGAGCAATCCATGATACAAGGAAACTTTTCTCCCAACGACTTATTGGAAATCTTCCACAATTTCCTGAAACTTTGTTTGTTGCTGAACGATCTGTTTGAAGCGTTGAAGAAAAAGCAATGGCGCAAGAGATTTTTGAAATGGCTTCGCAGAAAGAAAACAAAGAAGCGCTTCAGACCTAAATTCCGATTTAGAAGGAACTCTCTTCCAAAGGAATTTCAAATTCCAAAGAGGAGGACACGACGGAGTCGTGTCCCTACAAATCTCTTGTAGGGACATGCCTCCGGCATGTCCGAGATGATATCGGCAAACCTTCATCTTGCGGGATAGCGATTGACTTTCCACCTCTCAATCCTTATCATGTGTCAGCAAAAAGTTTGGACGCTTAGCTCAGTTGGTTCAGAGCGTACGCCTCACACGCGTAAGGTCGCAGGTTCGAACCCCGCAGCGTCCACTCAGTCAAACGTATCAATCTCATCACCCTTTAATTCTTGTCCTGCGAGGCAAGTAAGGGAACGCAAATGAAGGTTCAAGGTTCAGGGTTCAAGTTCGACCTCCGTCCCATTTGGGAGCGGAGGTCTTTTTATTTCATCCCAAAGAAACTTTGTGAGTCCTTTGTGTCTTTGTGTCTTCGTGGCAAGAGTCGTTTGTGAGAAAAGTAAAAGCAAAAATAATTGATGACGCCGGAATGGAGCGGACAATAACACGCCTCGCGCATGAGATTCTGGAGAAGAACAAAGGCGCGGCGAACATCGTCATCGTCGGCATACGAACGCGGGGTGAGTTTTTGTCAAAACGCATCGCGAAAAAAATCGAAGTAGTCGAAAACGCAAAGCTCAACATCGGTTTCCTCGACATTACGCTCTACCGCGACGATCTGCTCGGCAAACTCGAGCAGCCGCAGATGAAGGGAACGGACATTCTCTTCGACATCAGTGGAAAAGATGTCGTGCTTGTTGACGACGTGCTGTACACCGGAAGAACGATTCGCGCTGCGCTCGATGGACTGATTGATATCGGCAGACCGAAGACGATTCAGCTTGCTGTGCTCGTTGACCGCGGTCATCGCCAGCTTCCCATCAAAGCGGATTTCGTCGGCAAGAATGTTCC
>JANNUB010000184.1:0-8322 GCA_031394795.1 Ignavibacteriota bacterium | reverse complement strand
CGGCTTCGGCGCCGCCACGAACTTCGGCGCTGGCACTGCTCCCTTCTCCATCGCGGTGGGCGATTTCAACTTAGACGGCAAGCCGGATCTGGCAACGGCGAATGCTGCATCCGACAACGCGTCGGTGTTGTTGGGCAATGGCAGCGGCGGCTTCGGCACAGCCACCAACTTCGTCGTTGGCGATAATCCTTTCTCCGTCGCCGTCGGCGATTTCAACTTAGACGGCAAGCCTGATTTGGCGACGGCGAATGCTACTTCGAACAACGTGTCGGTGTTGTTGGGCAACGGCAGCGGCGGCTTCGGCGCAGCCACTAACCTTGCGCTTGGCACGAGTATCAGCTCGGTCGCGGTGGGCGATTTCAACTTAGACGGCAAGCCGGATCTGGCGACGACGAAGGGAAATTCCAACAACGTGTCGGTGTTGTTGGGCAACGGCAGCGGCAGCTTCGGCCCTGCTACCAACTTCGGCGCGGGCAATGTTCCCGTCTCAGTCGCGGTCGGCGATTTCAACTTAGACGGTAAGCCTGATCTGGCAACGACGAATATTTTATCCGACAACGTGTCGGTGTTGCTCAATAGCTGCACGGCGTCTCCGATAACACACACCATTACCGCGACTGCGGGAGCGAACGGCTCCATTTCACCAAGCGGCGCGGTCACTGTCAACAGCGGTGGAAGTCAAGCATTCACAATCACGCCTGCCTCGAACTATCGCGTCGACAGCGTGTTCGTTGATAACGTTTTTGTTGATTCGACGACGAGCTACACGTTCAACAACGTTACAGCGAGCCATACGATTCACGCGACATTCACAATCCTGCTGCCGACAATTCAAGTCAGTCCAACTTCGGTTGACTTCGGTCCGGTAGAACTCGGCTCCAGCGCATCACGAACCGTTGTGGTGAAGAATCTCGGTCCGGGAATCTTGAACGTCACAGCGACAACACTCGGGGCAGGTGAGTTTGCAATCGTCTCAGGCGGCGCACCATTCTCTCTCGCTGCGGGCGACAGCCAAACAGTGTTGCTCTCATTCACTCCAACCTCCGCGCCAGTAGCTGCGAAGATTGCAACACTGACGATTGCAAGCAACGACCCGACGAACGGCAGCGTGCAAGTGCAGTTGAGCGGAAAAGGAATTCCCGCGCTCGCGCATCCGTATGTTCTTCTTGCTGAGAGAGAAATAAAAATAGATGGTCAGCAAAGCTCGTCGGGCAATATCCACTCCAATAATGAGATGGAATTCAAGAAAGGAAAGCCGAGCGTTCATACCGGCAATCTCACAGCGGTGCGGGAAATTGAAATCGAGCGGGACAACACTATCAACGGCAACGTCACTGCGGGAGTTGAGCTGGAGATTAGCGCGCAAGCAACAATCAACGGAACGCGAAGCGTTGCGCCGGTTGCAGTCGTGCCGATTCCACCCCTCTCGTTCACCGCGGGCAGCACCGACGTCACCGTCGGAAATAATCAAACGCAAACGCTCGCTCCCGGCTCCTACCGCAACGTGAAGCTTGAGCAAGGCGCAACACTCAACCTCAGCGCAGGTCAGTACTTCATGAAAAAGTTGGAGCTGAAGAAGAACGCGACGCTCTCGGCGAACATCACCAACGGTCCGGTAGAGGTGAACGTTACGACGAAGTTGGACTTCGACAAAAACGTCACGGTCACCACCGTGCCGCTTGGCGCGAACGGAAGCCGGTGGCTCACGTTCAAGACGATGCAGAACAATGAGTTGAATGTGGACAAGAACAGCTGCCTCATTGGTACAATCATCGCGCCGAATGCAGAGGTGCAATTGAAGAAAGAAGTCACGTTCAAAGGCTCTATCTGTGCGCGAAAGATTAACATTGACAAAGATGGAACGTTTACGCCGCACACGGCAGTGAGTGGGCTTGCAAAGGGAGACGCGTTGCAGTTGGCGCAGATGACGGAAGAAGTTGCGACCGAGTATCAGCTTGCGCAAAACTATCCGAACCCGTTCAACCCATCAACACAAATCCGCTACGGCTTGCCGCAAGCAAGTCACGTGCGCCTGACGATTTACAATTCCATCGGACAAGAAGTTGCGCGTTTGTCTGATGAAGTGCAGTCGGAAGGATTCCATGAAGTGACGTGGAACGCGGCGAATGTTGCTAGCGGCGTGTATTTCTATCGCCTGGCAACGAAGGGAGCGGATAGTAAGCCCATCGTTATGTCGAAAAAAATGTTGATGCTTAAATAAGGACATTTGTAGGGACACGGCTCCGCCGTGTCCTTTTGTTTCGCTAAACGAAAACGTAATCGGATTCATTCGTCAGGACACCGCGGAGCGGTGTCCCTACAAAATAGATTCTTTAGGGACACGGCTCTCAACGAGTCTATCGCTACATAACATTGCATCATCAAAAACAGCAAAACAAAATAGGAGGCTACAACCATGCACAACACTACGCAAAGAATCATCACTGTTGTCGGACTTCTCTTCACGATGTTCCTCATCGCGAAGCCAGTCGCGGCACAAAGCACCAGTGAAAAAGAAAAACTGATGCAGCAGCAAACCATCTATGTTGATCCCGTCACAGGGAAAACTGATACATCCAACCTGCAACCTAATGGCGGCGGGGGCGGAAATGGTCCTGCAGGAATACGCTCGGGCAAAAAAGGTGGAGGGTCTGCCCTCATGAGCGCTCCTGCTGCGCCGCCCGGATTCACTTCCACTACTACCAACTTCACGAACTCCACGTCGGTACCCATTCCGGATGTTTCGAGCGTGACTTCCACGATCACGGTTTCCGCCGTCGGTCCCTATTTGCTCGATGTGGACTTGACCACGTTCATCACGCACACGTTCAACGGCGATTTGCAAATCACATTGCAATCGCCGGCTGGCACCATTGTAACCATTACTTCCAATAACGGCCGCTTCAACGACAATGTTTTCAACGGAACATTGTGGGATGACGATGCCAATCCCGGCGGTCTGTTCCTTACACGACCAACAACGGCCTCGTGACGGACCATGCCTACGTGGATCTTGTGACCGCCACACCATTAGTGCCGGAAGAAGCAATGGGCGCGTTCATCAGCGAGAATCCGAACGGCGTGTGGACACTCAAAATCGCGGACATAGCCTCAGGCGACTTCGGCGATCTCAATTCATGGATGCTTGCCGTCACCACGCTCCCTTCCGCGCCCACGACGACGACGACATCATTCACTAATACCACACCAGTGGTCATCCCGACGGGCCCCGCCGTTGTGACTTCCACGATCACGGTCTCCGGCGCTAACACGTATTTGTTGGATCTCAACATGACCACGTTCATCACGCACACGTTCAATCGTGATCTGGATATCACGTTGATGTCGCCGGCGGGCACAGTCGTTACCATCACCACCGACAACGGCATCAACAACGATAATGTTTTCAACGGCACATTGTGGGATGACAATGCCAATCCCGGCGGTCAGGTTCCCCACGCCAGCGACTCTGGCAACAACGGCCTCATTCCTATGTGAATCTCGTGACAGCTACTCCACTGGTTCCCGAGGAAGCAATGGCTGCGTTCATCGGCGAGAACCCGAACGGCGTGTGGACACTCACCATCAGTGATGACCAAGGCGGCGACGGCGGTACGCTCAGCTCATGGACGCTGGGCGTCACCACGGCAGCATCAGCGCCTGAAACCACTCCACCCAGTTGTGCCATCACTGCAATCATTCCAGGTCCTCCAAAACAGATACAAGTAACGGTGCAAGATTTGCAGAGCGGCTTGGCATCGGTTACGCCGGTAACCCTGATCAATGCAACACTGAATGTCCCCTCATTTACAATCGGGACAACAAGTCCGGTCGTAGTCACGGCAACAAAGGTGAACCAGAGCCAGAGTGCGACGGTGGTAATACGGGTCACCGATGCAGTGGGCAACTCCGTCGTCTGCGATCCGGTGTACACAACAATTTCCGCAGCGGTGCCCGATGAGTTTCGCTTGAGCGGCAACTATCCGAATCCATTCAATCCGACGACGAGAATCAACTTCAGCATTGCCAAGTCGGACGCGGCAGTGCCGGTCAGTTTGACGGTGTTTGATGTGTTGGGACGAGCCGTGAAGAAATTGATTAGCGAACCCGTCCAGCCTGGCGAGTATTCCGTCGAATGGGATGGAAAGAATGAGCAAGGCGTTGCCGTCACTAGCGGCGTGTATATCTACCGTCTTGTGGCGGGCGAGTTCGTCGCAACGCGGCGGATGATGCTGACGAAGTAATAAGGTGACCGTCACCTCTACGAGGTCGTAGACCTTCCGGGGAATTCCGATGAAGGTGACGGTCACCTCAAACAACACATCACTAATCACAAAGAGGAGGTAACATGCAACACTACGTGAAGCCAACGGTCATTACCTACACTGAGGACCAGATCCTCAAACAGCACGAAGTCTGCGCACTAAGCTTCTAAGCAGATTTGGCTCATGTCCTACCCAAAATTTGTGGGTACACGGCTGTACGAAAAAGCCTCACCTCTGTTTTTTACGGGGTTGAGGCTTTTTGTTTTCTCGAAAACTCCGTATCCTTTTCCTCACCGTTTTTGTCGGAGTCGAAGTTGCCTTGAGGACTTCAAGGAAAACCACGCGGACGATTCTCCGCCCAAGGCGGATGCGCCTCTGGCGCAGACCATAGGCTTTTCACAATTGATAAAGCCCGTAAACAAGAGAAAAACAGGCTGAATGAAAATAAAACAAAAAGTCCACGTCATCACGATGGGCTGCGCAAAAAACATCGTTGACTCGGAACGGCTGATGGCGCAGCTTAAACTGAACGACATCGAGTTGACCGAATCTATCGAAGACGCGGACATCGCCGTCATCAACACCTGCGGCTTTATTGATGCTGCGAAGGAAGAATCCATTGACACGATTATTGCGAGCGTTCAACACAAGTCAAAAGGGAAGCTTAAGAAAGTGTACGCGATGGGCTGCCTTACCGAGCGCTACATGGTTGATTTGCAAAAAGAAATCCCCGAGGTGGACAAGTTCTTCGGTAACTCGCAAAATCTCGACGGCATTATGCGCGAGCTTGGCGCGGAGTACAAGTACGAGCTGCTCGGCGAGAGGATGCTCACGACGCCGAAGCACTTTGCCTACATCAAAATCTCCGAAGGCTGTGACAATCCCTGCTCGTTCTGCGCGATTCCGATCATGCGCGGCAAGCATGTCGGTCGAACAATGGAGAGCATTGTTGATGAGGCGAATCGGCTCGCGGCAAAAGGTGTGAAGGAGCTTGTGGTCATTGGACAGGACACGACGTACTTCGGATTGGACACCCATAGCAAAAGAATGTTGCCAGAACTGCTCACAAGCCTCGCCGAGATTGATGGCATAGAATGGGTTAGGTTGATGTACGCGTACCCGGCAAAATTTCCGCGTGAAGTTCTTGACGTCATGGCGCATCATCCCAACATTTGCAAGTACATTGATATGCCCGTGCAGCACGTTTCGGATGAAGTGCTGAAATCAATGCGGCGAGGACATTCGCAACGGGCGCTGCGGGAATTGATTGATGAAATGCGAAACAAGGTGCCGAACATCGCGCTTCGAACAACTCTCATCGTCGGTTTTCCGACGGAAACACAACAGGAGTTCGACGACTTGCTGAAGTTTGTTGAAGAAATAAAATTCGACCGGCTTGGCGTGTTCACGTATTCTATAGAAGATGGAACGACGGCGTTCGGCCTCGGCGATCCGCATTCGCACGAAGAAAAAGACCGTCGCAAGTCGCTCGTGATGGAACTTCAGCAGGAAATTTCCGTTGAAAAGAATGAGAGGCTCGTCGGCACAACACAACGCGTGCTGCTCGATCGGTACGAGAGTGGCTGCTTCGTCGGACGAACTGAACGTGACGCGCCGGAAATTGACAACGAAGTGTTTGTTACTCCAGACAAACGTTTGAAGGTTGGCAACTTTTGCGATGTTGAAATTGAAAGCGCTTCTGAGTATGATATGTATGGACGTCTATCAGATACAGATAAGCGTTCCAGCACACACCGCCATCCTTTCCAGAGTGAGACTCACAGAAAAGAGCTTATCGCGTATTAACGGAATCATAGATTGTAGATCGTAGGTCATAGATTGTAATTCATAGATCATAGATCGTAGAGGAAGATGTCATGAAGAACCCGACGATTCTGTTGCTTGCCCTTGGTGTTCATATTGCGTTTGGGCAGGTGGAGTTGACGGACAAACCTGCCAACAATGCATCAGCATTGTTTGACGTCGATGCCATCAGTTTCGTTTCCGATTCCTCGGCGCTCAGTCGCCTCGATATCTTTGCTGCGATTCCCTACGAGCAGCTGAGTTTCGTGAAGAAGGATGGAGCATTCGTTGCATCGTACGAAATGACCTTCGGTGTGTACGATGAGAAGAACGCCCTCGTGAACGAAAAGCTCTGGACGAAAGAGATCAAGGTCGCCTCGTTCGATCGGTCCGTTTCGTCCGGGTCCTATGCAGTAGAACAACGTTCGATACTGCTGCCTGCCGGGAAGTACCAACTTGCTTTTCTCCTGCGCGATATCGAGAGCCGCAACACCCGCCGCGTGAGGAGGGAGCTTACGGTCGGCGACTATGCGAAGCCGGGGCTTTCGCTCAGCGACATCATGCTTGTCGGCAGGCTTGCCGTCCAGGATGATGGAAGGAAGAGTATCACGCCGGGCATTTCGCCGAACGTCGGCGCCATGAGCTCCCCGTTTCATATTTTCTTCGAAGCATACAACACCGGCAGGTCGAAGACTCCCGACGGGTCGGGTCATCGACGACTCGTTGAGCGGGATACGCTGAACTTTGTCACGAGCGTCCTGAACATGAAGAACGAACAGGTGCAAGTATCGGATACGACGATTGCGTTGAGCGAGGGAAGGAACCAACTCTTCTTGCACGTCGATCAGTCCGCGCTGCCTATCGGAGACTACAAACTGTTCGTGCATGCGTATGCTCCTTCATCCTCGACGCCGCAGCAATCCCTTGCCAATACGAGCCGTTCGTTCATTGTGCGTTGGAAGGGAATGCCGAAAGGCGTCAAAGATATTGATCTTGCCACCGACCAACTTGCCTACATAGCAAAAGAGAAGGAGCTTGATTACATCAAGGCGGCGTCCACTCAGGAGGAAAAACAAAAACGGTTTCTCGAGTTCTGGAAGAAAAAAGATCCCAACCCGAATACCATTCGCAATGAAAAAATGGAAGAGCATTACGCACGGGTCGAGTATGCCAACAAGAACTTCAAGCACTACACCGATGGCTGGCGCACGGACATGGGAATGGTGTACATTATTTTTGGATCGCCGAACAATGTTGAGCGGCACCCGTTCGACAGCGACTCGAAACCGTACGAGGTTTGGGCGTACTACGAAGTCAACTACAACTTTGTCTTCGTTGATCAAACCGGTTTTGGCGATTATCGTCTCACGACGCCGATCTGGGATGTGTGGCAGAGACCGCGAAATTAGTTTCTTGGATTTCAACGCATGCCGACTGCACTGCAAGTTGGAAAGTACAGTTTTGTTTTCTTCAGTTCGGATCAGCGCGAGCCGCCGCACATACACGTAAAGAATGAGCGGCGCATTGCAAAGTTCTGGCTCGAACCCATTTCTCTAGCCAAGAACAAAGGTTTTCGCGATCACGAGATAAATGAAATCTCGAAGATTATTCAGCAACACAAGAATCTATTGATAGAGGCTTGGCATGACCACTTTGGAACTTGAGGTAGAACCACTCGCCGCTGACGTTCGTTGCACCGCAGACGTATTGATCGTAACGTTGGGAGATGGCCGGACCATCAGCACGCCGCTCACGTGGTATCCGCGATTGCAACATGCGTCGCAGGCAGAACGCAACCACTGGGAATTGCTTGGTGATGGATACGCGATCGAATGGCCGGATATTGATGAACACATCGGGGTTGAAGGTTTGTTGGCTGGACGGCGCAGCGGAGAGAGTGAACACTCGCTGAAACGGTGGTTCGATTCGCGCAGGTGACGGTCACCTCCCGGCGCGCATCCAAGTAGGTGACGGTCGATGGAGGAGTGCAAAGCCGCCGCCGTGAATCGTTGAACTTCACGTGGAGATTCTCTATCATTCTCCATGCAATGTCTGAGAATTTCCCTTCTGTTTTGTGCGATGCTTCCGTTCATCTCGCCGAATGTGTATGCCTCGGCGACGGTTCGTTCAATTTCGATCGAGGGGAATGCGGCGTTCACAACCCGCGAAATCCTTGGCTGGCTTTCTTCGAAGCAATCGCTTCAGTATTCTCCCGCCATCGTCGCTGCCGACCTTACAGCTATCTCAGACAACT
>JANNUB010000212.1:0-8017 GCA_031394795.1 Ignavibacteriota bacterium | reverse complement strand
GGTGATTCACACGCTGCGCGGCGTGCTCGGCGATTCGCTTTTCTTCCGAACATTGAAAGCATTCCAAGCGAAATGGGCGGGAAAAAGCGCGGTGACTTCCGAATTCAAATCAGTTGTTGATTCGATTGCGCAGCGCGACATGGGCTGGTTCTTCAATCAGTGGATTTACGGACGCGGCTGGCCACAATACGCGTCGCGGTTCTCGTGGAGCGCCGACACGATCTCTCTCACGATTCAGCAGCGACAGCAAGAAAATTTGCCGACGTACAAAATGCCGATGCGCGTGCGAGCGTATTACGGAACGCAACAACGCGACTACGTTGTGCAAGACAGCCTGCGCGATCAAACGTTTCGACTTCCGCTGAACGTGCAACCCGACAGCGTCGTTCTCGATCCCGATGGATGGATCTTGAAACAAATCGTCGCGCCGACGAGCGTTGCCGAAGGAAAACATCCAAGCGAGTCTAAGTTGCATCAGAATTATCCTAATCCTTTCAATCCAACAACAACGATGTCATTTGTCATTGGTCATTCGTCATTCGTAACTCTGAGGGTGTACGATGTGCTCGGTAGGGAACTCACAACTCTTGTGAACGAGGTCAAACAGCCCGGCGAATACACAGTTCAATTTGATGCTTCACAATTGTCGAGCGGAGTCTATTATTATCGCCTGACTGCCCGCCAAACAGAAGGCGGACAAGCCGGCGGGTTTGTTGAGACGAGGAAACTTATGCTTGTTCGTTAATCAGCGTATCATCAACGAAATCCGCGCAATCAATGTACAAACGCCTCACACACATCGGCATCGCTGTAAAAGACTTGGAAAAGTCCGCCGCGATATTTTCAAAACTTTTTGGAATGAATAAAGAACATACCGAAGAAGTCGCCGAACAAAAAGTGAGGGCGTCGTTTTTCAAAATCGGCGAAAGCGGGATTGAGCTGCTCGAGGCGACAAGTCCCGACTCGACGATTGCAAAGTTCATCGAGAAGCGCGGCGAGGGGATTCATCATCTCTCGTTTGAAGTTGACGATATTGATGCGGAGCTGGCGCGATTGAAACGAGAAGGCTTTCAATTGATTGATGAGAAACCACGCATCGGGGCTGATGGATATCGCATAGCGTTCGTGCATCCGAAGTCAACGAATGGTGTGTTGGTGGAAATCAGCGAACGCCTAAGGCGGTGAACTAAGTGATACAGATTTCAACGTAGCCAGATTCATCTGGCTTTTTCGTTCAGCACGAACCGTTCACGGTCGTGCGTGAGTTCAGCAGAGAAATGGAACATCAATTTGTTACCATAAAAATAACAGCCGAGACGACGACAGTCGAAGGAAAGCTGGAGAATCTTCCAACCGGACCCGGCGTCTATCAGCACAAAGACGCGGACGGTAAAGTTCTCTACGTCGGCAAAGCGAAAAATCTTCGCAACCGCGTGCGGCAGTATTTCCAGAAGTCGCGCAACGTTGAGCCGCGCATCGATCGGATGCTTGCAAAGGCGACTGACATTGAAGTCATCGTCACCGATTCGGAAGTCGAAGCGCTGATTCTCGAAGCGAATCTGATCAGAAAGCTGAAGCCGCGTTACAACGTCAATTTCAAGGATGACAAAAGCTATCCGTACATCGTCATCACCAATGAGCCGTTTCCGCGCGTGTTCGTAACGCGGAGAATCATTCGTGATGGCTCGCGCTACTTCGGTCCCTACACCGACGTGAAGAATGTCCGGTCGGCGCTGAAAACGGTGCGCGACATTTTCATGATCCGAAGCTGCAATTATTTCATTGACGACGAGGTCATCAAAAAGAGAAAAATCAAAGTCTGCTTGGACTACCACATCAAAAAGTGTGAAGGTCCTTGCGAGGGACTTGTCTCGCAAACGAAGTACAACGCGATGATTGATCAAGTCGCACAACTGCTGCAAGGCAAAACCGAAACGCTGATTCAGTTGCTGCAAGAAGAAATGCAAAAGCTCTCGGACGAGATGAAATTCGAAGAGGCGGCAACGCTCCGCGACCGCGTCAAAGGTCTGCAGGCGTATACCGAGAAGCAGAGCGCGGTGAATTTAGACAATATTGACAGGGATATTTTCGCATTCGCGGCTGAAGCCGACGACGCGTGCGGAGTGATCTTCAAAATCCGCGACGGCAAGATGATCGGGCGGCAGCACTACTATATGAGTACCGTCGAAGGAAAACCTGAGTCTGAGATTCTTGAAACTTTCCTCAAGCAGTATTATCTCGAAGCAGACTACATCCCGAAAGAAATCTTCCTCTCCGATCCGATCGACGATTCCGACGCTGTTCAACGCTGGCTCACTGACAAGCGAGGGGACACAGTGACGGTCATACATCCAACTGAAGGGGAAGAAGCAAAACTTATTCGGCTGTCACGAAGCAATGCGAAGTTCTTGCTCGATGATTTGAAACTTCAGAAGATGAAGCGTGCGGACTATGTCCCGCATGCTGTGAAGTCGCTGCAACGCGACCTGCGTCTCAAAAAGTTGCCGCGACGAATTGAGTGTTTTGACAATTCGAATATCCAAGGCTCCGATCCTGTCGCGTCGATGGTGGTGTTTGTTGATGGAAAGCCGAAGAAGAGTGAGTATCGCAAGTTCAAAATCAAAACAGTGGTGGGGTCGGACGATTTCGCAAGCATGAAGGAGACTGTCGCGCGTCGCTACACGCGAGTGTTGAATGAAAGTCTGGAGATGCCCGACTTGGTCATGGTTGACGGAGGAAAGGGGCAACTCTCCAGTGCAGTTGAGGTGCTGAGAAAACTGGGACTCGGCGACCAACCGATCATCGGTTTGGCGAAACGGCTTGAGGAAGTTTTTGTGCCGGAGAAGGGTGAACCGGAGATGATTCCAAAAACCTCTTCCGGTTTGAAACTCCTTCAGCAGATCAGAGATGAAGCGCATCGCTTTGCAATCACCTTCCATCGTTCGCTACGCGCAAGGAGGACATTACAGACTGAACTCGATCTCATTGAAGGGATCGGCAAGAAGCGAGCGAAAGAATTGTTAGAAGCATTTGGATCTGTTCAGGGCGTGAAGTTCGCGACGCAAGAACAAATCGCGGAAGTTGTGGGCGAAAAAGTCGCGCAGAAGATTGCGGAGTATTTCTCTCATGCCGACAACGAATCAGCAGAGCTTAACCAATCGTTCGAAGGTTGATGTCCGGGATCGCATTGCAGGTACGGGATGAGATAAAGATTACACGAGACCGGACTCTTTTGTTTTCCGCGCGGCTTTGCTATATTCGTGTGTCACTCAATTCCCCCATTCATGTCAGTCATAGAGAAACTTGATTCATCAATCGGTCGTAGGGACGAAGCCCCAAACGAAACACTCGCTGAGCAGATTGTAAAGAAAAGCGATTTCAAAGCAATCAATGAACTTGTTGCCAACCTCACGAACCGCGATAAGAACATTCAGAGTGACTGCATCAAAGTGCTCTACGAGATTGGCTACCGCAAGCCTGCCTTGATTGCTCCACACCACAAGGAATTTCTTGCACTGCTTTCGAACAAGAACAACCGTCTTGTCTTGGGAGTGATGACGGCACTTGACATGATCACGCTTGAACAACCGAAAAGAATCTTGGAAGCATTACTAAAGATAATCGCGGTTGCAGATGAAGGTTCTGTCATCACGAGAGACCATGCTGTTGGGATAATGATAAAGCTCGCAAGCATGAAGCAGTATGCGGGCAAGGCGTTTGCGTTGTTGATTGAGCAGCTAAAGAATTGTCCGACAAACCAATTGCCGATGTATGCGGAGAATGCGTTGCCGATTATCAACGAGGAGAACAAAGCGTTGTTCATCAAAACGCTTTCATCCCGACTTGATGAGGTTAAGAAGGCATCCAAGAGGAAGAGGATTGAGAAATTGCTGAAATTGCTGTGAGCTTCTTTTTTGACTGGCAGACAATCCACAAAGCGATTATATTGTTCCTGTGCAATGATGACCATTCGGCAAATAGGTTTCGTTCTTCTCTTCTGTTTCACTGCCTCACTCTTCTGGTGCGGCGATGCAGAATGCCTCGAAGGCACGAGCCACGATAACTGCGAGTCGCTCGTTTGTTCGCTTCTCAACGACACTTCATCGAGTCAAGATACTTCGAACAGCACGACGAGAGATTGTTCGTGCGTCTGCCATGTACCTGCCGTTGTTGGAAACGTGGCGACGTCACTTTTTGCACAACCTGTCTTTGGGATGCAATATAACTCGACGCTCACCGTTCCTTCTTCGCCCATCGAACAAGTGTATCACCCTCCGTTAGCCGCATAGTCTTTCCTTCGCTTCACATTTCATTTTTCGCTTCACAAATCTCAACGAGGTTCGCCTCCTCCCGAGGGGATGGCTTTGCCAGAAAGGAGTCCTTTGGACTTGAATCGTTATGTCTTTAAGGCAGGATTGCTCATTCTGTTTTGCTCGTGCGCTTCGTACGCGCAAACAACGGAAAGGCTTTCCCTGTTTGATGCAATTGCACTTGCTCATCGGAACAATTCGGATGTTCTGAGAGCGCAAAAAGAAATCGAAGCGGCGGATGGTCGCATTCTGCAAGCGGGAAGAATTCCCAATCCCGAGCTGGGTGTCGCATGGAGTGAAAGCCCGAAAGTTCTCAAATTCAGCGACGCGAATGAACGGGACATAAGTCTCTCACAACAAATTGAGTTTCCCACGAAACGCAGTAACCGCATTGGCGTTGCTTCTCTTGATAAGGAACTGGCGCAACTCAATGTGGAGCGTACAAAATCGCTTGTGACTGCAAGCGTGAAACAATCGTACTACAGCTTGCTCTTCAGCGAGAGAATCATTCAGGGACTTGAGGAGCAACTGAAACTTCTTAAAGATTTCCAACAGCTTCTCACCGGACGCTATCAAGCTGGTGAAAACAATTATCTCGACGTCGTGAGAGCGAAAGTCGAGATTACGCGCATCAATAACGACATTGCTGATGCTCGACGGGAAGGGCGCGTTCGTCAGCATCAACTCAACATCACAATCGGTAGGAACTCAGATGAGCCGTTCGTTCTTGCGGATAGTCTTTCGCGTACGCCTTGGGTCTTCAAACAGGATTCTTTTTTTGAAGCGTTGACTAAAAAGAGTTCCAGGTTAAAAATTGCACAACTCTCCGTCAATCGTCAGCAACAATCCTTGTCGTTGGCAAAGACAAGTTATCTTCCTGACTTTGAGATTGGTTTGGCGAATCAAAGACGGGCTGAGGTGAACAACCTTTGGGGAGTAGAATTCAAAATGTCCTTGCCGCTTTGGTTCTGGCAAGAACCCAAAGGACAAGTCCAAGAAGCAACTGCTTTGACAGACATCGCAACGGCAACTCAAACGGCTGTTGAACGACGGGTTCGGGCAAGCATTCTCGATGCTCTCGACCTCTTGCAAGTTGCTGAAACACAACTCAACGCATTTGATGAATCGCTTCTGATGGATTCAAAAGACATTCTCTCGACAGCAATCACGCTCTATCAAAACAATCAGATTGATGTTCTCAATTTGCTCGATGTATATCGAACCTACAGAGCGACAAAGGTTGAGTACTTGCGAGCGCTGTACAACTATACCATCGCTGTGGCGGAATTAGAAGCCGCTGCGGAATTACCATCTGAATGACTAACTGATGTTACGCAAACTCAATTGCATGTCGCTCCGATGGAGCTATTGTGTCTTATGTTCTTTAGGATTCTACAAACATTTCGCCCCTTTGGGGCTATCATCCATTCAATAACGCCGTAGGCGTGGAATGTTTATAGAAAGAATTCTTCCGAAGGACACCAGCTCCGTAGGTCTACGACCCCGTAGGGGAGCGACATGTCCTGCACTATTAATTATTGGTTCGTACGTAACATCAGTCAGTGAATAACTATTTTCACAGGAGCAGAGTATGACACTCGTGAAGTATTGCAGAAACATTTTTTTCATCTCGTTCATGTTGCCACTCCTTGTTGGGTGCAACAAAGAACAAAAGCCTGAAACCGAAGAACATCATGGTGAACATGGCGTTGAAGGGTCGGAAAGCGCAATCGTCCATCTCGACAAGCACAAAGTATTTCATGCTGGAATCAAAGTTGAACCGGTGCAGAGCAAATCAGTTGCTGTTCCCCTAACACTTCCCGGTAAGGTGAGTTTCAACGAGCGACGTCTCGCTGATATTACTTCTCGTGTGAGCGGAAGAATTGAGACGGTGAATGTCTTTACAAATGACCGCGTGAATCAGAATGCTCCTCTGCTCCAACTCTATAGTCAAGAATTTCTCACGATGCAAAACGAATTTCTCCAATCTGCAGAACGCTGGAGCCGCGTTCAGCAATCCACGAGTGAAGAGAAGACAACGTCAAAATCCATCTATGAATCGGCGAGAAGAAAGCTTGCAGTGGTTGGCGTGAATGAAGCAGAACTGACTCAATTGGAATCATCCCGCGTTCCTCGAATTTACTATACCGTTCGTTCGCCGTTTGGCGGAACGATTCTTCAAAGCAAAATCAAGCAAGGTGCGTTTGTGCAGATGGGAACAGAGTTGTTTGAGCTTGCAGACCTTTCAACAGTTTGGGTGCTTGCCGATATTTATGAAAAAGACTTGCCGCAAGTTCATGTCGGCATGAAAGCGCAAGTTCAAGTTACGGCATACCCCGATTCGTTTTCTGGGACCATCTCGACAATCTACAGCGTGCTTGATGAAAAGACTCGAACCGTGAAAGCACGAGTGGAAGTACGAAACGCAAGCGGCAAACTCAAACCGGAAATGTTTTGCAACGTCATGATTCAAACGCAGTTCGACAAAGAGACAATCAAAATTCCAGCGAGCGCACTGCTGGGCGAGACGGAGAAGCATTTCGTCTTTATTGCTGTGAACGACACGACGTTCGAGAAACGGGATATTCGCACAGGCGTAGAGACGCGGGAGTTTGCCGAAGTCCTTGACGGTCTGCTTATCGGCGAGAAGCTTGTTGTGAAAGGCGGCTTCTTTTTGAAATCGGAGCTTGCCAAAGAAACATTCGGCGAAGAACACTAAGTGAACAAGACAGGACCATCAACAATTGAGCTGAGAGTAATGAGACATCAGTGAGAGAGTCGCGTTCTTTAACTTAACGGCGCTGAACGGCTGCTAATGATTCTTTGGCGACAGCATTTACATCTCCCATGCAGCATTCACCTTTTGGGTTCTTAATGTCGCAATCACAATTGCCGGCTTTGACTTCTCGTGTGATTTCCAGAGCAGCAGTGGATTTCCCAGTTTCGGCTATTTGCTCTTTTATTCGACCACGTGTCCAGTCGAAACAATAGCAAACGTGAACATCGTCGCCTTTGTCTTTGGGAAACACTTTTACCTTAACATCATCGACTGAAAAGTATGGGACATTTTCATTTGAGAAATAGACAACATCGCAGCTTGGTTCTAGGCAATAGTAATATTGCACATCTCGAATCGAGCCGACCTTGTCTGCCTTCAACAAGTGCTCAAGAGTTCTCCGCTGAACTTTCCGTGATAGAGTTTTAGAGATGGGACATTCAGTTCTTGCGGGTGCAGGCTTTTTTTCCGTGACGAGACAGCAGTCATCGCCGGTTTTGTGCTGGTCAGCAGCAATTACTTCTACGGGGAGTACACAGCGGGAGCTCATGCTAATTTCTTTTCTTCTGTTCTATGATGGTGGCAGTAAATCCATTCTCTTTGACACGCGCGACAAAGTCATCGGGCGTAATCAATGCTGGGTCATATTCGATAATGGCTTCCCCTTTTTCAAAACTTACACGTGCCGTATGGACGCCTGTGATTCCTCCCAACGAACCTTCGAGCCCGGCTGCACAGGCTTTGCAGTCCATTCCTTCAACCTTCAGAGAGACAATCGCTTTGCCCTGCACCGCCAGATTCGCCGAAGCGGAAGGTGCAACTCCGAAAGACGGAAATGCAATTGCAATCGCTGCAAGAAATGTTGCGCTCCAAACACCAATCTTGTTCCACTTGCCTGCACTTTCGATTTTACAGGTGCCGTCTTTGCATT
>JANNUB010000169.1:0-6127 GCA_031394795.1 Ignavibacteriota bacterium | reverse complement strand
CCACGGCGGCGAGTTGCTGGTGATGAGCGAAGTTGGAAAGGGAACACTGTTTATTGCTGTAATCCCAGTAGCGCAGAAACAAAGCGGGGAAAAAGGAAACCACGGATGACACAGAAATTGCACGAATGAACGCGGATATTTTTTCTTTGGAACAAATTCGCGAACATCCGTGTGTATTTCCGTGTTTTTTCGTGGTGAATCAATCAGGTATTAACTATGTCTCACATTCTCGTAGTTGACGACGAGCTTTCGTATCGCAAAGGCATTGCGTTTGGCTTGCAGCGCGCAGGGCATACGGTTGCCGAGGCGGAGTCGAAGCAGCAGGCGAGCGAACAGCTTCGTTCAAATAATTTCGACATTGTTGTACTCGACTTGTGTGTCCCGACAGAGCGCGATGGCATTGACATTCTCGCGATGGTGAAAGCGGAACAGAAGAACGCAATCGTGTTGATGACAACGGCACACGGCACTATCGAACGTGCGGTCGAAGCAATCAAAGCCGGCGCGGATGATTTCATTATGAAAGGATTCACGGGCGAAGAGTTGCAATTCCGCTTGCAGAGATTGCTGGAGGAACAACGTCTGCGAGCGGAACATCGCCAGTTGGCGGACGACAACGAACGCCTGCGCCGCGAAGTGCAAACACGCTTTCGGTTTGAACATATCGTCGGCGCGAGTCCGGCAATGAGCCGGACGCTGAAGCTGTTAGAGAGAATTGTTGATGACGCTGATTCAACAGTGCTGCTGCAAGCGGAGAATGGAACCGGCAAAGAACTTTTTGCGCGGGCGATTCACTACAACGGTCCGCGCAAAGACAAGCCGTTCGTCGTTGTGAATTGTTCCGCGTTGCCCGAGCATTTGCTGGAGAGCGAGCTGTTCGGCTACGAAAAAGGAGCATTCACAGGCGCGACGCGGGACAAGCAGGGAAAGTTAGAAGCGGCGAATGCAGGGACGCTCTTTTTCGATGAGATTGGTGAAGTGAGTCAGAAAGTGCAAGTGGAGCTTCTGCGCTTTCTTCAGGACCGCACATTCGAACGCCTCGGAAGCAACACGCCGATCACCGTTGATGTTCGCGTCGTCGCGGCGACAAACAAGAACCTGGAACAAGAAGTGAAGCAAGGACGCTTTCGCGAAGATTTGTTTTATCGCCTGAATGTCATCCCTCTTCATATTCCTCCGCTGCGCGAGCGCAAGGAGGATGTTCCTTTGTTAGCCGAGCATTTTGTCAATGCGATGGAAAAGGAAAAGGGAAGGAGAATTCGTTTCTCGAATGAAGTTCTTGCTCGACTCGAAGCTCACGCGTGGAATGGGAATGTTCGCGAGTTGGAGAATCTCGTCGAGCGCTTGGTCGTAACGGCGGAAAATGAGTTGATCACTCCCGCCGATCTGCCGCAGGAGTTCAGCGCTGACGAAGAGAAGCAAGCTTTTCAGCAAGCGATGGACCGCCGTTCTCTCAAAGAAGCATCCGATGAATTCGAGCGGATGTTCCTCTTGCGCAATCTTGAAAAACACCACTGGAATATTACGGAGCTTGCCAATGCCATCGGCGAGCGGCGCGACACACTCAGCCGGAAGATCAAGCGCTACAAACTCAAATCGGAATAAACGCCCCACACGTGCACCGCGAACGCCGCATCGTTTCTCGCTCGTGCGAAACCGTTGAAACGGTTACGTGATCGTTGAGTGAGGCATATTCCCACAACTGAAGTTGTGGGCTGTTTGCAATTTGAAAAGAAAAATCCGGAGACACCGGATTCAGCCCACGACTTCAGTCGTGGGAAAAAGAAAACCGAGTCGCACGGCAACCGATTTATCGGTTTCCGTATTGAGCTGAAGTCGGAACGATCGCCACACCTTGTGGCGTTTCATCCCATCCTTTCCAAACCTCAGCTTTTCTTAAGCATTCTAATCTTTCTCTCGATCCGCGCTCGCTACGCGTGGCGTGAAATCACGCCTTGCCTTCGGCGACCTTTCCGTCCCAAAAAACCATTTCGTTTTTGAGCAATACTCGCATCTGTTGCTCTTGAAATCTCATCATCCGTTGGCATTCATCTTGCCCCTGTACATTGCGGCAACTCATCCTAACAGAGAATTCATCTACACGCGAATGGATTCTTCCGAGGGGACAAATCTCAACAAAACAAAAGGGGGTACATCATGCACTCTTCACTCGTTCGTTTGCTCTGCGCCTTGAAGCGCTCAAGAACCGCACCGCACCGGACTCTCATATTAGGCTGCATGTTTATGCTTGCACTGGTTTCGTGCAAAGCACTGGACCCGGAGCCGGAGCCGCAAAGCAAGTGTGCCGGCGTTGAAATCATAAGATATCGTGATGCAGCTAATATTCGTTCATTCAGCAACGTTTTAGTTGGCACTAAGCGTGAATACCGCTACAGGGAACCGGTCTCAGGTATCTGCACTGCTGAGCATATTTTTGTAAGCGCTGATATTAATGTCGTTGATTCGGTGGATTTGTCGGTGGACGAGGAAACAGTGGTTAGTACTGCTGGTGGCAGTGGACTTACATTTCCCTTGGTGAGGGCTTTCATACAGAATTTTCCGGGCAGGATTCATTATGAAACGTTACCAGGAACCGGGTTCCTGATTAATAATGTGTATCCATCGCCTGCCCCCGGTGAGATTGTTGCCGGTGTTAATGTTCGTTTTCCATCGTTAGGCACAGCAGCCAGAGATTCTGTATTTTTTCGCAACCATATTTCCAATTTCAATGTGACAATTAAATACTGGCAGCAATAAGCTGCGGTGGACCGCCAATGGCGTTGCAATCGCGACTGCTAGCCGCGATCAAGATTTTCCCGGGATTGTCAGCGACGGTTCAGGGGGCGCGATTATCACGTGGCAAGACTCTCGAAGCGGATTCTTAACCTGGGACATCTACGCGCAGCGGGTTCAAGCCAACGGCTCCCTCGGCGGTTCGACGGCGGTGAGTGAGGAGGGCGTCGGCGAGACATTTCGACTGGAGCAGAATTATCCGAACCCGTTTAATCCTTCCACGCGCATTGCCTTTGCGGTTCAGGGTTCAGGGTTCACGACTCTTAAGGTGTTCGACATGTTGGGGCGAGAAGTAGCGACGCTGGTGAACGAGAATGTGCAAGCGGGAAATCATGAGAGGACGTTCGATGCAGCCGGCTTGGCGAGCGGGGTGTATTTCTATCGGATAGACGCGGGCAGTTTCAGCCAAACGCGGAAGCTTTTGTTGCTGAGGTGAACGCTTACACTCGAAACCGCTGAAGCGGTTTTACGGTGTACTTGCTTGGCTCACCCACGACTGTCCGAAGGACTCCTTTGGAGAAGTCGTGGGCTGAAATACGAGGGTTTACAATTCAAGTTGTGAACAGCCCACAACTTTAGTTGTGGGATCAATAACCAAGAAAATCTTGCTAACCGTTTCAACGGTTTCAGCGGATTGATTAACAGGAGTTGCACGATGCAATCCATTCTTGTAGTTGACGACGATTATGCAATGCGGCGCGGCATAGCGCTCATGCTGAGAGGAGAGGGCTATGACGTGTTCGAAGCCGAGGACGGCGCGAGGGCATCCCAAATAGTGGGGGAGCGTCCGATTGACCTTGCCATTATTGATTTGTTCCTCGGACAAGAGGATGGCGTGCATGTAGCGGAGTCCGTCTTGCAGAACAGACCCGACGCGGAGGTGTTGATCCTTACCGCTCACGGCGATCACAAGCGAGCAAAGGCTGCGCGGAAAATTTTCAAGGAACATTTCTTGGAAAAATCGTCGCTCGACCAAAAGCTGCTGAAGAAAATAGAATATCTCCTTCGTTCGAAACACCAAGACACAACTCATACATGATTACTCGTTCTCAAAAGTCATTAAAACGACTGAACACATTGGGTATTGTTACTAGCCCACGACTTTAAGTCGTGGGCTGACAGTACAAAAAACAAAATCAAAAACCGTTTTAACGGTTTCCCAAAAACGGGCGGATATCTTATTCATTCATCAAAAAGAAAGGAACAACGATGAAACACCTTGCAGTCGCAATTCTTCTCGCGAGCATTCTCTCCTCCACTCGCGCGCAGAAGCTGAACGACTTTGTCGCGAAGTACGGCAACGAGAATGGCGCGGGATTCATGCAGCCGCTTGCCGACGCCTTCGGGGCGAACATCAACAGCGGTCTGTATCAAACGGCGAAGATTCCGCTGGAAGGCTTTCATCTCACCTTCGGCGTGATGCTCATGGGCGCGCCCGTCACGGACAGCCGCAAGACGTTTTCCGCGAAGACCGAAGGCTTCTTCGCCCCGCAGCAAACCGCGGATGTGCCGACGATCTTCGGACCGACCGACGGAAAGACGGTTACGGGAAATGCAGGCACTGCGTACGTTTTTCCCGGCGGCTTGAGTATGACAACGTTCACCATCGCCGCGCCGCAGATTACGATTGGTTCACTCTACGGAACGGAAGCGACAATCCGATTCTTTCAAGCGAAAGTCGGCGATAACATCGGCACGTTGAAACTGTGGGGAATCGGGGCGAGGCACAACATCAATCAGTATTTCAAAAAACTTCCGCTCGATGTTGCGGCAGGGATTTACCAGCAGCATTTCGAAATCGGCGACGTCGTGAGCGCAAACGCGACGCTCATTTCCGCACAGGGAAGTTACACGACGAGCGTCCTCACATTCTATGGCGGACCCGGAGTTGAGATTTCCAACATGGATGTAACGTACGACGGAACCGGAGGAAAAGTAACTATTGCGCTGAAGAGTAAAAACTCTGTCCGCTTCACCGTTGGCGCGGCGCTCTCGCTCGCGTTCTTCCGCCTGTATGCGGATTACAATCTCGCGTCGCAGTCGGCGTTTGTGCTGGGGTTCGGGTTTGGATTTTAATTACATGACTTTTCATTCTGAACGGAGCGAAGCCCCGCAGGGGCGAGCGGAGTGAAGAATCTAGAAGTTTATCGAATACCGAGAAGCTAGATTCTTCGCTCACTTCGTTCGCTCAGAATTTAACAACCCAAAAGGAGAACTACCATGAAAACACTTTTGCTGTACAGCTTTGCGATAATCATCCTCTTCTCATCAGGATGCGTGAAGCGTTATTTCAAATATACCGTGAACCTGAATACCACGGGCACGTGGCACATTGACCGAGGAGTGGGGGCATTCACCACCGGTTCATTTCTTGAGGGAACGTTGGACCTTCCCGCCGACGCGGTTATTATCGAGGCAAACATCGAAAGCTTAACCCTCAAGCCTCGAATACTCGGGGGCTATACTGCGACACGAGTAGAGGCTCAGGGAGAAATCCTGCCTTGCCTAGGCCCCCGGGAACTCCTTTTTCCAAATCAGAATTTAACCCTCACCGGCATTGAGTTCATTCCTGATGGTCTGATTCAGCAAGGCGTTGCGAAGCTGCAGGGGTTGCTAGACAACCTTGCGAAGAACAAGCAGCCTCTGTCGTGCAATAGTCTGTATCTTGTGGGTTATGTAGATGGGGAGCGGGCACGTTTGGACATTGATTATTCAATCAAGGCGAACATTAAATACGGGAGATGTGAAGAAGTTCTTGAAGTAATGGGCGATGTAGCGCAGCCGTGTCCCGGCAAATGAGGAGCCGACACCGGCGTGTCTGGCGGAAAAGCAAACCACTAAAACGGGGCACAACATCAATCAGTATTTCAAAAAGCTTCCTCTCGATGTTGCATTCGGAATTTACCAGCAGCATTTCGAAATCGGCGACATCGTGAGTGCAAACGCGACGCTCATTTCCGCGCAGGGAAGTTATGCGGTAAGCGTGCTTACGTTGTACGGTGGACCGGCGGTTGAGATTTCGAATATGGATGTAACGTACGACGGAACCGGAGGAAAAGTCACTCTCGCTCTGAAAAGTAAAAACTCCGTTCGCCTCACCGTCGGCGGCTTGCTTTCCCTCGCGTTCTTTCGCCTGTACGCCGATTACAATCTCGCATCGCAGTCGGCGTTTGTGCTGGGGTTCGGGTTTGGGTTCTAGAATTTGTCACGTCATTCTGAACGGAGTCCCGATTGCTTTTCAAATCGGGACGGAGTGAAGAATCCAGAAGCTTAGTAGCACGCTCAGAGGGTGGATTCTTCGGTCGCTCCGCTCCCTCAGAATGACAGAGTGTTC
>JANNUB010000134.1:0-4691 GCA_031394795.1 Ignavibacteriota bacterium | reverse complement strand
CCTGAAATCGAAGACGACTGGCATAATTTTGGAGCATTGAACTTCCCGACTGATCATCCAGCTCGTGATATGCAGGACACCTTCTTTGTGCATAAGAACGTTTTGCTTCGCACTCATACATCGCCTGTCCAGATTCGTGTTATGAAAAGTATGAAGCCGCCGATTCGGTGCATCATGCCCGGACGCGTCTATCGTAACGAGGCAATCAGCGCGCGCAGTCTTTGCAACTTCTACCAAGTCGAGGGACTAGCTGTGGACAAAGGGATTACGTTCAGCGAGTTGAAGGGAACTCTTCTTTCATTTGCGCGGCAATTCTACGGCAACGACATCAAGTATCGTTTTCGTCCGAGCTTCTTTCCTTTCACCGAGCCGAGCGCGGAGATGGATATTACTTGCTTCATCTGCAAAGGCAAAGGCTGTCGAATGTGCAAGCAGAGCGGCTGGCTGGAGATTTTGGGCTGCGGTATGGTTGACCCAAATGTCTTCAAGTCCGTTGGCTACGATGCGGAGCAGTACACAGGCTACGCGTTCGGTATGGGCATCGAACGGACTGCGGCGCTGTTGTATGGCGTAGATGACTTGCGGCTGTTTTATGAGAATGATGTTAGGTTCTTGAGGCAGTTCTAAGTTTTTTTCAACACGAAGGCACGAAGGAACACAAAGGTTCACAAAGTTTTTTTTGATAATCCGAATGAAGTCAATGAAGAGAATGAGAAATCCAAAGGTCAAGAGTCTGACTTCGTTTGAAGAACATCTAGACCGTCAGTATGGAAAGAGGGGAACGCCTTCCCGTGAGAAATACGAGCAGGAGTTTGAAGCGTTCAAGATTGGCGTCTTGATTCAAGAAGCAAGAAAACGAAAACGATTGACGCAAGAAGAACTTGCCACGAGAGTTGGAACCACAAAGAACTACATTTCGCGAATTGAAAACGATGCAAGCGATATTCGTCTCGCGACATTGATGCGGATTGTTCGAGTTGCTTGGGCGGCCGCGTAAAGTTGTCTGTTGATTTTTAATGAACGGAGTGTGGCGCTCTTGTATAGTCGAATTCAGCCAGCTAACCTTTATGCTCAATCAACCTTTCGTAACGAAACTTCGAACCACTTTCAATCGAAGTGCTGCGATTATTGGATGGATATTTGTGTCGCTTCCCGCAATTTATGGGAGTCTCTTGTTTTGTAATCAAGTTTATGTATGGTTGAGCGAAGACGTGTGGGTTCCTCTCCCTGCCAGGTACTTATTTGTCCAACTGCGAAAGGAGGATGAGAATCGGGGAACAATTTTGCATAACGATGCTGAAGGTCAAAAGTTGTCGGGCAAAACAAGACTGAATCAAAAATTGCTGAATCGTGTTATCCCTATATTTCGTTCAGATGATTCGTGGATTGCCAACCCAACATCATGGCTCGGCGTCCATCGAATCCTTTCATTCTTGCTTGATATTTTTTCGATCCCTATTCTTTGTATTCTTACGACATACGTGATTGTTAAGATTTCGAATTTTGGCGACTGACCCAAACCTGATAAATGAAAGGATTTGATTGCCTATGTCCCAAGAACAACGAAGAGTGCCATTGCTTGTGAAAGGCTTGCCCGCTAACGAAGCGGCAGCGACAGGTAACAATGCTTCATGGATATGTCCATGCCATAAGGAATTGCCTTTGATTGGTCGCTCTGGGTTAGCAGAAAAAATAACCGAGGGGCTTATCGTTGTTTGTCCAGATTGTAAACGAAGATTTTTTGTTATGCCTGATGGAAGCGACTACGGTTCGGCTATTCGAGTCGAAGAAGTATAATGAGAAAACAAAAAATGAGACTCTCCCACAACTGGCTACGCCATCAGACTTGATGACAACAAAAGAGAAAATTCGTAGCAAACACCGTTACAAGTTACCAAAGAGCAACAAAACAGTTGTCAGTGAAGGAGTACGCCAAAGTCCAGCGCCAATCCTCAAGCTCAAGACGAATGGAAAGCACATTGCCTTTGGCTGGTACGGCGGAAAGTTTTCTCATCTCGATTGGCTTCTTCCGTTGTTGCCTGAATGCCATCACTTCTGCGAACCGTTCGGAGGTTCTGCCGCCGTCTTGTTGAATCGTGCTGCATCTTCCGTTGAAACGTATAACGACCTTGACGGTGAAGTTGTCAACTTCTTCAAAGTTCTCCGCGAAGAAAAAGGGAAGTTGATTGAAGCTATTGGACTGACTCCATTTTCAAGAGAAGAGTTTGCTGATGCTTGTCGCTACGACTTAAACTTATCGGGCTTTGAACGTGCGAGACGATTTTACGTTCGAGCGCGTCAAGTGCGAACAGGACTTGCTCAGACTGCAACAGTTGGACGATGGGCGAATTGCAAAAACACAAGCAGAAACGGAATGAGCGGCGTTATCAGTCGTTGGCTTGGCGGCATTGGGGATTTGGCTTTCATCGCAGAACGGTTGCTCAGGGTACAAATCGAAAACAGACCAGCGATTGATGTCATAAAACTTTATGACTCGAAAGAAACGCTTTTCTATTGCGACCCGCCGTATGTTCATGGCACGAGAGGCGACTCAAAGGCGTATCGTTATGAAATGACTGATGATGAACACCGACAACTTGCAAAGGCGCTCAACTCTGCCAAAGGACTTGTTGCGGTCTCGAACTACCAATGTGATTTGATGGATGAGTTGTATCCCGCGACAAAATGGAAGAAGCATCTCAGTCCGATCAAGACAATTCACTCAACGAAGGACAAACGTCAAGAAGTTCTTTGGGTGAATTATGACGCATAGCCACAACAGTACAACAAATTCAAATTCATAACGGAAGCATGACGAAAGCTGACAAAGAATAACACAAGTTGGACTTCAAAAAGAAGCTAAAAGAATTTACTGAGAGCTTGAAGGAATATGTTTCAACTGACACTGGCGACTGGACAGTCAAAGGTTTCATCGACATCTACAAAAACATTTACACGATTTCATCGGACACGAAGATTGTTTCAAAGATTCTTGAAATTCATATCTTTCCTCAGATTTTGAAGTTTGCCGATAGCATTGGCTACTCGATTGTTCTGGCGGAAAAACAGAATTGGTATCCCGACCTGAGTTTTGTCAAAAAGGACGACGAAGCCATAAAGTTTGCCGTTGACCTCAAGACTACTTATCGCGACCCAGGTTTTCCTGGACACATCAACGGCTTCACCCTCGGAAGCCACGGAACATATTTCAAGGACAGGACAAGCTCGAAGAATATTCAGTTTCCATACTCGGAATATTCTGGACATTTCTGTTTAGGAATCATCTACACTCGGACTGATTTCTGCAATATCAACGAGACAGAAATCTATCAGGTGGATGAACTTCGAGAAGAACATGACAGTACAATCAAGAAAGTTGGACGTCGAAAATTCACATCAGTCAAATTTCTGAAATCAATCACATCAGTCATCAAAGACTTCGATTTCTTCGTCGCTGAGAAGTGGGAGATTGCAAGCGACAACGAAGGCTCTAAGAATACGGCAAACATCGGTTCAATTACCAACATCGAAGACTTGAAAAATGGAAATGGGATATTTGCCAAATTGGGTGAGCAATGGTTTGATGAGTATTGGATGAACTATGGTTTGGCAATCAAGCTGGGAAAGAAGAAGCCGACGAAGATAACCAAGCTGAAAGATTTTCTGGAATTCAGAGGCAAAAGAAATTTGCTCGATAAGATTGTCGAGAGACGAACGAAGAAGAAGAACGGAAATTGAAAACCATCGTCCCACCGATTAAGAGCCAAGGAATAAAAACAAAACTCGTTCCTTGGATTATGGATGTTGCGAAGAAGGCAAACTCCACTGGACGGTGGATTGAGCCGTTCTTGGGGACAGGAGTTGTTGCGTTCAATTCGGGTTTCAAAAATGCGTTACTCAGCGACACCAATCCTCACGTCATCAAATTCTACAAGGAAATTCAAGACGGAACGATAACGCCAGCAATCGTGAAGCGATACCTTCAAGAAGAGGGAGAGAAACTCTCAAAAGCTGACGACAATGGCTACGCGTATTTTTTAGAAGTTCGCGAGAGGTTCAACAAAGAATTCGCTCCGCTCGATTTGCTCTTTCTTTCTCGAACTGGATTCAATGGGATGATGCGTTTTGGAGGGAAAGGGAATTGGAATATTCCGTTTTGCAAAAAGGCAAATCGTTTCTCGCAATCGTACATTACGAAAATTGTTAACCAAGTTGCGAAGGTCAAGGCTGTTATCAAGGTTGGGTGGACATTCACGAGCAAGAATTTTGCTGAGATTATTCCGCTTGCAACCAAAGAAGACATTATCTACTGCGACCCGCCGTATTTTGGGCGATACGTTGACTACTACAATGGCTGGACTGAACAAGATGAGGAACGATTGTTTCAACTGCTGAACGAAACGTCGGCGAAGTTCATTCTCTCTACTTGGCATCACAACAACTATCGTGAGAATGAAATGGTGAAGAAGTTCTGGAGCAGATTTCAAGTCGTAACGAAAGACCACTTCTATCATGGAGGCGGCAAGATTGAAAATAGAAATTCAATGGTCGAAGCGTTGGTGTTCAACTTTGACGCTGACATTGAAAAACATAATCACGACAAGAAGCTAAGACCGAAAGTAGAACAGCTGCCGATGTTTGAAATCCCCACAGAAGAAGTGCTGCATACAACATGAAACTCTCCCACAACC
>JANNUB010000025.1:0-1614 GCA_031394795.1 Ignavibacteriota bacterium | reverse complement strand
GGTCCTGAAAGAGCCGCGCTCGCTCCGCGTGGCCCGGGCAACGAACCACTTGCGGGATACGCTTCTCGCCGGGTTCACCACCATCCGGGATCTGGGCACGGAAGGAGCGGCCTACGACGACGCCGGGCTCAAGCAGGCGGTGGAGCAGGGAATCCTCATCGGCCCGAGAATGATCGTCACCACCCGGGCGATCGTCGCCACCGGAAGTTATGGCCCCAAGGGATTCGATCCCGAGTGGGACGTTCCGCTCGGAGCCGAGGCCGCCGATTCCGGCGATCTCGAGCGCGTGGTGCGCGATCAGATCGGAAAGGGCGCGGACTGGATCAAGGTCTACGCCGATTACCGCTGGGGAGCGAACGGGGAATCCCGGCCGACGTTCTCAGTGGAAGAGCTCACACGGATCGTCGAGACCGCGAAATCGAGCGGCCGAGCGGTGGTCGCCCACGCGGGGACCGCGGAGGGGATGAGGCGGGCGGTCGAGGCCGGGATCGAGACCATCGAGCATGGATACGGGGGAACGCCTGAGGTTTTCCGCCTCATGGCCGAGCGCGGGGTCGCTCTCTGCCCGACCCTCGCCGCGACCGATGCCACCTCCCGCTACGCCGGCTGGAAGAAGGGGGTGGATCCCGACCCTCCGCGGGTTGCCGAGGCGAAGGCCTCCTTCCGGGCGGCGCTCGACGCCGGAGTCGTCGTCTGCAACGGAAGCGACGTGGGTGTCTTCCGCCACGGCGACAACGCCCGGGAGCTCGAGCTCATGGTGGAGTACGGGATGACGCCGGCTTCGGCGCTGAAGGCCGCGACCTCGGTCAACGCCCGCGTTCTTCACTTGGAAGACGAGGTCGGTAGCGTGCGCTCCGGGCTTCTCGCGGACTTGATCGCCGTCGAGGGCGATCCCACGAGCGACATCTCGAGCTTGAGGAAGGTCATTCTCGTCATGAAGGGCGGGAAGACCTATCGCCCGATCCGCTAATCCAACGCGCCGCGGCTACCCTTCAATCCTCATCATTTCTTCAGAACCGCTTGCTAAGCTCGTTTTTGGGAGATGAAGAACTCCCTTTGACGAGGAGGCATTTCATGAACGCACGAGCTCTCTTGATTCCTGTCATGGTGGCGACGGCTTCGTTCTTCGGCGCTTCCGCATCCGCGGACGACGAGACTGAGATTCCGTTCAGCAAAGCGAAGATCATCATCGAGTTCAACGCCAGCGCGCAAGACGTGGGGATCCAGGTCCTTATCGATGGAGAGCCCTGGAACAGACTCATGGCTTTCAATCCCGGTAAGCGCAAGATCCTGGACGTCATGGGCAGCAGGAGCTTGGCCCAGCAGGGCCTGACCGAGTTTTTCTTCGAGAGCTCCGAACCATCGCTCGCCGACGTGCCCCTGAGTGTGTTTCTGGCCCGTTTCCCCAAGGGGAAGTACCAGTTCGAAGGAGAGACCGTTGACGGAATCGAGCTTCAGGGCACGGGGGTGCTGAGTCATCGGATTCCGGCGGGACCGGTGATCCTCTCTCCGGTCTCGCCCACCGACGATCCGCCCGTCGTGGACCCGAGCAACTTTGTTATCGAATGGGAACCGGTGACCACCACCATCGACGGTTCACCCGACATCGAAATC
>JANNUB010000001.1:0-4248 GCA_031394795.1 Ignavibacteriota bacterium | reverse complement strand
GGAATTCCTCGAGCAACAGCTCAACCGTAAAGTTGATTTGGTGACTCGTGCCGCGTTGCGTCCACAGATGCGCGATGCAATTCTCAATCAAGTTCGATACGTATGATGCAAGAGCGTGGGTACTTGTTGTATCTCGAAGATATGCTACAGTCCATGAGCGTAATTCGCGAGTACATAAACGGACTTGATTTTGAAGCATTTGAACGCAACAGACTGATTCGTGATGGAGTAGTTCGAAATTTGGAAATCATCGGTGAGGCGACACGCAAAGTACCAGATGATGTCAAGTTGCAACATCCTGAAATTCCGTGGAAGCCAATCTATAGGCTGCGGAACATCATTGCTCATGAATACTTTGGGATTGATTATGCAGTTGTCTGGCGGATCGCAACGGACTTCCTACCCGCAAACATGGTTGATCTCGAGAACCTGATAAAAAATGAGCGGGAGAAAGGAAAGCCTTGAATCTGCAAATGAAATGAAAAAATTCTTCTCCTTCGTAAAAATCGAACATACTCTTTTCTCTCTTCCGCTCATTTACAGCGGCGTGATGCTCGCGGCACAAGATACGATTCCGCCGTTGCGAATTCCGATTCTGGTTCTCACAGCAGCGACGGGCGCTCGCACAGTTGCATTCGCGCTGAATAGAATCATTGACAGACGCATTGACGGTCGAAACCCCCGTACCGTAATTCGCGAACTGCCGAGCGGCAAAATGAATCTCACGGAAGCGCTCTGGGTGATGTTCGCTGGACTTGCGCTGTATTTCGGCTCGGCGTATTTCATTTCCGATTTTTGTTTCTCCATGGCGCCGATTCCTCTCGCGGTCTTCGTCATCTATCCGACGATGAAGCGGTACACGCCGCTCGCGCATTTCGGCGTCGGACTTGGCTTGGCGATGGGTCCGCTTGGGGGATGGTTTGCAGTCTCACCGTCGTTTGAGAATCTTCTTGCGCCCGCGTTGCTTTCATTGTTCACATTGTTCTGGGTTGCGGGCTTCGATATTATCTACGCGACGCTCGACGAAGATTTCGATAAGAAAGAATCTCTCTACTCATTTCCCTCGCGCTTCGGAAGAAAGCGAGCGCTCGAATACTCCGCGCTGTTTCATCTCATCGCGTATGGATTTTTGACGGCATTGTTTTTCTATTCTCCCTTTTCACTTCTCGCGTTGCCGCTCTTGATGCTCACGGGTTACCTTCTCTATCTCGAACAGAAAAAAGCCGAAGATGTTGAGCTTGCGTTTTTCAAAATCAATGCCGTTGCCGGGTTCTCTGTCTTTGCGATGGTGTTGATTGGAGTGTTTGCGTAGGCATGAAAAGCGTGAGCCACAGATTACACAGATTCACACAGATGATTTATCAGACAAACGGCAACAACAGATCACAAAACCAATCAGTGAAAATCTGTGAAATCTGTGGTTAAAAAATACATTGAATCGTTCGGCTCTCCCAAATGAAAATCGTTGTCGGCATAACAGGCTCGTCGGGCGCGGTGTACGCATTGGACTTTCTGAAAAAATGTCCAGCCGACAAATATCTCATCGTCAGTTCGTGGGGCAAAGTTCTGCTGCACGACGAGCTGAACATGAGCGACAAAGATTTGAAGCCGTTCATCAAGAAACAATTCTCCGACGACGACTTGACCGCGCCGATGGCGTCAGGCTCGAATCACTTTGACGCGTTCGTTATTCTTCCCGCGTCAACATCAACGCTCGGCAAGATTGCATCAGGCATCGGCGATACGTTGATTACGCGAACTGCGCAAGTCTGCTTAAAGGAACGGTACAAACTTATCATCTGCGTGCGCGAAACTCCGCTCTCGACGCTCTCGCTTGAGCAATGCGCGAAGCTCTCAAGTTACGGCGCTATCATTATGCCGATTTCTTCGCCGCTGTATTTTGTTCCGAAGTCGGTTGACGAATATGTTTCAGCATTTACCCATAAGGTGATGGGGCAATTGGGAATTCGGAACGCGAAAGGTTGGCGGGCGGAGGAGTTTGAGTGATTGCACCGCTGCTCGTGCTTGTAGTACGCTCGTATAGAATCGCCTAAGGAATGCACATGTTGCTAAAAGAAATTCGATTGGAAAACCTTCTTTCGTTCGGACCCGACGCAGGAATTCTTCCGCTTGGCTCGCTGAATGTCCTCATAGGTCCCAACGGGTCGGGGAAGTCGAACCTAATCGAAGCGATCAGTTTGTTACAATCAGCGCCTCGAGTGCTTGCATCACCGGTTCGTGACGGCGGAGGGATTCGTGATTGGCTGTGGAAAGGCGCTGCCCGTCCAACTGCAACTCTGAATGTTGTTGTAGAGAATCCTCAAGGAAGCGTCCCGCTCCGACATATCATTTCTTTCACTGAATCCGCTCAGAGATTTGAATTGGTTGATGAGAGAGTGGAGAACTCAGTCGCCTATCCTGGTCACGATGAGCCATATTTCTACTATAGGTACGAGCATAACCATCCTGTCCTCAATGTCAAAGGCGAAGAACGATCGCTGCGTCGAGAGGATGTCGACCCCGAGAAATCGATCCTAAGCCAGAGAAAGGACCCTGACCAGTATCCCGAACTCACATACCTCGGTGAGCAGTTCGACCGCATACAGATTTTTAGAGAATGGGCTTTTGGGAGATACACAGCACCGCGTCAGCCCCAAAAGGCCGACCAACGAAACGACTTCCTGATGGAGGACTGCACGAACCTTGGATTGGTACTTAACCGCCTGCGTCGTGAGCCGGGGGTCAAATCGAAGTTACTGGATTCACTTAACAAACTATATGTCGGTATTTCCGACTTTGACGTGAGTGTTGAAGGGGGCACAGTTCAAACGTTTTTTCAAGAAGGCGATATGGTAATACCGGCGACACGGCTCTCAGACGGTACACTTCGATATCTGTGCTTGCTCGCGATTCTCTGCCACCCACAGCCACCACCATTGGTGTGCATCGAAGAGCCTGAACTTGGCTTGCATCCCGATGTTTTGCCAGCGCTTGCCGATCTTCTCAAAGAAGCATCTGAGAGAACGCAGCTTATCGTAACGACGCATTCAGACACTCTTGTTGATGCTCTGTCCGACAATCCCGAAGCGGTGATCGTGTGCGAGAAGGAGAATGGAAGAACTCTCATGCAACGTCTTTCGGCTGAGAGGCTGAGCGTCTGGCTTGAGAAGTATGCTCTCGGACAACTCTGGAGGCGCGGCGAGTTGGGGGGCAACCGATGGTGAATGTTAAGGTGTATGTGGAAGGCGGTGGCGACACGCGAGAACTCGGCACGCGATGTCGAGAGGGCTTCTCACGATTCTTTCGCAATGTGAGCTTCAAAAATAGAATGCCCAGGGTTGTCGCTTGCGGATCGCGCAAAGATGCATATGACAGCTTTACCACCGCGCTCAACGCGGCGAGCGCTGGTGAGTTTATTGTTTTGCTGGTGGATAGCGAAGCTCCTGTTGAAGATACTCCGTGGAATCATTTGAAGAAACGGGATGGTTGGGAAAGGCCCGGAAATGCTCAAGACGAACATGCTCACCTCATGGTGGAATGTATGGAAAGCTGGTTCTTGGCCGATCCTAACACACTCGAGAAATTCTTTGGACAAGGATTCAACAACAACGCATTGCCCACGAGAGTAGAGAAAGAGAAGGTTGCCAAAGCCGATGTGTTTGATGGACTCAAGGATGCCACACGTTTGACAAAGACGAAGGGCAAGTACGACAAGGGAAGGCATTCGTATGCCATCCTCGGTCTGCTCGATGCAGGTGAAGTCGTTGCTGCAATGCCTCACGCGTACCGTCTTGTTGCAACTTTGAAAAACAAGGTTGGTATTTAGTGATATGTTGGAGCGTTCACGGAAAAGGTGCTCGGGCAATTGGGAATTAGAATCGCGAAGGGTTGGAGGGCGGAGGAGTTTGAGTGAGATGTCTGTATTGACATATAAGGAGAAGACGATGCCTCAACGTTGGATTCATGAAACTGTTGACTTGATTGTTTTTGGGAAGCCCTATTCTGCAATCCACAAGCAGAAAGATGCCGCATGGAAATGGCTCGGCAACAAACATCGGAGCAAGAATCATGAATGGTATAACCTTTATGGTTCCGAGTGGAATTTCGATGATTTGTATCCTTTGAAACTTAGAAAATTCTTTGAGGGAATGCAGAATAAGAATGTTGATAGTGCGGAAGAACGTCAGGTCTGGGTCGCCCATGACATGCTTGATAAGATGTGGGACCAATTCAATACAAGCGAAAGGT
>JANNUB010000197.1:0-7138 GCA_031394795.1 Ignavibacteriota bacterium | reverse complement strand
GGCAAGCTTTCAGGCAAGTGCGTTGTACTCAAGCGAGCGCGAACAGTTGAGCCTGAACATTCAAAAAGAACTCTCCGCGATGGTGAGCCCGCGAGGCGTTATCGTTGAAACGACTCCGTTGCGCAATGTCGCACTCCCAACGCAATTGACAGAAGCGATCGAAACAAAGCAACGCGCTGACCAGGAGAGCCAGCGAATGGAATTCATTCTCACGAAGGAAAAACAGGAAGCGGACAGGAAGCGCATTGAAGCGCAGGGTATCGCAGACTTCCAGAAGATTGTGGCAACCGGCCTCAGCGATCAACTGCTGCAATGGAAAGGAATCGAAGCGACAGAAAAACTTGCCACTTCTCAAAATTCAAAAGTCGTGATCATCGGTTCGGGCAAAGGTGGGCTCCCGGTTATTTTGGATACGAAGTAGGAGGTCGCTGTTGGAATGAAGGCGGTTTGGAATTTCACACACTGAAGGAGGTAAACAATGCCGGTACACCCAAGTCAAAATGAAGAAGAATACATTGCACGACAGGAGTTGGAGGGAAGAAAAAAGATGGAAGAGGAAAAACACAAGAAGCTCGCAGAGGAGGAAAAGCAACGACTCAAAGAGCTTCATTACATGCGCTGTCCGAAATGCGGCATGCAGCTCGGCGAGGTCGAGTATAAAGGAATAAACATTGACAAGTGTTTTCAATGTGATGGCGTGTGGCTTGATGCGGGAGAGATGGAAGCAATATCGAAGCTCGAAAAATCGGCGCTTGCCAAGATGTTCAGCGTCTTCAAATAAAATCCGACCAGAACAAAAACAACTCACGGCTGTATCCTACAGTGAGATCAAGCGAATGATCTCGCTAAAACAACTAACCTTACAGAAGGGGGACAGGACAATGCGGAACAAACTCACGATTGTGGGCGAGCTCTGGTCGTTCATGAAGGTGCGGAAGAAATGGTGGCTTGCCCCGATTGTTTTTATGCTGTTGATGCTCAGCATGCTGCTCGTGTTCACACAGGGCTCTGCTCTGGCGCCGTTTATCTACACGCTGTTTTAGGACGGCAGGCTCGCATACGCCGGTCGCAAACTCGACTCGGCGAGAAGCATCAACAATGCCTGCCTGTCGGCAGACATGGCTTCCGGCTTTTTTCTTTCCAACGCTTAACAGGATAAATCTTAATGGCAAACAGTCTCTTATTGTGGATTGGCTTCAACCTTTTCGTGCTCGCGATGCTGGCGCTGGACCTCGGCGTGTTTCATCGCAAAGCCCATGTCGTCAAAATCAAAGAAGCGCTCATCTGGAGTGCTGTCTGGATCACATTGGCACTTCTATTCAACGTGGGGGTTTACTATTGGCGTGGCCCGCAAACTGCACTCGAGTTCCTCACCGGGTATCTGCTTGAGAAATCCCTCAGTGTAGATAACGTCTTCGTGTTCTTGCTGATCTTCAGCTACTTCCGGGTGCCTGCACTTTGCCAGCATAAGGTTCTGTTCTGGGGAATTCTCGGCGCACTCATCATGCGTGCTGTTTTTATCGCCGCCGGCATCACGCTGATTCAGCAATTTCACTGGGTAATCTATGTCTTCGGAGCGTTCTTGATTTTCACGGGCATCAAGATGGCGCTTCAAAAAGACAAAGAGATTCATCCGGAGAAAAATCCCGTCATCAAACTCTTTCGACGATTGATGCCTGTTACAAAAGACTATGATGACAAGAGCAGGTTCTTCGTGAGAAAGGATGGACGCATTCATGCCACTCCATTGTTCGTTGCCCTGCTGGTAGTTGAGACAACGGACGTCATCTTTGCAGTAGATTCCATTCCGGCGATTCTTGCCATCACGCACGACCCGTTCATCGTTTACACCTCGAACGTGTTTGCGATCTTGGGACTGCGAGCACTCTACTTCGCGCTAGCTGGAATCATGCAACTGTTTCACCACCTTCACTATGGTCTTTCGGCCATTCTTGTCTTCGTCGGTGTGAAGATGTTGATTGCCGACATGTATAAGATTCCGATTGGAATTGCGTTGGGTGTCGTCGCGGGTATCCTGCTTGTGTCGGTCATAGCGTCGCTTGTGCGACCGCGTGGAGACACACAAGTCCCGACGAGCGAAGAATCCAGATAGAAAAACAATGGACGAACATCCTCTCGCAATACCGAGATACACCTATCGGACTCTTGCTTGAGTATCATGTTAGGCGCGTGTAATGGCCGCTCCGTTTTTCAGGGGCAAGGGTTGCGCCGTGCGACTCGTTCCGCTCACTCAGGGTCAGAATGCCAATTACTTCGTTTGTTCGACCCTCACTTTTTCCGTATCTTTTTTCGCCACTAAGACTCTAAGCACACAAAGTTAACACAAAGAAATCTTTCTTCGTGAACCTTCGTGCCCTTGGTGCCTTCGTGGCAAATCTTTTTCTCTCTCACTCGAACGAGCTCAATGGGCATCAAAGAAGAAATCCAGAAACGCAGAACATTCGCCATCATCTCCCACCCCGACGCGGGCAAGACGACCCTCACGGAAAAATTTCTTTTGTACGGCGGCGCGGTGCAGCTCGCTGGCTCGGTCACCGCAAAGAAGCAGCAGCGACAAACCACAAGCGACTGGATGGAGCTTGAGCGTAAGCGCGGCATTTCCATCAGCTCGACTGTGCTGCAATTTGACTATGCCGGATTCAAAATCAATTTGCTCGACACGCCGGGGCATCAGGATTTTTCCGAGGACACGTATCGCGTGCTCACTGCCGTGGACGGCGTTATCATGGTAATTGACGCAGGCAAGGGTATCGAAAGCCAGACGAAGAAATTATTTGAAGTCTGCCGGCGGCGGCACATTCCGATTTTCACATTCATGAACAAATGCGACCGCCCGACACTCGATCCACTCGCGCTCATTGACGAACTGGAAGAAGTGTTAGGCATCGGCGTATTTGCGATGAATTATCCACTCGGCACGGGTGAGGAATTTCGCGGCGTGTATGATAGACAAACAAAGGAAGTGCATTTCTACGAGCGCATCGTCGGCGGCATGTATCGTGCGCCTGAAGCGATTGCCTCGCTTGACGATGCAAGTGTGAAAGGCAAGCTGAGCGAAACGACGCACGCAACTTTGCTTGAGTCAATTGAGATGCTCGACATCGCCGGCTCGACGTACGATTCCGGCGCAGTGTTGAATGGAAGAATTACGCCTGTCTTTTTTGGCAGCGCGAGAAATAATTTCGGCGTGCAATTGTTGTTGGATGGCTTTCTTTCACATGCAGCGCCGCCCGCGCCACACGTCTCGGGCGAGCAGTTTATTTCGCCCGACCATGACACGTTCAGCGGATTCATTTTCAAGATTCAAGCGAACATGGACCCGCGCCATCGCGACCGCATTGCGTTCATGCGCGTCTGCTCAGGAAAGTTCGCACGCGATATGTACGTAACACATGCACGCACGGGAAAGAAAGTCCGCCTCGCCAACTCACAAAAAATGTTCGGGCAATCCCGCGAAACCGTGGACGAAGCATTCGCGGGCGACATCGTCGGCTTCATCGGTCAATCGGAGTTTCACATAGGCGACACTCTGACGGAAGACCCGACGATTGTGTACGATGAAATTCCCCGCTTCCCACCCGAGCATTTCGTGATGCTGCATAATCCAAGTCCAGCGAACTACAAAAAATTCCGCGACGGCGTCGACCAGTTGATGCAGGAAGGAGTTGTGCAAGTGTTCTATCGCGTTAACTCCGGCTCACGCGTCCCAATTCTCGCAGCAGTCGGTCCATTGCAGTTTGAAGTCGTGCAGTACAGATTGGAGAACGAGTACGGCGCTCCATCGCGCATGGAGCAGACGGAATGGAAATTTTTACGCTGGCTTTCTCCCGAAACATCGGAAGAGAAAATCAAATCGCTGATGATTCCAAGCGGCGTCGCGCTCGCTGAAGATTCGCACGCGCAGCTTGCCATCCTCTTCCCCGGCGATTGGGCGCTGAATTATTTTTTGGAGAAGAATGAAGGGGTGGAGTTAAGCGAGCTGCCACTACATTCTGAACGCCTGCCCGCCTCATTGAGTTAAGATGGCAGGCGGGAAGTGTAGCGGAGTGAAGAATCTCGTCGTAAACGATTTGTTATCTCATGATTGAACTAATCGCAAGACGACGACAGGAAGCATACTACTCGCGATGGACAATCTTAACAACGGCTTCTACAAACCTCTTAACGTGCGGAAACCACGCTTTCACTCGCTCGGGATTCATGCGAACAAGGTCTTGATAGTCACCCTCTTGGCGGTTCTCGAAGAGATCGTTATACAATTGCCCAAACTCTTTCGAAACTATTTCACTCTTTACAAAGTGATGGTTGAACAAAGAGCGAACGCCGGAGTGTTTCGTTGACGAAAGTCCTTTCTGAAGAAGCAGCGCATTGACGGCATAAAAGCATGCATAATACAAACGATTGGTGCATGTGTTCCAGTATTCGCTGTCTGCCAATACTCGTGCTTCTCCAATTGCCTCTTGCGCACGCTCCAACCGATACCGGATAAGAATCTCCGTCGAATCCTTCACACCGAAACCGCTTCTTTGGAAACGCGCCAGTAAAACGGCATCGCTTTTGAGATCGGGCTATTCCATTCATCATGACTTCGAACGATTGACGAAATCACTTCTCCTGTTTCCCATTCAACTTCATAAAGTGCATGGCGTATTTTTTCTATCCGTGCGTATGGTACAACGCCATGCACCAACACTAAAATATCCCAATCGGATTCCGGATCGGCATCACCACGAGCACGGGAACCATAAAGCATGAGCGTCGCGTCCGGCTCTACACCATTGAGTGCATGCTTTAGTTTCGTGAGCAGTTCTTCTTTGGAGATTGTCGTCATAGTATTCCTCATGTTGAAACAGACTTCCTCTCATGCCTAAATTCGCAGTTGAAGTCTATCTTGATGTCAAGCTAACAAAGAGCGCCTCCAAAAGCAACGAAGCCCACCGCGCGGAAAAGCACGATGGGCTTGGTGAAAACCATTATTCCGCACAGTTCGGTTTTACCGCAAGAGGAGAAGCTTCTTCGTCTCCACAAAATTATTTTTCCCGACACCAACAACTCGCCATCCTCTTCCCCGGCGATTGGGCGCTGAATTATTTTTTGGATAAGAATGATGGGGATTGAGTTAGCTGAACTGCCTTTCAAAATTCTGAACGAAGCGTAGCAAAGTGGCTGAATGCCTCTCTACGAGTTGCAGACCTTCGGAGAAGAAACTCTCCCTACTCAACGACACCAAGCGTGAACAACACGGTAGCTTCAATCGCGGCAAGAGTTTCTGAAGATACAGACCCAAGCTTTCTTAAGAGGCGAGACTTATCGAGAACCCGCAGTTGATGACAAAGGGCGACGGACGTTTCTGCGAGTCCAGCTTCGCCTTTAGCAATTTGAGTTGAGCTTGGCAGTGATGCCCGCCTGAGATTTGTGGTGAGTGGAATTGTGAGAACCGTTGAGGAGAATTTGTTGATTACGTTATTTTGAAAAACAACCACGGGCGAACACCGGCTTGCTCAGAACCTTTTGTTGGATTCAAATCAGCAAGCCACACCTCCCCGCGGCTCGCGTTCATTGTTTGTCCTCCCTTTTCAAGCAACTCGAATACTCCGCCATTCCTTCCTGAGCGAGAATTCTGTCTTCCTCGCTCGCTTCGGAATACAGAATTTTCAAACTCGCCTCATCGAATCGAGCGACTCCTCTCATTCGAGTCGTTGATTTCAGAAACGAAACGAAGTTCGCAACACGCTGGACATCCTCTTCGTTCAATTGTTTTAGTTCTTTGACTAACTCTTCTCTTGCTACCATACATTCACCTCCGATGATTTCTACAACTAATGTAGGATTAGTTCGCTTAATAGGCAAAAGTCCTCGTCTGAGAAATTTTCCGTCTCCGCTTCTCTCTCAACCCAAACTCTACCCGCAATCGTTCCACATCAAACCCAAACGGCTGCAATAACGTCTCCGCCGCCTTCAGCGTCATCTCGGAATATTTTTCAATGTCGTAACCATCGTCGAATGAATAGAAGACGAGCGGCTTCGCTCTCTCTGGTTTCTTCTTCCCTGTTGAATCCAAAATAATGTACTCTACCATTTCTCCCGGCTGAAGTTTGATGCCGGCTTCATCGAGCGCTTTCGCGACGACGGCGTTCGCACTGTTGTTCGTGTATTCGTCCGCTTCTTTTGAAATGCGCCGACGAATGACAAGCTCCAGCGGGTCGGCTTTGCCGGAACGAAGCAGGTCGAAAAACTCTTTTGCTTTCGCGAGCGCTTGCGGAACGAGCGACGCGACTTCATCAACATTTGCTGCTTTCTCAAACACACTCAACATCTCGCCCTGCATTCGCTTGATGAGCTTCGGCGTGTCGCGCCTTCGCACTTCGATGCCACGGATTTTGACATCGCCGTTGGAATAAAACCCGACGTAACGGTTCGCTGTCGGCAACAGCGGATCCATTTTCGATGACGGATACAAAATCCAATTGTATATTCCTTCGAGAGAAATTTCAACACTCGTCGCTGCCGTCACTTCATTGCACAAACGTTCGTAGTCCGCTTCCGTCGCTCCCTCCTTCTTCAGCCACATGCAATCAACAATCGCATGCATGAATTGATAGCCGTGGCTCTCGGCAATTTCTTTCGCCTGCAAAATTTTCTCACGCGAGAACGCATTCACCGATTCGTGCGCTTCGATTTTTCCGAAGCGGGCGTTTTTGTAACCAAGATAACCGAAGCAACAAACCAAAATCCACTTCAACGCATTCTGACGGTGGTCGTACAAATGCCAGCGTTCATCGCCTAATTTCTTCAGCCGCTTCTTTTCTTTTTTGTAGAACGAACGCCGCTCGACAATCGGTCGCAACGTTGCCGGAACGATGCCTTCGCGTTTCCCGCAAATCGTGTACTGCAATTCCGGAACACGTTGACTTCCGCTCGCTTGACTTTCGTTCCGGCAACATGCGCAGTTTACCGTCTCCGGCGAAACATTATGTTGCACCATGATGTTGGGATACATCGAAACGAAATCCAGCTCGGCAACTTGTTCATGATATCCCTTGATAGGCTGAAAAATCAAACCGCCGCGGTCGGCAAGAAGCAACGTTGCGGCGGATTTGAAATCCTCCGGCTCGCG
>JANNUB010000196.1:0-5343 GCA_031394795.1 Ignavibacteriota bacterium | reverse complement strand
GACACTAAGGCTTCACAAAGTTTATGTTTTTCTTGGTGAAACCTTCGTGCTCTTAGAGTCTTTGTGGCGAATCTTTTCTCTTTGCGTAACATCACTGAGTAAGTCACTGATGAGGCTGAACAGTTGTCCCCATCAAAACTTTGTCAATACTGCGCGCCGCGTTTCGCCCTTCAGCGATCGCCCAAACAACGAGCGATTGACCGCGCCGCATATCACCAGCCGCGAACACTCCCGGCATGGAGGTCGTATGATTTCCGTCGGTTGACACATTGCCCCGCGAGTCCAACGCAACTCCCAGTTCGTCTAGCAATCCTGATTTTTGCGGTCCGGTAAAGCCCAAAGCGAACAGTACAAGATCAGTATCAAGAGTAAACGCCGAGCCTTCGATGGGCGCGAACTCAGGTGCAGGTCCGACGCGCATCGCGTGGAGTTTCGCAACGTTCCCGTTTGCATCTCCCTCGAAGTGTGTTGTTGCTACAGACCATTCGCGCCTTCCCCCTTCTTCATGGGAACTCTCAACGCGTAGCTGCATTGGCCACATCGGCCACGGGGTGCTGGGCGCGCGCGCTGCTGGCAGCTCCGGCAAAATTTCGAATTGATGCACCGATTCCGCTTTCTGCCGATGCGAAGTGCCGAGACAATCGGCTCCTGTGTCACCGCCACCGAGGATGATGACGCGCTTGCCGGTTGCAACGATTTCTCTTGACTGGTCGACGGGCAATCCGGCAACACGACGGTTTTGTTGGGTCAGAAACTCCACCGCATTGTGAATTCCTTTCAACTCGCGACCGGGAACATCCAGGTTGCGCGGCGCTTCCGCGCCTCCGCACAAAAGAATCGCGTCGTAGGATTTTCGAAGTCCTGAGACCGGTATCTGTACCCCGACGTTTGCGTTTGTTGCAAAGACGATTCCCTCGGAGCGAAGCAGATCAACTCGGCGATCCAGCAAACGCTTTTCCAACTTGAAGTCGGGAATTCCGTAACGAAGCAGTCCGCCGACGCGATCGTTTTTTTCATAGACCGTCACATGATGTCCGGCGCGATTCAATTGCTGGGCAGCCGCCAGACCCGCGGGCCCCGAACCGATGATTGCCACTCTCTTGCCGGTGCGCTGCAACGGCATTTGCGGTATCATCCAACCTTCACTAAACGCGCGCTCAATGATGGTTTTTTCTATTGCCTTGATCGTCACCGCCGGCTTGTTGATGCCAAGAACGCATGAAGTCTCACACGGCGCGGGGCAGAGATGACCGGTGAACTCCGGAAAATTATTCGTCGAGTGGAGAACGCGCGCCGCTTCCTGCCAGCGATTGCGATAGACCAGATCGTTCCATTGCGGGATGACATTGTTCAACGGACAACCTTGATGGCAAAACGGAACACCACAATCCATGCAACGCGCAGCCTGCGTTTGTACATTGGTATCAGGGAAGCTTCGATAGACATCACGCCAATCGTTGACGCGTTCTTCAACGGGACGGCGCGGCGGCGCCTCGCGTGCGTATTCGAGAAACCCCGTCGGCTTACCCAACTGCCACCTCCTCGACAACAGGTGCCGTTTGTCGTTTCGCCTGCGCCTCCGCTGCGAGTACTCGCTTGAAATCGTGCGGGAAAATTTTTACGAACTTCGATGCGAACTGCTCCCATCGATCGAGCATTCTCTCCGCACGCGGGCTTCCTGTGAATTCAAAGTGCCTCCTCACATAGTGTTTCACAATTTCGATGTCGTCAGCGTCAAGCTCTTCGAGGTCCACCATGCTGCGGTTGCAGAGCGTTGTTGCGAAGTCGCCGCTCTCATCCAACACATAAGCAATTCCTCCGGACATTCCCGCCGCGAAATTCCTGCCCGTCCTTCCGAGCACGAGCACGCGTCCATTGGTCATGTATTCGCAGCCATGATCGCCGACGGATTCCACGACTGCAGTTGCACCGGAGTTGCGAATTGCGAAACGCTCTCCGGCGTTTCCACTGAAGTATGCTTCGCCGCTTGTTGCTCCGTAGAGAGCCACGTTGCCCACAATGGTATTTTCTTCCGGAGAAAAGGAAGACGTCTTCGGCGGAAACACGATCAGTGTTCCTCCCGACAGACCTTTGCCGACGTAATCATTCGCATCGCCTTCGAGCGAAAGTGTTATTCCTTTTGCGAGAAACGCGCCGAAGCTTTGTCCCGCGGAACCAGTGAAGAAGATATTCACTGTGCCGTCCGGCAAGCCCTTGGAGCCGTATCGCCGAGCCACATCACCGCTCAACATAGAACCAACCGCGCGATGCACGTTGCGAATCGGAAGATGGAACTCGATGGGATTCCCATTCTCTATCGCTTTCTCAGTCCGAGCGATCAATTGGTAGTCGAGCGCATCGCGCAATCCATGATCCTGAGCAATGAGACATCGTCGTCCAAAACGTGTCGGAACGGGAGGACTGTGCAGAATCGAGGAGAGATCGATATACTTCGCTTTCCAATGCTGCACGCCTTTGCGCTGAGCCAACATATCTGCGCGGCCAATCATCTCATCCATAGTTCTGAATCCGAGTTGTGCCATCAGCTCGCGTACTTCCTCCGCGACGAAGAAGAAAAATCTGACGACCTGTTCGGGCGTTCCCTCGAACCGCGCCCGCAAGACAGGATCCTGTGTTGCGATGCCGACCGGGCACGTATTGAGATGACACTTGCGCATCATGACGCAGCCCATCGCTATCAGCGGCGTTGTTGCAAATCCGAATTCTTCCGCGCCAAGCAGCGCGGCAATGACAACATCGCGCCCTGTTTGCAGCTTGCCGTCCGTTTGCAAACGGACACGGCTGCGAAGATCGTTCATCACCAACACCTGCTGTGTTTCCGCAAGACCGAGTTCCCACGGAATGCCCGCATGCTTGATGGACGACAGAGGGGAAGCGCCGGTTCCGCCCGAGTCCCCGCTTATCACGATCACATCGGCATGTGCTTTTGCAACTCCGGCTGCAACCGTACCCACCCCGTATTCCGCGACGAGTTTCACCGAGATCCGCGCGCGGGGATTCACGTTCTTCAAATCATAAATGAGCTGCGCAATATCTTCAATGGAATAAATGTCGTGATGCGGGGGAGGTGAAATCAAGCCAACGCCCGGAATGGAGTGCCGCGTTTTTGCTATGAAGACATCCACTTTGTGACCCGGCAGTTGTCCGCCTTCGCCCGGTTTTGCGCCTTGCGCGATTTTGATTTGGATTTCGTCTGCATTGACGAGATATGTCGCGGTGACGCCAAATCGTGCTGAAGCGACCTGCTTGATTGCGCTCCGGCGCGAATCGCCGTTTGGATCCGGCGTGAATCGTTCTTCGTTTTCGCCCCCTTCTCCCGTGTTTGATTTTCCGCCGATGCGGTTCATCGCGATAGCGAGCGTCTCATGTGCCTCTTTGCTGATCGAACCGTACGACATTGCGCCAGTGACAAATCGCTTCACGATGCTTTTTGCCGGTTCAACTTCTTCAAGCAGAACACTGCGTGCACCCTGCCTGAACTCCATCAGTCCGCGCAGGGTAAGCGGTGATCGTGTTTGGTCAGTAAGGTAGCGCGAATATTCCTTGTAACTTTTTGCGTCTCCTTGTCGCACGGCTTGCCGAAGCGCGGTAATCGTGTGCGGATTAATAAGATGCTGTTCTCCATTGACGCGAAAATTGTAATTGCCCCCGATGTCCAGCTCCATCTCGTCGTCCCCAACGTCGCGAAGCGCGAATTGATGTTTCATCCTCACCTCTAGCGCGAGCACATCGAGTCCGACGCCGCCAATGCGCGATGGGGTCCCCGTGAAATACTTGTCAATAACTGCTTTGCTCAAACCAAGCGCTTCGAATACTTGCGCTCCGCAATAACTTTGCAGAGTGGAGATGCCCATCTTGGACATCGTCTTCAACAAACCTTTTTTCGCGGACTTCAAGTAGTTGTCCAGAGCTTTCTCAACCGTGATGCCGTTTGTAAACGAACCCGCTTGGACAGAGTTTTCGATCGTTTCGATCGCGAGATAAGGATTCACGGCGCTCGCACCATAGCCGATCAAAAGGCAGAAGTGCATCACTTCACGCGGCTCACCGGATTCCACCACAAGCGCTACTTGTGTGCGGGTTTTTTCACGTACCAAGTGATTGTGCACCGCCGTGAGCGCAAGCAGACTGGGAATAGGAGCGTACTCACTGTCCACCCCGCGATCAGAAAGAATGACGATCGTATAGCCGGATTGAATTGCAAGCGACGCTCGGCGGCAAAGTCCGTCAAGCGCGCGCTCGAGCTCCTTCTCGCCGCCATCAACCCGAAAGAGCATCGGCAACGTCGTTGCGAGAAAGTCTCCCTGCGAAACGCGACGCATCTTTTCGAGGTCACGATTTGTCAATATCGGATGAGGCAACTTCAACGTGTGGCAATGCTGCGGCGTCTCCTCGAGGATGTTCCGCTCCGTGCCGATGTAGTTTGTCAGTGACATCACGAGCGCCTCGCGTATCGAGTCAATGGGCGGATTCGTCACTTGTGCAAACAACTGCCGGAAATAGTTGAACAGCGGCTGCGGCCTATCGGAGAGACACGCAAGCGGCGTGTCCGTTCCCATCGAGCCGATTGGCTCTTCGCCGGCTTCCGCCATTGGCGCGACGATCATCCTGATGTCTTCCTCCGTGTAGCCGAACATCCTCTGTCGCTTCACGAGGTCGTGTGGATTGAACGCGAATTCGCGCGGCGGTTCCGGCAGACTTTCCAACTTGATTTGGTTTTTCCGGATCCAATCTGCATACGGTTTTCGCGTCGCCAGCCGGCGTTTGATTTCCTCGTCAGGAATAATGCGCTTTTCCGTCAGGTCAACGAGAAGCATTCGCCCCGGCTGCAGGCAGCCCTTGTGCTTCACGTTGTTCGGATCAACTTCGAGCGCGCCAGACTCGGACGCCATGATGAGCATGTCATCATTCGTGATGAGATAACGCGCAGGGCGAAGTCCATTACGATCAAGCGTCGCTCCGATGACGCGTCCATCGGTGAACGCGACTGCCGCCGGTCCATCCCACGGCTCCATTAGCGACGCGTGGTATTCATAGAACGCGCGCTTCTCCGCGTCCATCGTCGTAACGGCATCCCATGCCTCAGGTATCAACATTGCCATCACGTGCGGAAGGCTTCGACCACCGAGCGTGAGAAGCTCCACCGCATTATCAAGTGCGGCTGAGTCACTGACTGATCGGGAACAACCGGTCGATGTCTCCGAAGAGATCCGATTTCAGCACCGACTGACGCGCGAACATCCAATTCGTGTTTCCCCGGATCGTGTTGATCTCGCCGTTATGACACAAATAGCGGAACGGATGCGCAAGCTGCCAACTCGG
>JANNUB010000186.1:0-4553 GCA_031394795.1 Ignavibacteriota bacterium | reverse complement strand
AACCTACGGCGGGACACGACGGAGTCGTGTCCCTACCGAACCCACGTAGGGACACGGCTCCGCCGTGTCCTATTTGATGAATTGACAAACTCATTCGTGTTGCCAAAAACTTGAACATGAATTTTCGACCCATCAAAAAAGTTCTTATAGCCAACCGCGGTGAAATTGCCGTGCGCATCATTCGTGCATGTCAGGAAATGAACATCCCGACAGTTGCAGTCTATTCAGATGTAGATAGAAATAGTCCGCACGTCTTGAAAGCGGACGAGGCGTATGGCATCGGTCCGCCGCCGTCGCGGGAAAGTTATCTCGTGATGGAGAAAATTCTTGATGTCGCGAAACAATCAGGGGCTGACGCGATTCACCCTGGCTACGGTTTTTTGTCGGAGAATGCTGCGTTCGCACAAAAAGTTCTCGATGCAGGTATCATCTTCATCGGTCCCAAGCCTGAATCCATACGAGCGATGGGAGATAAGACGGCAGCGCGAAAACTCGTGAGCAGTGCCGGCGTTCCGACAGTGCCTGGAACTCCCGATGCAGTTTCGGATGAAAAGATTGTGAGAGAGTTCGGGGAGAAGTTTGGCTATCCGATTCTCATCAAAGCGGCGGCGGGCGGCGGCGGAAAAGGAATGCGCGTCGTGTACTCCGAAAAGGAAATGTCATCTGCGTTTGCGGGCGCACAGTCGGAAGCGCTCAAGGCGTTTGGCGACGGGCGAGTGTATGTCGAAAAATATTTGGAGAAGCCGCGGCACATCGAGTTCCAGATTCTCGCGGACAAATACGGCAACACCGTTCACCTCGGAGAGCGCGAGTGTTCGATTCAGCGTCGTCATCAGAAAGTAATTGAAGAAACTCCATCGGTGGTTGTGGATGGTGAGATGAGACGAAAGATGGGAGAGATGGCGGTTGCTGCGGCGAAGTCGTGCAACTATGAGAACGCTGGAACAATCGAGTGCCTTGTTGACGAGAACAAGAATTTCTATTTCCTCGAAATGAACACTCGCCTCCAAGTCGAGCATCCGATTACGGAGATGCGAACCGGGATTGATCTCGTTCAGCAACAACTGCGCGTTGCGACGGGGGAGAGGCTTTCGTTCACACAAGACGATGTGAAGTTTCGAGGTCACGCAATCGAAGCGCGTATTTACGCCGAAGACGCGGCGAACAATTTTCTTCCATCAACGGGAACTATTACTCATCTCAAGCCGAGTCAGGGCTTCGGCATTCGTGAAGACCGCGGCGTTGAACAGGGCGGAACAATTTCTGTCTATTACGACCCGATGATTTCGAAACTCATCGCTCACGGACAGACACGAGAAGAGGCAATCGGAAAACTCAAGCGGGCATTGAGCGAATACGAGATTCTCGGCGTCACCGTCAACATTCCGTTCAATCTCTTCGTGCTGAATCATCCGAAGTTTCTTGATGGAGATTTCGATACGCATTTTGTACCGAACTACTTCAAACCTGAATTGCTTAAAGCGACAAACAAAGATGAAGAGTCTGTCGCCGCAATCGTTGCCGCGATGATTGAAGCAGGAGAGGTTGAGAGCAAGATTTCGATGAATGGCGCGACGAATCATTCAGTCCCTGAGCCTCAAACGGTAAGCAAGTGGAAAACGAAACGCATCGAACAGATGAGATGAATGATGTTCGCACCGCGACCTGTAGAGCGATTCTCCTCCAAAGGAGTTCTTCGGACAGAATCGCTCAGCCCGACCGACAGAGCGACACTGGAGTGTCGCTCTACAGACTCGATGAGGTAATGTGAACTCGTACTTCGTTACAATCAACAACAAAGAATACACAGTCAAGTTCGAGCAGAATGGCGTGCTGACGGTGAACGGTCATCAACATTCGCCTGACGTTCGACGACTCGATGAACGATCGTTTTCGCTGTTGATTGATGGAACCTCAATAAAGGTCATTGCAGAAAAATCTGATGATGGCTATAGACTTTTGTTGAACGGAAAACAACTCACTGCTACAGTCGAGTCCGAACGAACGCGATTGCTCAAGCAATTCGAGAGCCAAACTTCGGCGGGACATATGAAATCGGAAATCAAAGCACCGATGCCCGCGCTTGTTGTGAGAGTAGAAGTTGAGATTGGACAAAAAGTAAAACCAGGGCAGGGCTTGCTGATTCTCGAAGCGATGAAAATGGAGAATGAAATCAAAGCGCACAGTGCAGGAATCATAAAGGAAATTTATGCGACGAAAGGCAAGCCTGTCGAAAAAGGCGAACTTCTCATGCTGTTAGAATGAAGATGACAACAGCAGTTGAAAATGGGAATCCTCCGAAGGTCTACGACTCGTCTACGACCCGTAGGGTAGAGGTGTCCATGCGGACATCTCTTCGGGAGAAAAAGGAACCCGAGGTAACTCTCGCGCTCGCACTGCAGCACGGCTTGACGGAGGACGAGTACAAAAGCATTCTCGGCATTCTCGGTCGCAGGCCGACGTACACCGAGCTTGGAATGTACAGCGTCATGTGGAGCGAGCATTGCAGTTACAAGAACTCGATTGCAGTTTTGAAAACGCTACCGCGAAGCGGCGGACGGTTACTCGTGAGCGCCGGCGAGGAGAACGCCGGGTTGGTTGACATTGGCGATGGGCTTGCGGTCGCGTTCAAGATTGAAAGCCACAATCATCCATCTGCAGTCGAGCCGTATCAAGGTGCGGCGACGGGGGTTGGCGGAATCATGCGCGACATTTTCACGATGGGCGCTCGCCCGATTGCCGCGTTGAACTCTTTGCGGTTTGGCACTCTCGACAATGAACTAACGAAATATTTGTTCAAAGGGGTTGTGAAAGGTATTGGTGATTACGGGAATAGCTTTGGTGTACCGACAGTTGCCGGTGAAGTCTATTTCGACCCGTGCTATCAAGAGAATCCGCTCGTCAACGCGATGTCGGTAGGGATTGTAAAGCACGGCGAGTGGGCATCGGCAGTTGCTCGTGGCGCGGGCAATGTCGTTATGATCGTCGGCTCTTCAACAGGGCGCGACGGAATTCACGGAGCGACATTCGCCTCGGAAGAAATTTCGGAAGAGTCGGAGGCGAAGCGGCCGTCGGTTCAGGTTGGCGATCCGTTCACGGAAAAACTCTTGCTCGAAGCATCACTCGAAGCGATTCGCTCTGGATATCTCATCGGCATTCAAGACATGGGCGCGGCTGGAATTACCTGCTCGACATCCGAAATGAGCGCGAAAGGGAAGTCGGGCATGCGCATCAATCTCGACAACGTTCCAGCGCGAGAAACGGGAATGACGGCGTACGAGCTGATGCTTTCCGAATCGCAGGAGAGAATGTTGATCGTTGTGGAAAAAGGACGTGGGGAGGATGTGAAACGCATCTTTGAAAAATGGGATCTGCATGCGGAGACCATTGGTGAAGTGCTTGATGAAGATCGGCTCCATATTTCCTATCAAGGCAGAGAAGTCGCTGATGTTCCAGCCGATTCACTCGTTCTTGGCGGCGGAGCGCCGGTGTACATCAGAGAGGCGCGCGAGCCTGAGTACCTGAAACGTGCGAGAGAATTCGACCCAGGAAACCTCCCGATCCCTGAGGACTTGAACGAGGTTCTTCTGGAACTTCTAAGCTCCGCATCTATAGCGAGTAAGCGTTGGGTCTATGAGCAATACGATAGCATGGTTCGGACGAACAATGTATTGCTGAGCGACGCCGATGCAGCCGTTGTGTGGATCAAAGGAACGCGAAAAGCATTAGCCTTGAAGACTGACTGCAATAGCCGATATGTGTATCTCAACCCTCGATGTGGAGGCATGATTGCTGTTGCAGAAGCGGCGCGCAATGTTGTCTGCACGGGGGCAACGCCCCTTGCGATCACCAATTGCCTTAACTTCGGAAATCCCTACAAACCGGAAATCTACTGGCAGTTCAAGGAGGCTGTTGCAGGAATTGGCGAGGCGTGCCGGGCGCTGAACACGCCTGTCACGGGCGGTAACGTCAGTTTCTATAACGAAAGTCCAACGGCATCAGTGTATCCAACTCCGGTGATTGGAATGCTTGGGCTGATTGAGGATATGAGCAAAGCCGTGGGCGCGTCGTTCAAGAACGGTGGCGATGCGATCATTCTTTTCGGTAAGACTCGGGGGCACGTTGGAGGCAGCGAATATCTTGCAATGATTCACGGACACGTGGGCGGTGATGCGCCGCCGATTGACATGGAATACGAGAAGCGTCTGCAATCGGCGTGCGGAGAAGCGATCGACAAAAGACTTGTTAGTTCTGCGCACGACTGCTCTGAAGGCGGCATCGCAATCGCGCTTGCCGAATCCTGCTTTCCCAGGAAAATAGGAGCGACAGTTGGTATCGGGCCGACGACCGATCGCATTGATTTTCAATACTTTGGTGAGGATCAGTCGAGAGTAATTCTATCGTGTCCAAGCGACAGTATAGAACATGTTCTGGAGATTGCGGAGTTGCACAGAATTGACTCTGAGGTTATTGGATTCGTCGGTGGAACAAATCTGAGAATCGGGGAGAGGATCAATGTAGCTGTTGAGGAGTTGCACAAAGCATACTACGAA
>JANNUB010000495.1:0-1502 GCA_031394795.1 Ignavibacteriota bacterium | reverse complement strand
GTGATTTGCTTTGGGACGGACATGGCGGACACACAAAAATTGAATGATGCCTTTGACAGGTTTGAAGCTGCGTTGGAGAAATTCGAGGGGGCTTTGACAAAACGGCAGATGGTGGCGGGCGAGGTTGACGCGCTGCGCGGCGATCGCACCAAGATCGCGCAGGAGCTTGATCTTGTGCGCAACAAGGCGACGGAGCTGGTCACCACAAACAAATCGGCCGTTGGCAAGATTGACGCCGCGATGTCGCGGATTCGCTCGGTTTTGCACAGCAATAGCGGGGGCTAGGGCATGGCCAATGTCATCGTTTCCGTCGCCGATCGTCCGTACACGATGCAATGCCCCGATGGCGAGGAAGATCACCTGCGCGAACTGGCGGCGCTGCTCGACGCGGAGATTGTGCGCATCAAGCAGAGCGTTGGCGCCATCGGCGTCATCCGCCTTTTGGTGATGAGCGGGCTGATGGTGGCGGACCGCCTGTCCGAGTCGGTGCGGCGGATCGAGGAGCTGGAAGACCAGATCAAGGGCCTGCGCGAATCACGCAATGTGGCCCTGCTGCAGGCCAAGGACCTCGAAGCGAGAGTCACCGACCGGCTCGACAGCGCGTCAAAAAAACTGGAGATGATCGCAAGGGCCATGGCGAAGTAGAGGACGTGTTTTCAAGTTCTTCCGCCACCTGATGCCCGCATTCTCGACATGATTGCGCCTTTAGAATTAAATTTTCTTAACTTGCTGCGCGGCGAAAATGGAACATACTCGCGGCTGTCCAAATCGGCCTTGAGTTGGACGCCGGATTTGTGTTTTATCTGCCGGGAACTGACGCAGCCTTGCGCCGGACGTTTCCGGCCAGTGGCGTCAACCACAAAGGAAATCCAAGATGAAGAAGTTTGTTGCATTGCTTGTTGCGTCCATTGCCATGGTGGCAACAGCCTACGCCGGGGAAATCGAAGGCGTGGTCAAGACTTTTGATGAAGCCACGAAGACAGTGACCCTTGAAGACGGCTCGGCCTTTGTGCTGGCCGAGGGCGTTGCCGTTGAAGGCGTCGCCGCAGGGATCAAGGTCAAGGTGGCATTCGATGACACAAGCAAGGCCGCAACCGCTGTGACCGTGGTTCAGTAGATCAACCAAGGAAAAATTTGAGCGTCCGGCCCTGCGGGCCGGGCGCGTTTTCAATTCAGTCCATGTTCCGTTCGACGTTTCATGGGTATTTTCACCACTCTCGCTGGGCCAGTCCGGATTGGCAATCGAATCCGCGCCGGGACGTGAACATCCGGATAAGTCCTTTGGTTAACTGGGCGTCAAGATACATGAAGCTGGATTTTTAACGCCCTTGCGCCTACATACAGCCCCGGCGGGCTGCCTGGTTTGTGCAGGAACATTTTTCCCAGGGCCTATAATCGATCTTTAGGGAGCTGTCCCTGGGCTGGACCGTGGTCCGGCTTAAACGGCACCCACCTACGTGAGTAGGGACCAGGGATCGTCAGTTCCCACGGCCCATGGTGGC
>JANNUB010000472.1:0-1530 GCA_031394795.1 Ignavibacteriota bacterium | reverse complement strand
CTCAATTCTTCTATCGTAATCGGCTCGCCGGTGCATTCCGAGACCGAGTAGCCTTGATTGTTGATTGCCGCTATTTCATGCCAATAATCTGAGGGAGAAAATTCCTTCTGAAGGTTGACCGACAATTGTTCGGCGTCGAATGGCGAACGACACAAGGTAAATACGGTCGGCCCCCACGAGCTTTGCCCAACACCTTGGACTCCAATGGACCGAACAAAGTCGACGATGCGGCTTACGTCGGGTCCATTGAACGGACCGCCTTGATAACTGCCGAAGCACAATCCGGCACGATACCCGAAAATGTAAATGGTCTCGCTAAGTTGATCGAAGTCCGCAGTTCTTGCCGCAGGGATCAATTGCTCATCGACTAACTGCCGCAGCTCATTAGCTGAATCAAGCTTGACCGGTGGAAGCGAACGAAACAATTCTTCCTCATGCGGGCCGCAAGGTCCTTGTCGATTGCGCGGACAAGTCAATACGACGCGCCATGGTGACGGCAATTCGAATCGCTCGCCAAGATTTCCGACGCCGGCTAAATCGTTCTTGCCCTGGTCAACAATCAAGCCGCCCAAAAAAAATCCGTGGCTGCCGACTGCCGATCGCCGCGCGCGACCGTAATGCTCTGCGTCCGCGATGGTCATTGGCGGCAGGATGCGAAACCAACGGTCCAGACCAGCGGCAATCGCCAACGTCATTTGCGTGCCTGCACCCAAGCCAACATGCGATGTTGGACCGGAAATTTGTCGGATGTCCACACCGAGTTTCGAAATATCCAAAATCGGTTCGCGAAGTTGATCGGCGTGAAGGATTAACCACTTCTCAATCGTTCGACGAGCGCGGGGTTCGTCGGTGACCTGCAAACTTAGCTCTTGCGAATGGGCGAATCGCAACCATGTTTGGGGGCGGTCGATCATCAGTCCGACGCCGCCGTAATGCGTTTGGTGCCCTTCACCGAAAGCGAATAGGCCGAAATGTAGGCGACTAGGAGCGGTAACGGCGAGAACTCGACGATGCATCAAAAAATGTTTCCAAAATCAGGTTGCGGAATTGTGAAAGGCTTTTTCGACGAAGGCCGTCAACTGCGCGAAAGCTCGGTGTTCAGAATCGCCACCGGTTTTTTCAACAAGCGTGCGAAGCCAATTCCATTGGGCTTCGATTTCGGTTTGTGGAATTAAACCGGTGCGCGTCGCCAGAATTGCGGCTTCAACAACGGCGTGCTTGGCCCGATTAAAGCCGAAAAATTCACGCAAAATATGCACTTGAAGGATGCGGCACGGAAGCGTCGCGCGAGGATTATTGTCGAAGTGATTACTGACTTCGACTTCAAAGGCGCGGCAGGCCGTTGTCAATACAAAACCGTCGACCTTGGTGGCTCGCTCGAACAAAGCGTCTGGCAATCGCTTGCCACAAACGGCGTCCGCCATCGACTCGACGTTGTCCGTCACATGAAAAACTGCCTGGCTAGTGCGTTGCAAATTTTGATAAGTTTGCGATGACTGAAACGGCCGCAATTCAATTCTCGTTATCGCA
>JANNUB010000181.1:0-2065 GCA_031394795.1 Ignavibacteriota bacterium | reverse complement strand
TCCGTTCGAGGAGCTTCAGGCGGAGGCCATCAAACATCAACTAGCGACGTACATCCTCCCCCGACTGACGCCCGCCGCGCTCAAGACCTATCCACTGGATCCAGCGGATGATCCTGCGTTTCTTCGTTGTGAGCCGTATGGACTGGCCCGACAGATGCGCGCGAGGCACCAGCTGGAGATCCGGCAGCGCGGCAATGACCGAATCGAATTACGGTACGGGGAATGGGACGTGCGGCGGACGATCTATCTGGATGGCCGCAAACGCCCAGCCAATGAGGCACCGGCACGATTCGGCGTGTGTCAACGAGTTTGAGACACCTCGATCGTTAATTTAAGCACTTTTAATTTGTGATTCGATCGGCTTGTTGATCCAGACCTCCTTTGGAAGAGAGAGTGGTTTTGGTGACGCACGGACGAAGCGGTCGGGATGCGCTAGGTAGGCGGCATCGAGGACGAGCTGACGCTTCTGGAAGACCATCGGGGCCTGGCCATGATGGACCGTGGCCGGCGTGAAGAGCGCGATTCCGGAATGCCGGTGGTCGTTGTTGTACCAGGCGAAGAAGATCTGAGAAAACGCCCGGCTATCTTGGATGGAACCAAAACGGTCGGGGAAATCGGGCCTGTACTTCATGGTGCGGAACTGACTTTCCGAATACGGATTGTCATCGGAGACATAGGGACGGCTATGAGTCTTGGTGACGCCGAGATCGGCCAGCAGGAATGCGACTGGCTTGGAGGTCATCGACGATCCGCGGTCGGCGTGAATGGTCAACTGACCTGGCTCGATCTGCTGCTTGCGGCAGGTGTCCTCGATGAGCGTGCGGGCCAGCTGAGCGCTTTCGCGATGAGCGATCATCCATCCGGTGACGTAACGGCTGAAGACATCGAGAATCACATAGAGATAGAAATAGGTCCACTTGGCCGGGCCCATCAATTTCGTTATATCCCAACTCCAAAGTTCATTGGGCGCCGTTGCCAGCAACTCGGGTTTCTTATAGACAGGATGAATCCGCTGGTCCCGACGTTCACGCGTTTCGGCGTGCTGTTCCAGGATGCGGTACATGGTGCGAGTGGAGCAGTGATACACGCCCTCATCCAGCAAGGTGGCCTGCACGGCAGCCGGGGAACGGTCCTGGAATCGATCTTCATGCAGATGGGCCAGCACGGTTTCGCGTTCGGCCGGACTCAACGCACGAGGCGGGGCGGGCCGCGGTTGAGCCAGGACGGGCGGGCACAGTTGGCGATAGAAGGACGATCGAACGACGCCAAGCGCAACGCACGCCGCCAGGATTCCGACCTCAGGAGCGAGCTGTTGAACCGCGGCCATCAGCGTTCCTGCTCCGGGTCCGGAATCGGCCACCCCAACAGCGCACCCACTTTTTTTTGAACATCGATCACAATCTCGGCCTTACGCAGTTGCTCGGTCAGGCGATCATTCGCACGTTGCAGCTTTTGGTTCTCTTCGGCGAGAGGATTCCGTTTGGACTTCGGCCCGCGCTTCCGTGGCTCGAGTCCCTGCCGAATACTGGCGGCTCGTTCACGCCGCCACTTTCCCAGATGCGACGAGTACAGACCTTCGCGCCGCAGCAGCGCGCCGATGCCGCCGTGGTCGGCAGCCGCGTCAGCCTTCGTCAATATCTGTTGCTTGTAGTTGGCCGTGAACCTCCGGCGTTTCCCTTTGGCCACGACTTCAGGATCGGGGTGGACGACGGCGGCTGCCTCGGCGCCAGCGTTACCGTCCGCTGCACTTCGTTCGGTCTCGCTTCGCTCGTCCTCACTACGTCCAGCGGACGGTAACGCCGAAGAAGACTGCGATGGAACTGAATTCTGCATTTGGGTTCTTCCTTCCGCCCTGAACACTAATTATGAAGGGGAAGGTGTCTCATTCACATTGGCACGGAGGGGGCAAGATGTGGAACGGCGATGCGGCTTCTCTGGTGACAATGGAGGGTGGCGCCTCAAGGAATTCGATCCTAACCATGAAAAGTGGCATCGTCACGCGCGGTGTGTTGTATGACATGCCGAGACTCAAAGGGGTTCCCTTTCTCGAACCCGGAACGCGCAT
>JANNUB010000464.1:0-1523 GCA_031394795.1 Ignavibacteriota bacterium | reverse complement strand
CAGCAGATGGTCGCTGACCTGAGCGACCCAACCGCCGGGAAAGGTGGCGCAGCTGCCGACCGCTCCGGGCTGCGGCAGGGCCGCGGCGGCGAGGACTCGACGCGCATTGTCGGGCGTGACCGCCAGGCCGATGCTGACCAGATTGTCGGCGGTTTCGACGCGGACCTTGGCGCGCAGGACATACATTTTCAGGCGTTTGGCGATGGCCGGCAGCAGTTCGCCGGCGACTTGCAGTTTGTAGCAGTCCTCACCGCTCACCGGGGACGGTTCGCCAGGTTTGGCGATGATGAAACTGGCCAGCATTCTTCCTTTCGCCGTACACCACGAAGAGTGTTGCCAAGCGCCAGCGACCAGGTGATTGATGTCGCTGGTCAGTTGGTTGTGCAGGAAAGTTTGTGCTTCCGCACCGATGCAACGGATCCATGCGCGGTCGGCCAGCGGAACGACGAGAGCTTTACCGTCGCGGGCGGCGAGCAGTTCCTCGGATAAGACCCCGACATGGAGCGGCGAGTCGCCCACGGATGCCCCCGCTTCATTGAAGGTCGCGTGGCGAAGTTCCGGCAGGGTTTTCCAGTCAAATGACATTAATTATCCAGGGCGCTTGGGTGATCAATTAAACGAAGACAACGCCTTTAATCTGCCCGGTGTCTGTCACCGGCCGAGCCAATATTCGATCTGTTATTATATCCGGCCAGCCTCTTAATTCCTATGGTTTTGGCCAAAAAAATCACAAAAAAACTCGGAAAAACCGCAGCTTACCCCGCAAATAGCAAGAAGCTTCGCAGCTTTGGACTACTCGGGCGTCTGGTCGTTTTGCTGGGCTTCCTCACCCTTTCCGTCCTGACTGTCGCTGGCGGATTTGTGTACTGGGCCAGTCATCCCTTATCGGTTCGCAGCTTGCCGATTGAATTTCAGGTGCCGCCCGGCGCTTCATTGTCAGCGGTCATTGTCCGGCTGCAGGATGCCGGGATCGGGGTGGCGGAAGCGCCGTTCAAACTCCTGGCTCGATATCGGGGCGCGGCGGCGAAAGTCAAGCCGGGAATTTATTCGCTCGACAGTGCGCCGACCCCGGATCAGTTACTCGACAAAATTGTGCGCGGCGATGTTGTGCAGATTGACGTAGTCATTCCTGAAGGGTGGTCGTACCGTCAGTTGCGAACACGTCTGGAAGCTCAGTCCGGTCTTCTGCATGAGTTGTCCGGCCTCGCCGATGGCGAGGTGTTGCGGCGGATTGGTGCGACGGAGACTCACCCGGAAGGGCTGTTCTTCCCCGATACTTATCGTGTGAATAAGGGGAGTTCCGACCTCGCGCTGCTGCAGACTGCTTACAAAACGATGCAGGAGCATCTGGCCCAAGCCTGGCAGTCGCGCGATCCGCAATCGCCCTTGCGTTCGCCTTATCAGGCGCTGATTCTGGCCTCGATCGTCGAAAAGGAAACCGGGCAAAGCGGCGCGAGGTCGGAACTCCCCTTGTTCACGCGATAAGTATCGGGGAAGAACAGCCCTTCCGGGTGAGTCTCCGT
>JANNUB010000448.1:0-2914 GCA_031394795.1 Ignavibacteriota bacterium | reverse complement strand
ATCCAACACGAACTTGTAGTCGAGTCTTGCGTCCGGCTCAAATGTTTGAGAGTTGTACCATAGATCCGTCGTGGAAAGCCGTGTCATTGGGAAAGCACTTGCGTTCCATCCATTTGCATCTCCCGGCACGCCGACACTCGTTGCGCTTCCGCGGTAAATGAAATGTGTTGTTGTGTTTTGCTCAATCAACGGAAATCGAGATACAGCAACCATAAAGCTATCGACGATTGAACTTCGCTCAGATGCAGGAGCAAGTTGAACGCGCGTCACAAAGCTCTGAAATGATTGTCCGACCGCGACTGCATACGCAGCTGTTGAAAGAAGGATGAGAAATATCTTTTTCATTGTTGTGCCGAGAAAATTTGTGGTGGCGATCCTAACAGCATGCAATCTATTTAATTGCTCGACTCCAGACAAACGCTCGATGCCATTTACGTCACGCGCTGCCGAGCGCGTTGCGTGATATGAATCATCATATCACGCTTCTTCCACGCTTGGATATGACGTAGTCGCAAAAACTGGCTGGACAAGTGATTCGAGTCATTATTGTCTTTTCTACACATTACCATATTGGATTGAAGAAACTACTTTAATAGTTTCGTACGCGCCAATCTACGTAACTTTTTCTCAAACAACTTAGGGGGAACTCAAATGATCGGTAACCGGATGTGTGGAACAAAGACTTGCCTCGTTGTTCTCATATTAGCTGCCATGTCACCGCCGCTGAATGCTCAGACATGGGCGCCGCAAGAGGCGTCATCACCGTACTCACATTTCTCAGCGGTGAGTTTCGTAAACGATCAAATAGGATGGGTGAGCGGGGCGTATGGTGTCATCATCAAGACCACGAATAGCGGGGCAACGTGGATCTCGCAGCCGAGTGGGACGGGATTGCATTTCTCTGATCAATATTTTCTCAACGCCTCGACCGGATGGGTGGTGGGACAGGATGGTGTGATAGTGAAAACCACCAATGGTGGAGCGACGTGGTTTCCTCTAACAAGCGGAACATCAGCGTGGTTGAACTTCGTTCAGTTTGTGGATGCAAATATTGGTTGGGCAGCGGGGGCAAACGGTACGGTCATCAAAACGAAGGATGGTGGTTCAACGTGGAATGCGCAAACAAGCGGTACGAGTGCGACAATTGAAGGAGGAAACTTTACAAGCGCCTTGACAGGTTTCCTCGCTTGCCGTGATGGTGCGATTCTGAAGACCGTCAATGCGGGCGCTGCATGGACCGTGCAGGGCACTGGCTCATCACTCGGACTTAACTCGATACATTTTGCAAACGGATCTACAGGTTGGATCTGCGGTGACGGCGGGAGAATTCTCAAAACGTCGGATGGCGGTTCATCATGGTTTAGTCAAGCGAGTGGATCGTCTGTCAACCTGAACGGAATCTACTTTCCACATGCCGATACCGGCTGGGTTGTCGGTGATGGCGGCGTGATACGGCGGACGACGAATGGGGGAACAACATGGACATCCCAGATTTCAAGTACGACCGAAAATTTACGCGACGCTGACTTCATTAGTCCCCGTCACGGTTATGCTGTGGGTCTGAACAGCACGGTTCTCGAATACGCCGTTGTGCACGCATTGCCTGTGCAGATCGCCAGCTTCACTGCAACGGTGTTGGGGAACAGCAGAGTGCGTTTGGATTGGAGAACAGTGAGCGAGCTGAACAACTATGGATTTGAGGTGGAGCGTGCAGTCGGCACGCCGGATGTTTTTGCCTTTCTGCCGGGAGGCTTTGTTCAGGGACACGGCACGACGAACGAGGAGCACAACTACTCGTTTACGGACAACAACGCGCCGTTCGGTCGGGTTTACTATCGTCTGAAGCAAGTGGACCTCGACGGTACGATCAATTACACCGAGCCGATTTCGGTTGATATCGTCACGGCTGTTGATGACGGCAAACTTCCGACGGAGTTCGCTCTGAAACAAAATTATCCAAATCCGTTCAACCCTTCGACAAAGATTGAATTCAGCGTTGCGAATCCAGGCTTCGTATCGCTAAGAGTGTATGATGTCCTCGGAAGAGAAGTTGCAACGATCGTGAATGAAGAGCTGAATCAGGGTTCGTACACGAAGACGTTCTCGGCAGAGGGCCTATCAAGTGGCGTGTATTTGTACAAGCTCATGGTTCGCCCCGAGGGGGTTGCGGGCTTCTCTGACACAAAGAGATTCGTCTTGTCGAAATAATTCAACTTTCGTACCAACAACATAAGGGGAACAATGAAACATCTCCCGGTAAGTAAAAGAGTGCTGCTGTTTCTTGTGGTCTGCAGTGTCGGTGTAATGCGGCTGGATGCCCAAACATGGGATCGCCAGGTGAGCGGCACCTATGCGCATTTCGAAGGAGTTTATTTTCTTGATGCGCAAACAGGATGGGTGTGCGGCAGCGCGGGAAAAGTCCTCAAAACAAACGATGGTGGCGCGAATTGGGTACTCCTCACTGGACCAATTGGGGTGGATTATTCCGATATTCACTTTGTTGATGCAAATACCGGGTGGGTTACAGGCCTCGGGGGACTCATTTTGAAAACTGCCGACGGCGGCGCTTCGTGGGGAATCCAATCTTTTGGCGCGACGGGTTGGCTGAATTGCATAACATTTGTAGATGCGCAAACAGGTTGGGCGGCAGGGCGTCATGGCACTATTCTGAAGACGACAAACGGCGGGGCCACCTGGACGCCACAAACGAGCGGCACGGCGTCCACCATTGAGGAGGCTTCATTTGTGAGTGCATCTGCCGGTTGGATGGTCACAAGTGATGGGGAGATTCTGAAAACTGTTGACGGCGGCGCTGCGTGGACGCGACAGGTGCTCAATCCCCCAATAGCATTGACCTCGGTTTGCATCGTCAATAACACTGCTGGTTGGATTGCCGGTTCGGGTGGCAAAATAC
>JANNUB010000447.1:0-1659 GCA_031394795.1 Ignavibacteriota bacterium | reverse complement strand
CGATCACGGCGTTCAACACATCGGCAGCAAGCTGAGGCTCGGGCATCTCCATCGTCATTGTTACGACGCTTGTCTTGTTGTCATGCGTCGCACTCATCAATGCATCCATCGTCTTAATGGCTTTCGCCATGTTCTTCTCGGGTGTTTCTTCATCGAAGTCGAAGATCTGGATCAGGTTCACTGAATCGGAAAACGATTGAGTCTTGTATCTTTTTTCGATTGCGTTCCTGAGGATTGTCTCGCTCTTCACGATCGTCGGATAGAGCCGCGCGATCTCGCTCCCCGGCACATTCACGCCCGCGAGACTTGCGATGTCGGCAAACTGCCCGAGCGCCGAGAGCTTGTCTTTTGATGTTTCGGGAAGCAGCGTTGCCGTGGATTTGTAGTAGACTGGGAAAATGAAAGGAATGAAGTTCAGAATCAGCGTGATCAACGCAACGCCAATCGAGATCGCGAGGATACGTTTCCGGTTCACCCAGACCGGGACGAGATAATCCTCCAGCCTCGGTTCTCCCTTCCTGTCTGTCGTTTTCACTGTTTGTACTGTATCACTCATGGACCGATTTCCCTTCGTTCGCGGTTCCGCCGCCATGTCACTCGAAAAGATCAGCTACTGCTTGTTGCCGCTTCCATCCAATCCGTTCGGAAGTTGTCATCCCGGTTCACAAGTAAAAGTCCTTTGGAGATGTGGTGAATGAGATGATCAGGCGCTGTGTTCATCACCACCACATCGGCGCCTCACTTCGTCACCTGCACCAATGCCACCGTAATCGCTGCGAAGCCTGCTATCACCGTCGCTAAAACGCGAATGAGAGGCAGCGTCTTGTCCTCTTTCTCCACAGCCTTGGGCACGCTTATCCTGCTCCCGGGTGGAAGCTCGGGATCGCTCATGAAGAACCATCCTTGCTCCCATTTCTTGCCGCCCGGCAGAAATGCAACGGTGCGGTCTTCGTCCGCGTCTTGCGTAAACCCTCCAGCCTGTCGAATGTAGTAGTCAGCGCTTTCTCCCCGCTTGTAGAGAATGGCGGAAGGAACGAAAACTTCGCCCGAAACGTAGACCACGTCGTCATGAAATGCCACGGTGATGGAGTCACCTTCATTGAGCACTACATTGTCGCGAGACAACGTGTCCGCCAATGCCGTAGAGAAATCGAGGGGAATAAATCCCGTTTGGTTTTCCTTGCGGTAGAACTTTGAGCCATCGAGGTATGCCCCGGGGCGCAATCCTCCTGATCGCCTAACGAGATCGGCAAGTCGTTCGCCTTCGAATCGAATCGCGTATTCTCCTGGACTCATCACATAACCCGCAATCCTGACAATCTTGTTTTGCGTGTAACGTGGATCGCTGGGAACAAAGACGAAGTCAAAATCCTCGAGCTTTGTGCTTTGTCCTTCACGCGAAGCCCAGTAGTCCAGCGTTACGTCAACTGTGGTAACGCGGGAATATCTGCCCAATGTCGTCGTGTCGATACGTGAGATTTCCCAAGAGTGGAAGGACGCATTCTCGCGCAACCCCCCTGCCAAAACAACGAGATCGGCAACCGTCATACCCTCATTGCGTGGATATTTCCCCGGTGTGCGCACGGCTCCTCCGATGGTGACTGTTTGTTGCGGCGAGAACTGACGCTCCGGGTACAACACGACACTATCTTCGTTGGC
>JANNUB010000444.1:0-2766 GCA_031394795.1 Ignavibacteriota bacterium | reverse complement strand
TCGTGGCCGACCTGGAGGAATTCTTCAGCGAAATCCGCCTGTCGGTCGCTCCACTCCGCTATGGCGCAGGTCTCAAGGGCAAGGTAATTACCAGTCTGAGCTATGGCGTGCCTGTCGTGGCCACGACAGGCGCCGTTGAGGGCGGTGGTTTTAGCAATGACGTCAACGTACTGGTTGCCGACAAGCCCGACGAATTAGTCGAAGCGATAATGCGCGTATATGAAGATAGCAAACAGTGGGAGCATTTTTCCTGCGCAGGCTATCAGTATTTCAAGGAAAACTTTTCCGTCGAGACAGTGGCTTGTAAGTTGGCAAAACTGTTTTCTGCGTCATGGGCAATCCAGTGAGGTGCCGGCGGTTGATCGGGACAATGTATTATTATTCGAAAAGAGACCGAGCGCATGAGTCACAAAAATATTGTTCGTGCTGTTTATAAAGGGTTCCTTCATCGAGAACCTGAACCTGGTGCGATCGAGCATTGGGAAGCGCAGCTCGATGGTGGCCTGCCAATCGATCGATTAATGGAGATATTTCTCGGCTCAAAACAGTTTTCGAAAATCGAGAGAAAGTTGACCAGCTTGTTTGTTGAGCCGGGACATTTCTATTCGCCGATTGTAAATGTTCAGAATGTCCGGGAGCGGATTGAAGCGATAAAAAAAACCAAGCCTGATCAACTGCCTGCCCTGCGCATTAGTCGCGATGAGCACATCTTGCTTTGGCGGAACCTGTTACCGTATCTCAGAGAAATTCCATTTCCAGATGATGCGGCGGAAGGTTTCCGGTACTACTTCAACAATCCGGCTTTCTCATATGCAGATGGAAGCATACTGTACGCCATGCTCCGTCATTTTAAGCCGAAGAAGCTTGTTGAAATCGGTTCCGGGTATTCCTCCGCATGTGCCTTCGACACGATCGAGCGCTATCTTGGCGGCACAGTGGAGGTCAGCTTCGTAGAGCCCCATCCTGAACTCCTTCTTCGGTTGCTGGGAGATAAGACAGCAAAATGCGTGGATATCCACACATGTGAGATTCAGAAGGTGGGGCTTGAATTGTTCACAAGCTTGGACGCAGGAGATGTATTGTTCATCGATTCAACTCATGTGATGAAAACCGGGAGCGATGTGTGTCATGAAATGTTTGAAGTCCTTCCGGCACTAAGACCAGGCGTCTTGATTCACTTTCACGATATTTTCTGGCCCTTCGAATACGGGGCTAATTGGGTGCTTAAACAGAACCGCTCATGGAACGAGATATATGGTCTCCGTGCATTTCTGATGTATAACAATGCATTTGAAGTGGTGTTCTTCAATGATTATTTCGTGAAAAAATGGCGTGAGACCATCCAATCGGACTATCCAGCCATGCTAATAAATAGTGGTGGAAGCATTTGGCTGCGAAAGAAATCCTAAGAGACGGGCAAAATCCGGCATTGTGCGAGTTGTTTAGATTGAACTTCAATTGGCGCCCCAGCGGCGATAATCGTCGTCGGCAGTTCCGAATCGATTGCAGCAAAAGAGGAATCAAGGATGAGACTAGTAGTTATTCATTACCATATATTCAAAAATGCCGGTTCGACCATCGATTCCATGTTGCAAAACTCTTTCGGAGAGAGCTGGGCGACATTCGACGGTGAATCCCCAACGAACAAGGTTTCACCCGAACAGATGGCGGACTTCATCGTACGAAACCCGGAGATTCGCGCCGTTTCAAGCCATCAAGCAGGGTTGCCGCTACCGGCGATCTCCAATGTACAGGTGTTCCCTGTTGTGTTCTTTCGGCACCCGCTGGATCGCGCGAGGTCAGTGTATGATTTTGAAAGAAAACAGGGTAAAAACGAGGGGCCTGTAAGTAAGGGGGCTGAACATGCGATGAAACTGTCTTTCGCTGATTATCTGCGGTGGAGGTTTGATTCTTCGAAGAACGGAGTTGTCCACAATCACCAGACTGCGTGGCTACTTCACGAAACGAGATACTTGAACCATGTCATTACTGAAAAGGACTTTGACAAGGCATGTGTTCAGCTTGAGTCTTTAAATTTCTTCGGACTGGTCGAAGAGTTTCAACGTAGCATCAGCCTCCTCGCAGATAGCTTGATGCAGCAGGGTGTCAAGTTCCACCTCACCGATCAAGTGGCCAACAGCACCAGCGGACGCCATGAAAGTCTTGCTCAACGCCTGGCGGCACTCCGCGAGAATGTAGGTGAAAAGATGTGGGGAGAACTGCAAGAGAGGAACAGATGGGATTGCCTGTTGCACGACGTGGCTACAATGGTGTTTAGACATCGTGTGAAGCACAGGCTCCACAAGGAAGAGTTGCGGCAGAGCAAGCTTTAACTGGTATGTCTCGTTTGTTTGGTTGGTTGAACGAAACTAATTAGATGAACCAAATCAACCAGATCAGCCAGATGAACCAGAGAAACCAGACAGAGTGGAAGATGTTTTGAGAGATAACTAAATATGATTACACGGTTTATGATCATCAGTCCGGCTCGCAGCGGCAGCACCATGATTAGAGAAACGCTGGCAGGGCATCCACAAATCCATATGCATGGCGAAGTGATGGGGCCAAAGCGTGTCCGCACAGTGCTCAGGGACTATTTCCCGGAGGCGATACAAGCCTTGAACCTCAAAGAATTTGCGCAGGCAATGCTGCTCGAAAGATCTCGCGATACGAGACAGTTTATTCAGGAAAGAATCTTCGTTGCGGGCGGGGAAAAGAAGGCGGTGGGATTTAAGCTGATTCTCGACCAGGTATTATCCCTACTCT
>JANNUB010000426.1:0-8252 GCA_031394795.1 Ignavibacteriota bacterium | reverse complement strand
CTGCAAACCGGTATTCGAACCTCTCCAAAAATGCGCCCCGTTGATGCCAACCGGATCCGGACCGGCAATGCTATCGATGAGATCAAACTGCTCAAGAGGCTTCCAGTATTTCGGCGTTCCTTTGGAATCCGTAATAGTTTTGATGTCGTTGAATTCCGGTTCTGTACTGCGGTACACAAGGTATCCCTCGAAATTCTTTTTGTAACCTTTCGATGGATCGAGTGGATCTTCAAATCCGAGGAACCGGTCTACAGACGACTCGGCGATATTGTCCCAATAGAGATTTACTTTCTTATCGCCGCCAATAGCTGTCAGGTGAGGAGTGTAAGGCGGTTTCGAGAAATTGTAGTTTGCGTTGTAAATCTGCTGAACGGTTTCCTTGTTGAACACAAGCCCATCGAGGTCATCGCCAAAGACAAGCGCCATGGAGAAGCGTTCGCGCCGCGTTTGCTTCAAAGGAAATGGCCCGGAGGAGAACACCATAGTGATGTTCGTATTGCCCAGCACGGTATCAACGAACCCGCCGGTCATCTTTTCCCATACCACACCGTCATTCTTTGGCCAAACGCCTCTTGGCCCTTTGTCCGCAAGAGGTGAGATCGAAATAGCTTGCAGACCAATTTGATCCGACTCGTCCTTGTCGGTTTCATCGAAGTTCGGCTCGCCGTGAGTAGGAATACCATCAGCTTCCCCGTCGTCCGACCCGTTGTACTGCGGATCCGTTGGGCCAACGCCATCCCTGCCCAGGTCGTCGTTCAACGGTTCACCGAGTTCCCATGTGCCATTCCGGTTCAGATCAGTGTAAGCAATCCAATCGCGATCGTTGTCGATATTGTCGTCACGACGCTCGTCGGTCAACCCATCCTCATCGTCGTCAATACGATTGAACGGATTGCCCGGACTTTCGAGATAGGCATACCCCACGTATCCCGTTCTCCAGTTCCCCGGCGTGCCGACGCCGTTCGGATTCCATGCGTACGCAAGGTCAAGACGTGTGTTGTACCGGGCACTGTTCCCGCTGGCGTTTGGTCCACCGACGCCGGGATCGGTCAAGAAACCGAAGCACGTTGAATCGTAGTCGTTATCGGAGATGTTGACAATATCATAATGCCAGAAGATGATATCTTCGGCAAGTACATGCGACCATTGAAAGCCGCGGGTTTCAACGCGCAAGCCTAACCCCGCGCGCGCCGAATCCGTTGCAATAGGAAAATAGCTGTAGGGTGCGCGACTGAATTTCTTCACCTTGGAATCATCTATCACAAAGTACGTTTCAAAGTCGGCGTTCTGCACACCGCGGCCGAAGTATCCATACCAGAAACCACTCCATGCAGGTGTTAAGCCAAGGGATGGAGGCCACACGCCGGGAAATGTAGATGGGTCACGGCTGATTGCAGGCCGCGTAGCGGAGGGATTCACGTACCCCGGCACCGGCTGAAGAACCCACTCCTCACCAGTCACGGGATCTCTCGAAACTTCTTCTCTATAGGCAGAGATTACGGGCGTAATGCCTCTGCTGTTGCCCGGAGCGATTACCTTCGCAGCAATCAAGAGCGCCACCCCATCCATGTATGAGTGGTTAGTTCCCTTCGGCCAGACACAGGATGGCTGGAACTGCCATTTCGCAACTTCTCCATGATTGTAGAACAAGGTAGCAACACGGTTACCATCCATGATCCCTTCTTTGCGGAACCGCACGTCGCCTTGGGGGTCATCACGGTACGCCCGAGTTCTTGCGTCAACAACCGCCCCACCGAGTCCAAAACCTGTTACAGGAAGTACCTTCGGCGAGCGAGGATCGTTACTGACGATGTTCAGTTGTGCAGAAATAATCCCGGTGGTGGGCGGCACGAAGCGGACTGTATCAATGAAGTAGCCAGCAGGTGCAATCACCGCTGCAGTCGCACGAGTGATGAATGACGGACTTGAAAAACTGATACTCGTGATGCGCAATGTGTCCGTCCCCGCATTCGTGAGCAACAACGTGGTTTCCAGAAACTGCCCGACCCGCACATTGCCAAAGTCAATGGATGCCGTGTTCAATGTGAGGCTCGGCTGTGCTGCTGCTCTCGTCAACCCAATAAGAATAGCGAAGAACGCAACTAACTTTACTCTCATACTAATTCCTCAAATCGTAAGTTTGCCTAGAGGCGCGGTCGAAAACTTGGCAAAAAAAAGAATCTAACCGCAGAGGGCGCAGCGCGTCAGAGCCGCAACCAAAGAAAAACTGATCCACAGATTTCACGGATTTCCACAGATTATTTTTATGAATTCGATTCGACCAACATTCTACCCTTTGCTTTGAAGTCTAATCTGTGATAATCTGTGTAATCTGTGGTTTCGCTTTTCCTGTTTGGCTTGTCACGCCTTGCGCGGAGGAAATAATTTGAAATTGAAAACACATAAAAGATGTTTTTTTCTCTGCGATCTCAGCGTTCTCCGCGGTTGAGCTTTTCGCCTGCGCTTCTAGAATTCTGCCGTCATTCCAAACCGCAGTTGACGCGGAGTGGAGAAGCTACCCGGATTATTTAGATACTGATCAATCGTATTCAATCCAATGATTGGTCCTGATTCATATGTGAACAGGTCAATATTGGCTCTTCCACTTGCTGCATTGACGCTCTGCTCATTCTTTCTGTCGAGCACGTTGTACACGAGTGCAAACACTGTGAAGTCAAGCCCGCTCCATGAAAACGTCTTTTCGGCACGGAGGTCCACACTGAACGTATATGGCTTGACCCCTCCGTTTTCGAAGCGCAATCCGTTCGAGACGCGGACAGCTTCGGTGTACGGAAAACCCGACCCCAGCTGAAGAATCGTACCGACGTTCCAATCACCGGGTTTGCCGACTGTCAGCGACACGTTCAATGTCGAACGCTGATCCCAATCCAGCGGTACAACTTTTTTGTTTGTTTCGATTGGCGGATCGGTTTGGCTGTTATTGTAAACCGAGAATGGATCGGACGCATTTCCTTCTGCAATCTGGAAAGTATAATCCAGCTTCACGCCAAAGAAATCTGCAAACCGGCGATCAAGCGAAAGGATAAATCCTTTTACCTTGCTGTAATCGCGATTGATGAACCGCGCATACTTGATTCCTTCGTAGGTATTGATGATCTCCATTCCGAGCAAGTTCCGGATGTCGCGATAGTACACCGTGAAATCCAAACCGATGTTCGTGAAGAGAACTTGTTGCAATCCCAGCTCATACATAATCGTTCGCTGGGCTTCAAGATCCGGATTACCGGTAATGTTGGAAAGCGTGCTGCTCTGTGTTACGAGATAGTCTGAGTTGCGATACAGATTCTCAAAGCTTGGTATCTGGAAGAAGTGTCCATAGGAGAAGTGCAGAATTCCCTGATCCGTAATGGGGAACGAGATACCCAATCGCGGACTAATTTGAAATTTGGTCTTGGCACGTTTCAAATCCCCGGCATTGGGGAAGTTTGGATTCTTTGTTGGATTCCGCAGATCCAACGGGTAGGACGACTTCGGATTGAAGTAGTCCACGCGAACACCTGCGTTGATGATCATCAAATCATATTCAGCTTTATCCTGCACGAACGCAGACAGCTCGATGGGTTTCTTTGTGTATGCTTGATTGCCCGGTGCACCAAGATCGGGATAGCCGATCTCAAACCTCAGAGCACCGGTGCTGTCTGCCTCAACGGTGTTCCGGTTCGTGATCGTCATGTTGTGATTGTGGATTTCATGCATCCGACCTTCGATGCCGACGGTCAACTTATGCTTGTAGGACACTTGTGAAGTAAGAGACCACTGACCAATCCACGACTTGGAGAAACGGTTGTACCTATCGCCTTGATTGCCGCCTGACCGGAATGTATAATTTGAAATTGGCGTTCCGCGGTTTGGATCGACATAGCGGGAATCGTACGCATCCTCGTAGAGGTAGCCTTTGTGATCAAACAAATTGGAAGACAGCTTGAGTGTTTGATACGTATTGGAAGATGGTGTATGCGTAATCTGGAACGATTGAACCCAGTTCGTGCGGTAATGATTCATGATACCGTCAGGCGTCCATGCAAAAGAATGATCGTAATATTTGTTCCAGTTATCATCCCAGAATAAGCTGTACGTGAACTTCATCTGGGGCATCATATAAGAAATTTTCCCGTTGAACGATCGTCGTGTGTACGGGTTCATCGGGACGCTTGCGCCATCACCACTCTGTGGAATGACAATGATCCTATTTCCATTTTGGTCGAGAATATAATTGCCTTGCGGATCTCTGAGGTCGTACGGCGAAGTATCCGTTACATTATATACTCGCTTGCCCCACAAATATCCGTCGTCATGAAAATATCGCCCCGTCGTGAAGAACGACAGATTATCAACTATGGGGATCGGACCATTCAGGTTTGCCTGCACATTTTGGGTTCGGAATTTCGTCAGGCTCCCGACATTAGAAAACACATCCGTATGACTCGTTACATAGTCGCCGCTATAGACCGAAACAGAACCATGGTACTGCGGCGAACCTTCAGGCGTCACGACATTCACAATGCCCGACATTGCCTGGCCATATTCAGCATTGAACGTACCGCTAATCACTTCCATCTGGCTGATGGAGGAATTCTCAATCTGCATACTCAGTTGTCCATTGAACGGATCTGTAACTGAAACGCCGTCAATCAGATAAGCAACTTCATTCGAGCGACCGCCACGGAAGTGGCCGTCGACCACACCCGCCTGGATATTGATAATCTGACTGAGGTTCTCCGTTGGGATACGCTTGAGTTCATCCGATGACACGGTCACTGACGTGGAGGTCAAATCTTTTTGAACGAGAGGACGTTCAGCGCGTACGATTATTTCTTCCCCTTCAATCGCGTCAGATTGTAATTTTGCATCAATACGCGTCGTCAGGTCAATATTAACTGCCACGTCGGTTACGGTGACTTTCTTGTATCCGATTAAACTCACAACAAGTGTGTACTTGCCCGGCGGAATGTTGTTGATGGAATAAAACCCATCGACGCCTGTTGCGGCGCCGAGAAACGTTCCTTTCACAACCACGTTTGCTCCGATGAGGGACTCTTTGTTGGAGGCATCGCTAACCATACCTGCGATTTTTCCTGTTGTACCCGCCAACAAGAGTGAAGGACACAACAACATCAACGTCAACGTCAATATCAACGGGGCAACCTTGGACATTTGGGCATCTCTTTCAAATCTCATAACGATCTCAATCAACGTTCAAAAAATAATGCGTGGGGCACGAGGCGCCCCACGCAGGATACGATCACTTCAACATCATCATTTTATGTACAGCGGTAAACGAACCGGACTCGAGACGATAGAAATATACTCCGCTCGAGAGTCCCTTGCCCTGGCTCGCCATATCAACGGTGACAGTATGGCTGCCTGCCTCTTGCTGGCTGTTCACCAAGGTTGCCACTTCGCGGCCCAACACATCGAACAGTCTGAGAGTTACCACACCAGGTGCTGCGATGCTATAATTGATCTGTGTCGTTGGGTTAAACGGGTTCGGATAGTTTTGACCCAACTGATAGCTTTGCGGAACATCGCTGGTCTGCTTCACATCGGTGACCCACTGATTGCCAATCCAGGTGTGCGTCCAGTAGAACATGTCTCTCCACGAATCGTCGTTGCTCAGATAAGAGTAATCCATAATGCCGGCCCTTCGTCCTGTTGGGGCAATGTTATCGCGATCGTTGATGACGAAGTTCATAGGAATTCGCTTTCCTTCGCGAGGAACGAACACAACATCGTTCCTGCTTGGCATTAATGCTGCGATTCGTGTCCACGGAATTCGTGATTCAACAATATATCCTGGCGTCAGTGTTTTCTCTTTCCAGATGTAGTCTACGCCAGGGGTCGTCACGGTTGAACCACCATTATTGTCGAGAGTGATTTTATTCTTCGAGTACCGGAAGTGATAATCAGGTGTTGCACCGCCGCGGTATCCGGGGTGGCGCTTGCCGCGCCAATCATATAAACCAATACAGAGGTCGGGACAATCTTGTTCGTAGGAGGTCCCGTTGGTATCGACGGCAACGGTGTCATCCTGCACATCAAATGCAACGTAGAGATATTGAGCATCGGTTGCGAGATATGCCGAAACCTTCAAGTCGTTGTCGCCAGTAATAGGGAAATTGGGAACTGCATGAGCGGTTCCGGTAACGACCGAAAGAATGGTTGGTGTGATGGTGGACCATTCAGACAAGGTACCGTTCGCAACAAAGTTCACGGGGCCAGTCTTCGCAATTGTCGGCACACCCTTGGCGAGCCTGGTAGCTGCTGTTGACGCAACTGTTGGACTGCTTTCGTTCCCGGCAAGATCCTTCGCTGCGACGCCATAGTAATAGCTCACGTTTTGATCTGTGTTGGGTGCGCGGAGCGGATGACTTGTCAACGGCGCCGTGAGATTATAGAAGGGTAAATCTTCAACCGTTGAGTCACTCGCACTTGTCCATGCTCCCTCTTTGAAGAACACATTGTAGCGAACCCCCGGTTCATTGGGAACGTCGTTCCATGAAATCAAGTTTTGATAAGTGACACCGGCAACCAAAAGACCCGTCGGAGCTACCGGAGGAATGACGTCAATGCTCGGGTTGCCTGTCCACACATCCGTTATGTAAACGATTTTTCCTGCAATTGCCGAATGTTCCGCCATGATGCCAAAGACGGTCACAGTTGATGAATCAAAGTTGGGCAAATTGTCTGCAACGAAAAAGTCTCTCAGCCGGAACGCGTAGCTGTGCCACAGATTGTCGGTAACAGGCTTGAACAACATAGCCCTCTTGCCGTTCGAAGATTCGAACTGCACGCGGAGTGTATCAACTCCTGCCTCCGCCTTCATTTTGAACTTCACACTATCACGAGTCCAGCCCCCGGCAAGGTTGAACGCCGGTGAAACATTGCAGCCCCAGCCAGTCCATCCATTTCCCCATTCGTTACCCATCACCCACTTGATTGCGTTCGAGTTGGGAATAGGGCCGCCACCCTGTTCAACGCTCAGAGACGACTGTCCCCATGCAAATGTACCGGAGGTTTGGGACGTGAAGGCGCGACCAGTAAAAATAATCGCGGGAAATGCACGCACGCCGTAACGCTCGAACTTGTCAAAAGACACCTGAACAGAATCTGCATCAATGGTGCCCGAAACAGGAATCAATTTCCATCCGACGATCTTGTCGCGATCAAAAACGGCGTTGTTTCTCGGCAGTCCCCAGTTACCTGGTGCAAGAATAAACCCGGTGCTATCAGGAACAAGATCATTCGACGCGGGCTGCGTTCTTTCCTTTAGCTTCATACGCAATCGAACCCACCCCGAAGTAACGTTGTCAAGAATGGTCAGGTTCTCGTACATCCATTCCTCGGTGGGATCGGAAGCGTTGGGTCGATCGACGAGGCTGATCCGGAAAACAATGTTCGCCGGGCGAACAGGTGCCATCGTTACTTTCATCCAAATACTGAGCGAGTCGCTGATCGTCCAGTCCAAAGGGGTTGCGCCGACAGGTAAACTGTAATCGACCTGCGCATACGTCCCCCAAGCATGTTGTGAGGCTAATATAGCGCGAGTCTTCAACGACCCTGTTCCTTCGACCTTGTCAACAGGATCGTAGGTAAAGCTGTACGAAGACCCGGGTTCAAACAGCGCCCTGAAGGCTGTGTCGGGCCTTGCGTTGTCAAAATTGTTGATCATAACTTGACCGTAAGCGGCAAGCGTGCCAACAAAGACAACAAGTATGAGAAACTGTAACCTTCGCATGATATGTCTCCTTAAATTATGGATTGGTTAATTGTGAGTTTATTAAACTGCTACTGAGCATGAGCATTGATACGAAGTTACAAAATCTTTCTTAGAGAAATCCCTTCATCTTCCCGACTTGTTCCCTTCCGGAGTTGTCCGACAGTATGTCCCTTCGGGAAGGACCCCTTCGGGGGAGGACTTGGAGGAGGTCGCCACCTCCTCCGCACCCAAATTGAGTCGTCGCTTGATAGTATAATATCAAGTTCAAGATAATCCGCTCTCAACGCGACGGCATTGCGAAAGGCAGCGAGTGTATTTTCCGGCGCAAGCAGTGCACCGCCTCGATGCGCAATATTTTTTACAGCGGAAAAACTTGGCACGCATGCCAACAGTGCCAGCGCTGCAATGAGTAGATGTATTCTTTGTTTCATGCTACCTCCTTACAAATGTTGAGCGAAGCGAAACATCTCAGTGTTGAGGATATTGAAAGGACCGAGACCCTTCGCTCTGCTCA
>JANNUB010000416.1:0-9983 GCA_031394795.1 Ignavibacteriota bacterium | reverse complement strand
TCCTTTTTTGTCCGGATCTTGTTCTCCAGCTTTTTGTCAATGATACGCGCCTTCACCGTATCGCGCAGTTGCAAATCCAAAATTGCCCGCAGGTGTTTCTGGATTTCCTTGTCATACACCGGGAACGCGACTTCGATGCGTCGGTCGAGATTGCGGTGCATCCAGTCGGCGGACGAGAGGAAATATTTTTCATCACCATTGTCGTGAAATACAAACACCCGCGCGTGTTCGAGAAAGCGGTCAACGATACTGATCACCTCGATGTTCTCGCTCATACCTTTCACGCCGGGAATCAAACAGCAAATACCGCGTACAATCAAACGCACCTTCACACCTGCCTGGCTCGCCTCATAGAGCTTCCCAATGATATCAGTGTCTTCCAGCGAATTCATTTTTGCAATGATGAAAGCTTCTTTGCCTTTGCGTGCGTTCTTTGTCTCACGCTCAATCAGATTCTCAATCCGCTCGCGGAGCGTGAACGGCGCAACGAGCAGATGGTCGAAATTTCCCTTCCTCCGCTCACGGCAAAGAATTCGAAAGACCTTCTCCGCCTCCGTCGTCAGCCTCTCATCATGGGTAAACAACCCAAAGTCTGTGTAGAGCAGGGCTGCATTCTCATTGAAATTTCCCGTACTGAAGTACGCGTACAGGTGCTTCGCGTCCAGGCGCTTCGCGTCCAGACGCTTCCCGTCCGCTTCGCTCCTTTCTACTAAACACATTTTTGCATGAACTTTCAGATTCGGAAGGCTGTAGAGAACGCGAGCACCGGCTTTCTCCAGCTCTTCCGCCCAGAAAATATTCGACTCTTCGTCGAAGCGGGCTTTCACTTCAACGAACACGGTCACTTCTTTGCCTTGATTCGCCGCCCGAAGAAGCTGCTCAACGACTTTGGAATTGCGGGCAGCTCTGTACAACGTGATTTTGATTGAGCACACGCTGGCATCGTCAGCGGCTTCGCGCAAGAAGTTTGTCACGCAATCGTACGAGTGGTATGGATAGTGCATCAACACATCTCCGCCGCGCACCCTGTCGAAGATCTTTCCCGCAGCAAATTCCTCGTACGAAATCTGCGGCATCGGCTCATAGGTCAACCCAGGATATTTCGCCTGTCCGCTCTCCGAGACTCGACTCGGAGAGCGGGGATTCGGAAGGACAAAGAGATCATTGAAATTGTGGTAGCGGTTCCCGGACACAAGGTCATCGTCCGCAAGCTGAAAATGCCGCTGCAAAAACATGACCATCTTTCTTGGCATCTCTGCATCGTAGAGAAAACGCGAGGGAACCCCTTCACCCCGTTTCTTCAGCGCCTTCTTCACTTTCTCCAACAAGTCTCCGCTGAACTCGTCGCCAATTTCCAGCTCGGCGTCGCGCGTGAGTTTGATTGCGTACTCGCCGAGAACATCATGCTGTGGAAACAACTCGTCGAGACATAACCGCAAGAGGTCGTCAAGGAACATGATGTAGTGATGATCGTGATCCGTCGGCAAAGAGAAGAAACGGGGAACGAGCGTAGAAGGAATTTCGACGAAGGCGTACTGTTCCGCTTCTTTTTTCGGCTCGGCGGACTTGCGTCGCAGCCGTACTACAAGAGAAAGAACACGGTTGTGAAGAAACGGCGGCTGTTTGTCGCTGCTGAGGAACACCGGCGAAAGCAAGGCGCGCAGCTTGTCTCGAAAGTACACGCGCGCGTGCTGCCGCTGCGACGGGTTCAACTCGTGCTCACGCAGCAAAAAGATCCCCTGCTTCGCCAACTCCTTCTTGATCCGATTGCGAAAGACGGCGCCGAACTCTTCCTGCTGCAGCCAGACAGTTTTCAGCAAACGCTTGAGCAGTTTTTCGGGCTCCAGTTCGAGTTTCTTCCGCGTTTTCTTTTTCAATCGCTGCAGCGCTCGTAGCGACGCGACGCGCACGCGGAAGAACTCATCGAGATTCGACGACCAGATGGCGAGAAACTTGATGCGCTCGTAGAGAGGAACCGTCGGGTCCGCGGCTTCTTGCAGAACCCGATGATTGAACGCGAGCCAACTCAGGTCGCGGTTTTTCAGGCGTATGGAATCGAGCTTCAAGGAGTGTTTTGTTTAGTTTGAAGGCTTGATGAAATAATCGAATGGGATAAATGGATTGTTGGATTGATGGATGAATGGAATGAATAGTCCCATCATTCCATTCATCCATCATTCCATTCATCCACCAATCCATTCATCCATCATCCATCATTTCCCCGGCGGATATTCTTTGAACAACTGTTTCAAGCACTCATCAATGTAATCGGCACGCGAATCTCCTTTGCGCAACGCATCCTGTGCGGTGCCGCGCCAGACAAGCTCTTTCGACTTTGCATCCACGAGGTCAACGAGAATCGTGCCTTCCTTGTAGCGATCAACAGTCGTCACGACGCCGACGCGGCGACCGAACCGACCGTAGCGATAGCCGTACCGGTCAATGTCAACTTTGTTTTGTGTCGCCGCGTGGACCATCACCAATAAATCGGGTGAGGATTCAACTTGTTTAATGCCTTTGGCGAGCAACTCGCGCTCCACCGCGTTCCTGATGCGCTTCTGCGCGAGCGGATCGTTCAAACCAAGATTTCCCGCCGGTCCGCCATCGCGCGGGTTGTGCCGCTCCATCCAATCGAAGGATTGGTACGCGGCGAAGTTTGCTTCGCGATCGTAATCTGTTGTAACGTCCACTGACGAACAAGCAGGGAACAATGCAACGAAGCAGAACAGGGTGATACTTACAAGTGGTTTCATGGTTATCTCTCCTCTTGTTTTTTTTGGGTCAGCGTTGTGAAAAGTACATCAGTTCTGAATAACTGTGAAAACCTTCGTCCCGTTGTGCGAGACTCAGGGTTTAGTCGGTACGTCCACGGACGAGCAACCGACGACTAGAGTCGCGAAAAAACACAACAGATAGATTGCTTTCATGATAGTTCTCCTTTGGTTTGTTTTGCATTGAGCGAGCGGTTCGTCTCCTCCCTCCATCAATCCATCAATCCATTCATCCCGCTCCTTTATACCGTAAGACTCGTCGCTGCGTTCAGGGTTTAATGTCACGTTCCGGGCAAATTGCGAAGCTCCTCCGAAAGATGAGACCGATCCGCAAGCAACTTGATGAGTGGACCGGATTTAGTGAACTCAACGACGCTTACCGAACTCACCGGGCACGCGAGTCGGTAGCGAAATCTTCCGACATCGATGCCGAGCAAGCTGCAAAGAATAATTCTGATCGTCGCTTTGTGTGAGACGAGAAGAACGTTGCCATCGTTGTGCTTCTCTTTTATCTCTTCCAACACTTTCAGCACACGGCGCTCGATTTCGATTGCCGGCTCACCCCCCGTCGGAGGGTTCCACGCCGGGTCGGCAGTCCATTTGATGAAGTCATCGTGATAGTCGCGATCAACTTCTTCGACGCTCTTCCCTTCCCACTTCCCGTAGCCGATTTCTTTCAGCTCGTCGCGCAGCGTCATTGCCATGCTGATTGCCTTGCACAACGGCTGCGCTGTCATCACGGTTCGGCGCAACGGACTGACATACGCGCCTTGCCACTTGGTTTTCCGATACGCTGCCGCAATCATGGTTGCCATTTCGATTCCCTCAGCGGTCAGCTCTGGGTTCAATCCGGAGCCGCAAAATACATTGTCGCGGCTCATCGGTGTTTGTCCGTGGCGAAGGAGGTAAAGGCTCAGGCTCATGACGACAGTGACGAGTGCGTTGGTTGAACCACGAAGCCGATTTCTCGCAGCAATTGTTTTGAAGAATGATCGAGAGAATCTGTTTCGACAAAATGATTTTGAAACTCTCTTCGCATCGGATATTCGGCACGAAGGCGGCGGAAGAAATTCGCCCGGTCACTCTGCGGCAGTAAACTCAGTCGCCTCAGCTTTTTGTCATCGGCTTCAATATCATAACATTGTTTCACGGCGGCGCGTGCGAGTTCTTCATGATGAGCCTGAGAAGAAAGTGTGATCGTTTGTAGAGCGCCTTCCCGTAAATTGCTCGGTCCCGCTGTCGGCGCTTTCAGGAAATCAGCGAGCGACTGCCTCAGCATCACCGTGGCATTGAGTTTCCCATCGTGGGAATAGCCCGCGATGTGCGGTGTGCCGAGTGTGACGAGGCTGAGGAGTTCGACGTCTATGTCAGGCTCACCCTCCCACACATCAAGTACGCAGGCGCGCAGATGATCGGATTTCAGCGTGTGTTTCAACGCTTCGGTTTCGACGACAGCTCCGCGGGATGTGTTGATGAGAATGCTGCCCCGCTTCATTTTTGCAAGTCTCTTCTCATCGAGAAGATGGTAGGTCGCATCTTCACCTTCCATTGTCAACGGCACATGAAGCGAGATGATATCGGCATCCATCAGCGCATTGAGTGGAAGGTAGCGCGCATCGCCTGTTGCGCGCGCCAGAGGAGGATCGTTGTGCAGCACGTTCATGCCGATAGCCTGAGCTTTTTTCGCCGTGAGGCTCCCGGTGTTGCCGTGCCCGACGACGCCGAGCGTTTTTCCTTTCAGGGAGAACTCAAGACGATGACTCACTTCGAGTAGCGCGGCAAGAACATATTCAGCAACGGAGTTTGCATTACTGCCAGGACAACTTGCGAAACTGATGTCGTGTTGTTGCAGATAATCCGAATCAACATGGTCAGTTCCAATCGTCGCCGTTCCGACGAAGCGAACGTGCGTTCCGTTCAGTAGTGATTCATCAATTGTTGTTTCTGACCGAACGAGAATTGCTGTTGCGTGCTTGATATTCTCATGCGTCATCTGTTTCGTCGGTAGAGATCTAACTTCGCCGAAGGGCGTGAAGGCAATTTCAGCATTGGGAATTTTTGAATCGGCGATGATGAGCATGGACTACAAGTACCAGAGTTGATTCTTGATGTCCTTGTGTTCGCGAAAAAAACGGAAGAGACGCTGGGCAAGGTCATACACGTTGATTTGCTTGAGGATGATGAGCCCAGGAAATGCTTTTCCCTGTTCAGTGAACGAAGCAAATAAGCTTTCGTAGTCTCCGCGGTTGTGCGTGACCATTATTGCATCGAGTTGAATTGCAAGCTCAAAATGCTCATCGTCGTCTTTCCTCAGCATTTTATTTTCCAGAGCAGTCGTAGCAAGAATCCCTCGATGAGCGAGCAAGAGGGCAAGCAGAACATCAACATCTTCATCGAGATAAAGATGTACCACTGAGGCTTTCGGGGATATCGTTTATCTGTATGAACTTTTCAATTTCTTCGATGTTGTCCTGATAGTACGCGAGCGCTTCAAACACTTGGGCGAGGGTGATGTGGGGATAGTGCAAAGGCATCTCTTCGGGTGAGACTCCGTACTTCCACTGGAGAACAATATTACGTACAGCGATGCGAGTGCCGGCAATCCTCGGCTCCCCCGTATCTTTTCTCTTTACGATGTGCCTGTATTTGGTTTCGACTTCCATAACTGTAGTAATGATATTAAACGCCTCGTTGAGAAGCAACCTCAAATCCGATTAGTTAATCCGAGAGAGTCCCTACCGGGGTTTTGTTATTGCGAGAGTTCCAAAAGGTTGCTATGGAGCGCGGTCGAATGATCCCGCTCTGAGCGGGACGCGGTACGATGTGGTGTAACGAGTCTCGTCCTTAGAAGTCGAAATTGAAACCGAGCGTCGCGTACAGATAGTAGTTGTGTTCCCACGTCTTCGTTTCCCGCAAGAGTACTGTCGAATACTTCACCTCGGCGTAAACATATTGAGGAACGATCTCCGCCCAGGCTCCGAACATCAGCAATCGCGAGTACGTTGTATTCAACGCAAACCAGTCCGCGCCTAAATTCCGATACTCGACGGCAAAATATGGCGTGAGGATTTTCTTAATCCTTCCGTAGCGCTCAATCTCATTGTCGACAAACCGATTCAGCGTTACGGTGTGATAGACTCCGCCGACTTTTACATTCAAGATTTTCTTGTCGTCGAACTTGTAGTTGAATGCGTAGTGCGCCTGGAGCATGGCATTGACTGAGTACAAGCTGTCAAGATTGGACGTAAGATAATCCGTTCGGCGGCGATCGAGACTCCCGATCGCGAACGAGCCGCCGATGGCGCCGTACGTGACGCGTGAAGAGTTCAGCTTCACGAGGTCCCACTCGAACTCGAAACTTCCCGTCGCGCCCGTGCTCCCATTCAACAATCGAGGCCGGAGCGAAAGCGGTCGCTCGTTGGGATTCGTCGAGAACACGCCGCCGTGCATCGGCAGGTACGTGCCAAGTTTCAGGGATTTGTAACCCGCGGTCAAAAAGATTTGCCCGGACGACCAGAATGGATACCCCAGCTCGTCACTGCCGATCCGTCCTTCGATTTTCCAATCGTTGCCGAAACGCATTGTGCCGCCGAAGAGAGAAATATTTGCCGAGACCCAATGCGGTTTCTCGGCGATTTTTCTGATAGTCTTGTTGGTTCTGTACCCGAGCGGAATCTCATCAACGAGAACGTAGTTGCGCTCGAGCAGTTCTTTCTGCAGCTGAGGGTCGAGCGCCTTTGATGCAAAAAGTCTTCCGTAGGACACCTTCCCAATGCGGATGTCTGCAACGCTTCTGCCGTTTGGGTGAGCGATCACCGTGACGTTTTCATCTTCGGGAAACTCTCTGCCCCGGTTGCGAAATGCAGTTTGAATACTGAGTTTCGTGTTTTTGTCGTACACTGTCCACATGGGAAAATACGACGTGTAGACGGTGTCTCCGTTGTTGAGCGCGGAGAGTATGCGTTCCAGCGAGCGCAGCTCGCCTTGTGCGGTCTTCAGCTCCGACAGAATCTTGTCACTCTGTGCGTACAGAGTGCTCACTCCACGAGTGCCCACTCCACAACACGCGAGCAAAACAAATGTCATAGCTTTCTTCATCACTCACCTCAAAAGCCTACTGTGTATGGAATCGTCAATGCAACAAAATGGCTCGGCTCCCATGGCTGGCTCGAACGGAGCAATGGCATCGCGCCTTTGACTTCCAAACGCAATGTATTGCTGATGATTTCAAGCCACGCGGTCGCGAGACCCCATTCTTTGTAGTACTGCACACTTGCACCAAACCTGTTCGTGAACTGCTGGTTCATGATCTCGACTTTAAGATACGGACTCCAAAAATATCTCGTGAAATCGCTGCGAACGATTTTAGAAGAGGCTGTCGGCGTTTCCGGAACGAGTCTGTCGTGTGAAATCGAATGCATCCCCGCGCCGAATTTCACTCGCATGAAGTTCGCTTTGTTGTTGATGTCGAGCGTATATGAATACCAGACTTGCGCCGAACTGCGGATCGTATAGATGTTGTCAGGATCGGCAAATGTGCCATCAACATCCTTTCTGCGGTCGCCGAACATGAATGAGCCGCCGGCGAATGCGAAATCAAACTCTCCCGCAACTCCATATGCCCCGTCAAGGCGGCGAGGCTTCACCCGCGCGCCGAAGAAGGTCGCTTTGTCCGTCCCGCCTGCAAACGGAATTTGCACGCCTACTTTGATGCGCTTGTACAATCCGAGCGCTGCAAGATTACCGCTCGTCCACATCGGATAGCCCAACTCGTCGTTGCCGAGTTTTATCTCGGCGCCCCAGTCATTGCCGAACCGAATGTTAGCATTATCGGGCAGACGAAGATTCAACACCGTCCGTTCAGCTTGGGCATCGAGGCTCAGGTTGTAACGATTGAAGTTGCCCAATATGCTATCGCTCGACGTTACGAGCAGCGGCGGAAGCTGGTTCTCGATTTTGAATGTGCGATCAATAAGCTCTCTGTCTTGCCCGAACTGACCGCTTGCAATTAATCGTTGACGGAGACGGAGAGAAGCGTTCTCCTCGTGCGTCAAAACCTCGCGCAAGCGTTTGCCTTGCAATTCGCTTTCACCGAAATACACTGCAATCAGATCATTGTGCGGAGGCGGCGTCGCAAGTACTTGGATGTCCGATTTTTCCAAAATCATATTCGAGTCTTGCGTAACACGAAACACTGCACTCCGGAGAACGTCCTCGAATTCAAGATCTGTTAGGCGCCACGAGCGCAACCCGCTGAAGTTGAACGACGAACGATCAATGCCGTCGAGAAGTGCGTAGAGCTGCTCGATGCGCTCCTGCACGGTCGTGAGGGAATCCCGCAAGCGGCCCGTGATTGTTCTTTCAAGAAGCAATGCGCCCGGCGCCTTGATGTACCTCGACGTATCTCGCCCGGTGTCGGTTCGCACGCGCGTCGACTTCACAATCTGTGCATCCGTCGCAGCCTGCGCGACCAGAAGCAGAAAAGCAATGAGCGCGAGCTTCCTCAGCTGTGCTTTCGTTTCCATAGTTTCCTCTTACACATTGTGTCAGTACAAAATCGGGAACGTTCTGTCGAGTGGGGTCGAAGCGCCGCCGATGCCGTGAATTGACGTCCGGATGATCACCGCCGGCGGACGCGCTGTCGTTACGTTCTTCACAGTAAACGTAAATGTCTTCCCGTGGCGTGCGCTCAAAATTCCCGTGAGACCTTGCGGTGACACGATCGAACAATTCACGTTCGCATCCTTTCCTCCAATGTCTTCCGCTGTGAAGTTAATGACGTAGTCGTCTCGTTCGAGCCGCGAGCTGGTCCATTTGACTTGCGGTGGCGGTGGACTCTTTACCGGAATTTCTGTTCTCAGGATTTCATGTCCGCTGTTCGATGTAGCGATGAACGTCAGGCTCGACCACGACTTTTCCGGCATGACGACGAGCGGAAACTGCTCGCCGGAAACAGCCTGCACTTGCGACGTGCCGTTTGCAAGCACTTTGATGGAATAGTCATTTGCATCGAGGTCGCCGACTCTGCTTGTGAAGTTGTAAGCGATGTTCCAGTGTGCAAACCGTTGCGGTGCGGGATTCCACCTCGGCGGATCAACATGGACCGCGAAGTCCAGCCTCGCCGCATCGAGATCGGCGGCAAGGGATCGGCCGGCATTTCCGCTCAGCGCAAATTCCACTTTGCCCGGTATCGGCGTATCCAAAATAAGCTGAATGCTGTTCTCGCCAACTGTACCGCGTCGAACACCGGAAGGCAGTCCGTTCAAACTTACTTTGCGCGGATCGGTGTTCACAAACACTGTCTTGTAGTACGGCACACCGGAAATCCAATGCTCGAGCTTCTTATCCACACCCATGGAGAATTTCGAGCCTGGAATCTCGTGCTTCTGCGTTGACACGAGAATTGCAAACGATGCCGTGTCCGAGTTTGCACGGATACGATGTCCGCCGGCGTCTTTGGGAAGCCTGCGGTTAACGTCAGCCCACACCTTGAAACGATACTCACCCGCCTTGGTGAATGTGCCGCTGAATGTTGCATTGCCTGTTTGTTGATTGACAGCGAGAGTTTCGGTGAACTGGTTCTTTGCTCCTAATTCTCTCGTTGGTACAAGATGGTAGCGGATTGAAGCGCGCTCCTGCTCGGTTTTCAAATCGGACACCAGCACCTCAAGCGAATTGCTCTCGCCTATCTTCCATTCAATGGCGCTCGGCGCGGAAAGCTTCAGCGGCTTATGGTAGTCTGCTACAAGTTTATCAACGGCATAATCGCGCTCGGTGATCATCGTGAGCAAATTCACGATGCCGATCAGATACAACACAAAGTAAAACGATGCTTTCGGACTCACGAATCACCCTTTCATGACATCGTTGGCGATCCATCGGGAACCGTCCGGCGGCGAACCAGGTGCGCGCTTTTCAGGAAATCCACATTCGTCTCAATTCGCTTCAACACCTCATCGTGGCCGATGTGCTTCTCGCTGACGCGGCGTGAGATCAGCTCGAGGATGTGACGCTGCGATTCCGCAACTTCATTATACTTGTTGCCGATCTGCTCAATAACGCGTCGCTCGCTCTCGATCAGCGTTTCGATTCTCTTCCCGAGCGTTTCTATGATTTGGCGCTCCGCTTCGACCAACGCAGCGACGTCGGCGCTTGTGGCTGCAGATGCGCTGAACGTTTTCGCGTCGCCGGCATCCAACGGAGAATATCGCG
>JANNUB010000404.1:0-2736 GCA_031394795.1 Ignavibacteriota bacterium | reverse complement strand
ATCCAACGCTTGACGACATCGTCCGCATTGATGCAGAGACCCGGCAGCAGGTTGAACAAATGACGACAACATTACAGTATCATTGATACATGGAAATACTGAACACCATACTCTACTTCATTGTTACGCTCGGCATTCTCGTGTTCGTACATGAGCTGGGGCATTTTCTCGCGGCGAAGCTTTTCAAGATGCGGGTGGATACGTTCTCTCTCGGATTTCCGCCGCGCGCGTTCGGCAAGCAAATCGGCGAGACCGACTACTGTGTTTCGTGGATTCCCATCGGCGGCTACGTGAAGATCGCGGGAATGATTGACGAAAGTTTCGATACAGAATATCTGGAGCAAGCGCCTCAGCCCTGGGAGTATCGTTCCAAACCGATTTGGCAACGCATGATTGTCATCTCCGCAGGGGTGATCATGAATCTCCTCCTTGCGGTCGCGATTTTTTGGGGCATCAATTACGTTCAAGGAAAGACAGTCTGGGATACAACGGAAGTCGGCTATGTGCTCGACAACAGCCCCGCAGCGAAAGCCGGACTCCATAGCGGCGACAAGATCCTGAAGGTCAATGGCGTCCTGATGAACAATTGGGAGGACATCCGCAATCATGTGTATCTCGAGAATTTCGGAGATGATCTGTCCATCACTGTAGCTCGCGGCGGTCGGGAAACGGAGATTCACGTTTCCCAAGATCTCTTGAAAGATCTGGGCGAGGGATCCTTCGGCATCACGCCAAGCCATTCGGAGATCGTCATCAATACCGTCGAGCCGGGCAAACCGGCGGCGAGCATCGGACTTCAACCGAATGATGTCCTTGTTTCGCTCAACCGCGAAGCGCTGCGCTTTGATCGCAAAGTGAGTGAGATTGTGAAAGCCCATGCGGGGAAGCCACTGCCAATCGCCTGGCGCCGCGGCGACACGCTGATGAGCGGCAACGTCGTTCCTACGGAAAAAGGATTGATCGGAATTTCGTATGGGTTGCGCTACAACGGCCCGGTTGTGAAAACACGCTATACGTTGTTTGAGGCGCTGCCGGAAGGAATCAAGAGTATCGGGAACGTTATCAGCCTGACTTTCCAGGGAATTGCCAGCATAGTCAGAGGCAGAACCGCGTTCGATAAGTCGGTGGCCGGCCCGATCAAAATTGCACAACTTGCTTCGCAAAGCGCGGAGCTTGGTATCATCACGTATTTGGGTTTCATGGGTTTTCTCAGTATCAGTCTCGCCGTGCTCAACATCCTTCCTATTCCTGCCCTCGACGGGGGGCATCTACTGATCCTCACCATCGAGTGGATCATACGTCGCGAACTCCCTGTACGTATGAAACTGATCGTGCAACGTGCAGGGTTCGTGCTCCTTCTCGGCTTTATGGCGTTTGCCATCTTCAACGACATTCGAAATTTCTAGTGTCGCGTCGTTGTAAACCACGCGCTTTTGGGATGCTTCGCAGGTACGTTTTTTCCAGTTGAACGTACATCACAAACTCGGCGAGAAGGCTTGTGCGCGATTGCTATCCAATGCATATTTCCTTATCATTTTCAAGGAAGTTTGTCTGTTCATAAGTATTATTCGAAGGGGAATGTCATGAGGGCTCGTTATCGCAGTCGAATGGGGGGGATACTTGCACTCCTCCTTGGGCTATTGTCAAATCCAAACGCGCAAGCTCAAATCCGGGTGAGCACATTTACCGCACCGGTCAACGCGCTCAGCATCAACGATCTCGACTTTTTGTACGCCACCACTCCGAAGTGGCTCTTCACGATTACCATGACGTCGCCGAACGTCGTTGATTCGGCTGTCATGACAATCATACTTGACGTAGAGCTTGCGGAAGGCTTGCACGTCGCAGCCGCTGGCAGATTCGTGTCTGAGCCGTTCACAATTCCGAGACAACGGACGGTGACGAATCTCGAGCTTGGCCGGGGTCGCGGAATTCCGCAGCGCGCCGTCAACGGATATGTTTTTGACGAGGGTGCGAAAGCGAAGTTCAACGAAGTTGCCTTGCCGAGTGGCACGATGCCCGCTGGAAGCTACCGATTCACCGTACTCGTTGTGGATATGCGCACCAACGAGTCCGGCTCCGATGAGTTCACGTTCGTCCTGACGAACCCCTCCTCGCCGATCCTTCTCACGCCGGGCGAAGGCGAAACGGTCACGGAAGAATTTCCTCTTTTCGAGTGGCAATACGACGGACCTCGCTCCTTGATTTCGATCTACGAACAGTTGCCCGGTCAACGAAGCCTCGAAGAAACGGCGTCGGGGGCGCCGCACGCAACGGCAATTGTTCCGATGCGATCGTATCGCTATCCATCTGCAGGAGTCAGACTGTTGCAGCAGGGGAAAACGTATGTCTGGCATGTCACGGGATTGGTGGGCGTGGCGGGAGGAACGCAGTTCCAGCAGCGGAGCGCTCTTCGCTCATTCACTGTTACGGCAAACAAACGCTATACATTTTCGTGGATCCTCGCCGAGCTCGAGAGCGCGTTGCCGGCTTCCTACAGGCCGGTGTTCGATCAAGTTCGCGCGCAGAATCTCTCGCCGTCAGGAACTTTACGGTTGAACGGCTCACCTATTTCCGTGTCCGATCTGCTCAGTCTGTTAAACGAAATCCGCTCGAGCCCGGAATCGGTCGGGTCGGTGGATCTAGAATAGAATTTTTTTTTTGAAGGGGGAATTGTATGAGAATAAAAATTATTATCGCTGCAGGGTGCTTTCTCTTCGCGGGCGCGATGCCTCC
>JANNUB010000371.1:0-8463 GCA_031394795.1 Ignavibacteriota bacterium | reverse complement strand
CGGCACGTCAAGTCCTCTTCTGTTCTCTTGATTGCATCGAAGAACTTGTCGTTCGAAAGTTGTTTGTACGAATCGCGATGCGTTGACATGAAGTTGCACGTTTTCCCGAACTCCACGCCGCCGAGCTCTCGCGTAACGTTCTTGACGACGCCCTTCTTTTCGTTGTCATCAATCCAATCAGAGAAATAGTGCAGGCGACTCGGATAGCCATTGATTTTGCCGTTCCGATAGCGAATGAGTTGAAGCTGTTTCTTGAACTGATCGAAGGTCATCGTCTTCGACTTCACACAACGCGAAAGCGCTAGCGTATTCTCGACGAACGTAACGCAATCGAATTCCTTCAGGTTCACGATGAGCCGTTCTTTCCCAGGCCTCTCGAGCGTGTGCGCCGTGTACGGCTGGTCCAAAAAAGTCCAGCCAATGACCGCCATAATTTCGCTCATCGTTTTCTCGGACAAGCCTTGTTGCGCCGCGAAATCGAATTTCTGTTTGCAAACTTCCGCGTGAGGGTCGGCGTTCTTCTTCTGCCCGAAGAGGAAATCAGGCGGGAGGAACAGCGCGCTCGCGAGAAGGCTTGAGTCGCGAAGGAATCGTCGTCGGGTAAGATGCTGTGGGTTCATTGTCAATTCGAAGCCGGAACAAATCGCTCAACTTCCAGCGCCTCATAAATTCCGCCAGCGAGCGCGCCAAACACGGCGTGGCTCGTGAGCATAATCCAGCTCTTCACAAAAAAGAACCATGGGAAGAACGTCGAGACCAAATTGAAGTTGATAAAATACAACGACAATCCAAACAGTGCGCCGCCGAGAATGCCGACCACCATCCCCCAGCGATGAAGCACGAACGCGATCAAACACGAAAAGCCAATGCTGAGTGCGAAATGCACGATGGCTGCCGCAACGAAAGTCCCGACGGTGAAAGTTGCGGGTGGAGGCAAAACGGCTTTGCCGAGAAGGACGGACGCCGCAAGTCGCGTCACCACCCACAGGCTGCCGACGTACTTTGCAGTAAGAAACATCGCCAGAAGAAGAAACACCGCGCCCGCGGCAATTCCCGCGATAATCGCTGCGCGCCAATCAACAAGCTGTCGTGGTTTCATGAGCTTGTCCGTGCTTTGTCAGATAACGACGTTTTGCAGATTTGCGATGGGCGGGTTTTTCAGCACAAAAGTTCATTCGAGGCACTGCACTTCCTTTAACCACAAAACTGTCTGCGGAGCACGAAACCCCGCCTATTGCAAATGTGCTGTTGGCAGCTGGGCTTTGGTTATTCATTCCTCATACTTTCCAATTCTTTCGGCAAATTCTTTCTCAGGTGATCCATTCTCAAATTCAAATTTTGTTGTCTGTGCAAAATTTAGACCCTTAGCGAGCCACGGAACGCCCTGGCACCATAGTAAGATGGTGCACTATTGTGATACACGAAGACATTGTCGTAGCGGAAATCAGCAAAGAGGGCACCACCGAGTTTTCTAATCTCAGAAGGTGTTTTCACCCAGCTCGATGTTTTCGTATCGAAATTTCCAAGTTTCTGCAATTCTCGATATTGCTCTTCCGTTAAAAGTTCAATGCCCATGGCAGCAGCCATATCAATAGCGTTATTTTCTGGTTTATATTCTTTCCTTGATTCCTGCCCTTCACGGTCGTAACAAACACTTCTGCGGCCTTTAGGACTTTCCGCTGAACAATCATTAAAAATGTATTCGCCCGTCTTTTTATCATGACCTGCAACATCCGGTTCACCGCCAGTTCTTTCCATTTCATTGAGTGACCACAGTTTTTCAGTATTAGCTTTCAGCTTTGCTTGTACTTTAGCCCATTCAAGACCTTTATGGCGGTTCATGTTTTTGTCAAAACGGCCTTTTAATGTTCTGAATAGTTCTTCACGTTGTTCTGGTGACAACTCCTTTTTATTTCCCACTGTCATAATGTGTTATTTTGATTTGCTTGCAATGTCTTGCAATTGGTTTTGTGCCATGTCGGGCTGAGCGGTCGTTTAGCCTTGCTGCCAACGAAGAAGGGATTAATAAAGTTTTAAAAAAGGGGGATTAGAAGCACGACTGTTTGCATAATCACAACTGTTTGTTAGAAGCACCACTGTTCGTTTACCACTCAAAGCCCCCTTTTCAAAAATTTCTTTTAATCTTATGTTATGCGCAGTTTCATCCAGTGTATACCTTTTTAATAATTTTCATCGCTGCATTAAACGCGTTGAAATTATTTTTAAAGTTTTTTGAGTAGAAATAAAACATGGCAATTCTATATTGGGGTAATTCTAGATAAATAAACTCGTTGGGTGTATGGAAGAAATAAAATTTTCTATTCTTAGTCTGAAATATTACAAGCGAATTTATTTTTTCCTTTTTAGATTTTATGGTAACTCTTTTTTGTGCAAGTCTAACCTGACTTACTGCTTTACTTGGTGAACCCACTTTTTCAGTTAACACTGCCAAAGGAAAATCTGTCAAATAAGGAATGTATCCACCAGTTTTAGATGTAATAAATTGTCGTTTCATATCCAACACTTGAAACTTGTACTCGATTATTTCTAACCATCGTATGATATTTTGCAAATCGTAATCAGAAAAAAATCCTTTAGCTAAATCTGCTGTTTTGAATAATTGAACAATATAACTTTCTAAATACCCCAATAACTCATTGTTACAAGTTGAACAAGATGGCACAGTCGTTCTATTGTAGGTTCGTCCCAAGCCATTTATTTCTGTAATAAAAAATCTCTCCGTGTTATTTTCAAAAGTCCATCTAGGTAAAACATGCTCTTTGGTAAGAAGTTGATTTGAACTGCAGAAGATACAAATTTCTTTTTTGCTACGTGGTTTTTGTCTGCCGCGCACAATATGATATTTTACTAAGTGGTCAACAACTACTTTGGAATTCTTTCTAGTTCTTACTCGTAAGCTTATAAATTTATCGTCAATTGTCATTGCGCCTCAATGCTTGTCGTTTTCGTTTAGCGATGCACTTAAATCGGAGCGTCAAATTGCGCATAACATTCTAATATCAGCACCTTTCCCTTCAAAAAGTTCCGTAATCCAACCGTAAAGTGTAGATATTCGGAAACACCTGTGATTATCGTTTCGCGCGCATCGAGCGCTGAAGATTTTCCAGCAACTCATCCGCCTTGCGCCCTTCATCAAGCGACGCGAGTGATTTATATTTCTTCAACGCGTTCAGCGCCGTCGGAAAATCCAGGCTCAACGCGGCAACAAGTCCGAGATTGAAATAGACGTTCGGGAAATCTGGCTCAACTTGCGCGGCAAGCTCGTAATGCATCCGCGCAAGCCGCAAGTCGCCTTCCTCGAAATATAAATTGCCGAGATTGTACTGTGATTCCGCGTGGCGCGGCTCGTACTCCAGCGACTTCGTGAAGCAATCGAACGCCTTCGCCGTCAACCCTTCTTTCGATTTGATGATGCCGAGATTACAAAACGCGTCCGCGACGCCGTCGCCGTTTTCGATTGCGCGCTGGTACGCCTCTTCCGCGCGCGCGTCGCCGCGCTCATCGAGCAGCAGTGCCTCGTCAAACGGGCTGATGTTCGACGGCAGGCGCAGCACTTGTGCGGCGCCTGCGAACAAGTTCAATTGTCCGCGTTGCTCCGCGCTCGGCTTTTTCTTTTTCTTGACTCGCTCGAAGCCTAATTTTGTCGGCTGCTTCGGTATAAACTCCAAAATCTTTGCCACGCGAAAACTCACTTTCGATTCCGTTCTAACTTTCCCAATTGAATCAAACTCCTCACATCCTCAACCGATTCGGACAAATACATCTCCGCGACCCGAACAACCTCCGCAAGAGTGCTCTCATCAGCACCGCCGAGCATCCTACTCACATCGGCAATGTCTTGTGTACGCGACGATTGCAGTTTCATCAGCACGAGGTACGGCAACTTCACGACGGGTAATCCCTGCGGGTCTTCTCCCACGTTCCGCAGCGCTTCATCAACCCAATCATCCTCTCGTTCAAGGACGTCCAGCGTGCGTTTGTCTGGCGATTCCCACATCGAACCCCCAATGAGCAGTTCTTGTTGGAATAAGTATTCAGCTCTTGTCAAAGCGTGCCGAACACTCGCGGAGTCTCGCTTGTGGACAAGGATGTCGAGGTCCAGCGTCATTCGCTCTGCCATGTACGCGCGCGTAGCAACGCCGCCGACAACCGCCCACGGGTTGTTCGCGAGAATCTTTCTCAAATCGAGTGTCTTCACAACCGCAGACCTCCTATCAAGGGTCGCGAGTGAACTTCCCGTTCCCGCTTTCGCACGGCGAAGCCCAATCTCAATGAACCTCTTTCTGAATTCTGTCGTCGAAATAACTTCCATCGCCCTTCAATCCGCAATCCGTAATCCCAAATCCGAAATCAGTTTCATGCCGCCTTCACTTTTCGCATCTTCTTTCCATTCGCTTCGACCTTCGCCGCGACCTTCTTCTTCTCGCCCGTCGCTTTCTCCATCGGCTTGCGCTGCCCCTTTGCCTGCTCGATGCTCGCCTTCAGCGCAGTCATGATGTCAACGACAGGTCTCTCTTCTTCCTCGACAGCGACAATTTGCTTTCCTTCGATCTTCGCTTCAATCAACTCACGCAGCGCGTCATGATACTTATCTTTCAAATCCAACTTCTTCAGCGACGTCGTCATGGATTCGATCAAATTCTTCGCGAGCTTCAGCTGGTCTTTGTCAACGCCCTTGCTGTCGAGCTGCGGCACCTCGCTGATCTTCCGCACTTCTTCCGGCGAGCGCAAGCGATACAAACAAATGCCGTTCTCTTGCGGAGAAATCATCACAACATCCTCGCGGTCGCGCAGCACAACTTTTCCGATTCCCATCTTGCCGCTCTCTTTCAGAGCCGCGGCAAGAAGCGAATATGCTTTCACTGCGACGGGTCCATCCGGTCCCGCGAAATACGGCGCTTCGTACAGCGACGGATGCACTTCCTTCGCTTCGATGAATCCTTCAATCTCGATTATCTTCGTGCTCTTTAATTTCAATTTGTCGAGATCGTCCTTCTCGACAATCACGTAACGGTCCGGCTCGTAGGGATAGCCCTTCACGATTTCCTCGCCCGTGACCGCCTTGTTGCACTTTTTGCACTTCTTCTCGTAGCCGATGTTGCCGTGATCCTCTTTGTGCAATTGGTTGAACCGGATCGTCTGGTCCGTGTCCACTGCATTGTAGATGCGCACCGGGATCGTGACGAGCGAAAAGCGGATGTGCCCTTTCCAAATTGCTCTCATGGGAACCTCATGATTGTTAAAGAACGACTGACGCCCTAGGAAATCTTACGGAGAAATCTATCAAGAATCTCAGACTTATTCCACAAGTTGACCGTCCTGAATTTCGATATGGAACACGCGGCCCCATGTGAAATTCACCACGATACAACTACAATTGAGAGTTCTCGTTTCACCCGACCGGTGAGGGTGTTTGCCAAGAAGTTGGACACGGCGGAGCCGTGTCCCTACAAAAGATTATGGTAGGCACACGCCAGCCCGCCTTCCATACATAGCACAATGTTTGCTACGCGAGCGGCCGTTCACCTCAAAAGATTCAACCCCTTTATCGCGAGCGTATCGCCTGGACTGAGCATGAGCGCAGCGGTAAGCAACGCGGTTGCCTTTTGTCTGTCGCCAAGATAATAGTATGTCCAGCCGAGCGAGAGGTTTGGTTCGTATGAGCCTGGATAATTCGTGTATGCTTTCTCCAAATAATTCTTCGCATCGGCGTATGTGGCTTTGTTCAGCAGAATTTGTCCGAGACGGAGATTTGCCGTGTAGTTCATCGGGTCGAGTTTCAAGACTGCGTTGTAAGTAGCAGTCACGCCGTCCCAATCGTTGAGCGAGGAGAGCGGCAACGTTCGACCCAACAATGCTTCGACGCTCTTGTTTTTGCTAAGGGCGTAAGCCGCGTTGTAATAACTCTTCGACTCATCATGATTCTTTGCAAGATAGTTCAGCCAGCCAAGTCGCAGATTCACGAGGTAATCGTCTTTGCTCTCTTTGTAAACTCCCTCGAGCGCTTGAAGACTTTTCTTGTACTCTTGCGCGGTTTCTTGTTTCAACGATTCATGGAACGCGTCTGTCTTGCTCGACTTTCTTTGCGAAAGAACGCTGCTGCTCAACAGAGCGACAATGGCAAGGATGAGCGCGGAACTCACCACAACATATTTTTTCACGTTAGTCTTCCTCCGAAATAATTATGGTTGCTTTGAACTCGATGTTGTCAGGTTTGCGCACGACAACGCTCGCTATCTTTCCGTCATCGTTGATGGTGAGATTTCCTTCCCGTTTTCTATTGTAAAATCCAAACAACCCGGAGCCTTGTACAGTAATCGCATTCGAGATAACGAAGTTGCTATTTGTTTTCTCATTAAACGTAAACTCCGCGCTCGCCCGCAGCTGCGGTTTGAAAATCAAAAGCAGTTCGGAAATGTAGCGCACTTGATTCGTCAGCAGTTTCGAGAGCGGGTATTCATCCGTCCAATGCAGTTTCGGTTCGTAACAGAGCGGCACTTGAATAGCCGTCAGATAGAAATGATACAACGCCGAGCGTTTGCTCCCGACAAAATTCGTCAGATAAAAAACCTTCCCAACCAGCGCGACCGTTACCGTTGCGTTCTTTGACGACTCGATGTAGAGTGAATTGTAGATGTCCACTTTCACTTCCCATTCCTCTTCGAACCGTTCAGTTCCAGTTTCGCATGTGAACTTGAGCTTATCGCCAAGCTTAAAGTCGAACGCCTTCTTCACCCACTTATGTGTTCCGACATTTTGCACAATCATTCCCTGTTGCGGAACATCGAAGGAATGAAGTGCGAAGCCTTCTTGTGTTCGCTCAAGATATTGCCCGAACGGATAGTCGAGCGTTTTGTCTCCCAACTTATCCGTTTGCTGAAATTGAAAATGCAAATGCGGCGTCGGCGAGCGTCCGCTGTTGCCGCACGCGCCAATCGTGTCTCCTTTTTTCACGCGGTCATTCACCTTCACCGTGATTGACTCGAGATGCGAGAGCGATGAGAAGACGCCGTTGCCATGGTCAATGGTAACCGTGTTTCCCCAATTCGATTTCAAGTTCGTCTCGCCGATTGCGTTATTGGGAATTCCGTCCACGACGCATACAACCGTTCCATCGAGTGGCGTAACGGCTGGAAGTTTCGCGCAGTAATAGTCTTTGAGTACGGCGCCCGTTCCCGAACACTCCGAGCCTTTTTCATCCACGACGACAAAGTCCCATGCAAATCGCCATTTGTCTTTGTGTGTGATTGCGCCGTTGTGTCCCTGCGAAACAGACCACTCGCCATAGAACGGAAGTTCGGGAACAACAGCTTTGAACTTCTCAAAGCGCGACAATCTGTTATGATGATAATAGTAATTTTCTTCGGGCGTGCCAGGGAGAAAATACAACAGCACAAGGTCGCTCTGCTCGCGCCGAAATTTTAAACTGTAAATCACTGTCAAGACCGCAAAGTTGAACGGTAACACAAGGGTCGGCAGCGATTGCGTGGACAGCAACTTGCCGAAAAATCCCGTGAGAACAACAATGACAACAGAAGAGATAAGCGTCAGCAGAACGGATTTTTTCGATGGAATAATGAGATTGCCGCCGAGGGCAAACGCCGTGAGAATAGAATTGAATCCGGAGACTATCGTCAACGCGTCCGACGGTTGCTCGAACAGAAGGTGAACCGTTACGGTCGAAGCGAAAAATCCGACGAGACTGAGAATGAACATAACGCGCGATAAACACATCAACGCTATAGCAAACACCACTCCAGCAAGCGCGTTCGGCTGAAAGAGAATGAACGCCAACGAATTGAAATACAAAACCGCAAGAGGCGGAAGAAATGCAGCGAGTCCGCCATCAACCATGAGAAATTCGTTCGCCGAAATCGCGTCGAAGTTTTTCATGAAGATGACGAACATGTAGAGCGCGATGATGAACGGCAGGCTCAAGCCCGGCAAATTGAACACTGATGCGAGCATATGTTCGAGCACTGCGGAAATGAAGAACGTAATGATAATGAACAGCGCAACGAGCACCAGGACGAACGGCGTAAACTGAAAATAAAACACCGCCGCCGCGCCGAATAAAATTCCGTTGAAACCGTAGAACCCGCTCTTGATTTTCGCTTCGTCAAACTTCAACAAATACGCCGTGGCGTTTGAAAGGACAACGCCGAGCAACGCGACAAGTCCGAGTTCGGGAACGATGAAACTCGCGGCAAGCACCGTCGCGCCAAACCATCGCCGATTCGAAAAGAAAATCTGCGCGTAGCTGAATACTATCGAATCGAGGAAGAACTTCATGCGTCAGAGTTTGGCGGAAAGTTTCTGCGGTACCACTTCTTGTTGAAGCAGAGTGTCGAGCGTCTCCGCTTTGCGGATGAGTTCGACGCTGCCGTCCTCCATCACCATCACGACGTTCGGGCGCAAGGTAATGAACTGCATCCACTGCGT
>JANNUB010000354.1:0-10351 GCA_031394795.1 Ignavibacteriota bacterium | reverse complement strand
ATGCAACGATGTTCGAGCAGCCGGCGTGGAGTCAGAAGATTGTTGAGCAGAATGAAGAGGAACTCAAGGTGGAGCGTTGGCTTGATACACGGTTTGGTCGGTTGAGCGAAATCACCGGGTATCCTGTCGCGGATTCACCGTGGCCGATCGAAGGAATGATCAAAGACATTGCCACCGACTTTCCCAAGTTGCAATGGTACATGCAACAGCGATCGTACGAGAGCCTTTTCAAGAATAGGAGTAAGATCGGTGATCGGGGGATCTTTGGTGTTGCGATCGAGACATTCATGGGGTTCTGGGTGTGGGCGCGACACGGCGGATCAATGCAGGCAATTCTTGATTTGTCGGAGGAGCCTGATCGTATGCGTCAGGTTCATGAGTTTTATCTTTCCTTCGCGCGGGACGCAGCTCAACAAATCCTTGTGCAGCGACCGGACGAAATTCTTCTAGCAGGGTCTTCATCATCATTGAGCCTCAGTTCTCCGCGAATCTACAAGCAGTTCGATCTTCCAATAATCAAAGCCGTGTCTGCGGCATGCAGGGAGGCGGGTGTCATTTGCCACCAGCATACGTGTGGAAAATCCCGTCTGCTTGTGGAAATCAACTACGCGGAAACAGATGTCAACGTGATGGAGCCTCTGGAACGTCCGCCCGGAGGCGATGTTGATCTTGCCGAGGTGAAGCGACGGTTCGGAGACAAGTTCTGTTTGAAAGGGAATGTGAATACGTTCGAAACAATGATCAGCGGTTCCGTTCAGGATGTTGAGAACGAGGCACAAGCATGCATCGCCGCGGCTGCAGCAGGCGGAGGGTTCATCCTCGCGACCGGCGATCAATGTGGACGTGATACGCCCGATGACAATATCTTCACCCTTGTCGAAGTGGCAAATACATACGGCAAATACGATAATGGGAAACTCAATGACAACACAAGAATTTGAAGAGCTAAAGAACTGTTTGCAAAACGGTGAACGGAAAAAAATAGTCACGATTATCGAAAAGCTTCTTTCAGAAAACACATCACCCGCTACCATCCTGAATGATGCGTTGATTCCGGGAATGACACACGTTGGCGAAATGATGAAATGTGGAGAAATATATCTTCCGGAAGTGCTCCATTCGGCAGGAGCAATGAATGCAGCAATGGACATTCTTAAACCCCTTCTTCTCAAGGACAATGTGCAATCGGCTGGGCGAATTATCATGGGTACAGTGAAAGGCGATATGCATGACATCGGAAAAAATCTTGTCGGCATTATGCTGAAAGGAGCGGGCATGGACGTGATCGACATCGGCGTGCAAGCACCACCCGAGAAATTTGTCGAGGCAATCAAAACCCACAATCCCGCGGTTGTTGGCATGTCTGCCATGTTGACCACTACCATGCTCGGGATGAAGACGGTTATCGAGGCCGTCAACGTTGCCGGGCTTCGCTCTTCCGTGAAGATTATCGTTGGTGGCGCACCTGTGACGCAGCGGTTTGCCGATGACATAGGCGCCGATGCGTACGCACGCGATGCGGTTGGCGCTGCCGAGAAAGTGAAAGAGTTGTTGGTTGCTGCATAGTGAGTTCGCCTTACTGAATCTAGCGTGGACTCCTTCAAACCTATAATGGGAAGTTCTGGTTATCACTCAAAATCAACCATAAGGGATCTAACTCATGCCTACCATTCAAAATATTCTCACTACAATATCCACTATTGATATTGGACCTGCGGGGCCAATTGTTGAACAAACAGTGGCCGAAGAAATCAAAGCCAAGTTCTGCCCGAAGGCGGAGATTCGAAGGAGTCCGGGATTTGTTTCAAGTGCCGGTATTGCTCGTGTTGCCGTGGTTACAGACAAGAAGGAGTGGAGGAATATTCATCCTGCCCTTGGTGAAAAAGAGAATTGGATGATGGTGAGAATGAAAGACGCCGGCGGAATAGAGATCTTCGCTTCGCGTCCTCATCTTCTCTATGGAATGTTTTGCACGCTTACAGAGGAGTGGGGGACAAAGGATGCAGCTTCTTTACAACAAGGCATAATCCGTTATGCAACCTTCCCGGAAATGCGTCCGGTGTTCGATCTCTTTCTTAACCAGTATGCACGAACGGCTCGGGATTTCAATAAAGAGGATTACTTCAAAAACATGGCGCGTCTCGGCTTTTCGTATGCTGAGGCAAACGGACTTGCATTTCCGGTGCCATTCGAGACTGGCCCGAAAGGAGAGTTGCTCCATCGCTTCTACACCTACTGTCCGGCGCTTGATCAATTCGTCACAAGCCGGCTGAACAAAGGTTTCTATGACCAAGATTATCTGCAGGCGAACCTGAACAATCTGAAAAGCAACGCACAACTTGCCGAAAAATACGGAATGAAACCGGGACTCGTCTGCTTTGAGCCTCGCTCTGTTCCTGATGAACTGCTGCAACGTTATCCGGTTCTCCGCGGGGCACGGGTCGATCACCCGATGCGAAGCTTCAGGCCTCGCTACAATCTGTCCGTCGCACATCCTGTTGTACGCGAGCACTATGCCGAAATGATGGAGAACTTGATGCATGAAACGCCGAACCTCAGTTATATTTCCATCTGGTCGAACGACAGCGGCGCGGGATTCGAATACACAAGTTCGCTGTACGTTGGAAGGAATGGAGGCGGCTATGTGGTGCGTGAGTGGCTGGGCGCAAAGGATATTGCACATGCGGCGGCATTGAATCTTGTACGCTTTTTGAAAGTGCTACGCGATGCAGGGCGGACAGTCAACCCGCAATTCCGCTCCTTGATCAGGCTCGAACCGTTCTGGGAGGAACACGACCACATCTGGGAACAATTGGAAGATGGACTCGATGTTGAAGTCTCATCCCTACAGACGAAAGGATGGGACCTGTCGTATAAGCACCCGAAATATCCGGAGGTGCCGCAGATTCACGGCACGGCGCTTTACAATCACTTTGTCGAAAACGAAAAACCGTTGATGAACGAGTTACTCAAAAAAGGTTCGAACACCGACGTGTACTTCACCCCCACGATTCTTTCGAACCATGAGCCTTTACTTGGTGTCACGTTCCCTCAGCTGGTCTTCGAAAAATTGAAAGACATGGCAGCACAGGGAGTCGTTACGCCCTGCTACTATGGCGGCGCGACGCCACGGAAGTGGGCCCCGTACAATATCAACGAAGAACTCGTACGTGCATTCCAGATGGACGCGTCGCTCGACCTCAATGCGTTCTTGAAACAGAAAGCAACCGAGTGGATTGGGCCGGAGCTTGCGGAGGATCTCGTTAAAGTCTGGACGCTATCTGATGAATCATACAGATGCTTTCCTGTTCCGATTTGGATTTACTCGGGCTGGGGAGTATGGTACCGGCTGTTCATTCGTCCCATTATTCCCAATATTGAAGCCGTTTCGGAAAAAGACCGAGTATACTATGAGGATTTTCTTCTCGCAACGACGCACAACCGTACCCGCGTTGACTTCCGCTATGATGTAGGGTTCGATATGATAGAACCTTCACGTGCATCGCTCGCTGTTACACACTTCGACGATGATCTTCTGCCGACAATGCAGAAAGCGCTTACCCTCTTGGAGGATATGGAGAAGCGAGCATCATCCGATAAAGCAAAAGCATGCGTACGCGATCAACACGACCGGATGCGCGCGTTGAACTGCTGGTACAAAACTCAGCGCAATGTTACTGCGTGGGTTGCCGGCGTTCACGGATATCTTGAGTCGAAGGATGAAAAGGTTCGCAAGGATTGCCGTGCGCTTCTCAAAGGCATGGTGTTGGATGAAATCGAGAACACGAAGAAACTGTTGAATCTCTGGGAAACTTCGACAACAAACTGGATGATGGTCTCGGAGGTCGGAGAAACAACATTCATCTACTACAAAAATCTGGGCGAGTTGATGAAGAAAAAGATCGAGTTGATGCAGGGACATGAAAACGATGTGCCGTATGTTGACCCCAACTTCCAATGGCGTGTTCCCGGATTCATGGAGGAGAAGCAACCTGCGTGAGGCGCGACGTTGGGGCGCTTGGCTCAGACTAGTGAGATTGCTTCGCCCCAAAAAACGGGGCTCGCAATGACATTGAAATGGTCTTCTTCAACTCCTTGCTCCACATGAACGAACAACTTCTCAGGCCACAATGATTGACCAAATCAAACAAGTGAACGTTCTCGATTTCGCCGTCATCGGGTTATACCTGCTGATGCTCTCGGGCGTGGGCATTTATCTCACGCGATTCAACAAGACTGTTGATGATTTCTTCAAAGGCGGGGGAAAGATTCCGTGGTGGATTGCAGGGATCTCGACATTTGTTGCCGGATTTTCTGCATTCATGTTCGTAGCAGCAGCCGGATATACGTACAAGAACGGAATGGGTGCGGTAGTGTTATTCACATCAGCATTCTGGGCGTATGGGCTTGGCTATTACGTCTATGCAACAAAGTGGCGTCGGTCCCGTTTGTCCTCACCGATGGAGTTCCTCACCCGCCGTTTCTCGCAAGGCACCACATATTATTACACGCTGCTTTCGATCATCCCGGCAATTCTGGGATTAGGGCTGAATATTTATATACTTTGCATTTTCGTTTCCACGTCCCTCGGTATTACTGAGCTGAGTTTCAATCTTGGCGTTGCGCGCGTCACCGGACTTGAATTTTCTATGATACTTACCGGTCTGGTTATGCTGATCTATACTAGTGCCGGCGGATTATGGGCAGTTGTCATAACCGATGTTCTGCAATTCTTCATCATCCTCATTGTCTCGGTGCTCATCTTTCCTCTCGCGTTCATGGCATTAGGTGGTTCAGGAGGATTTTTTCACGGCTTTGAAAGATTACTTTCAGAAAGTCCTGCAGGATATCTCAGTCTGCAGGATGTAGTGTCGAGGCCAGGGTTCTACGTTGCGTATTTGTTTAGTTCGTTGTTAGGGTACAATGCAGCATGGCATATTGGCCAGCGTTATTACAGCGTCCCGACCGAGCGCGACGCGCGAAAGATGGCCATCCTGTGCGCGGTACTGAGTTTGATTTTGCCTCTGCTGTGGGTTGCGCCCACAATGGCGGCGCGTCTCCTCTTTCCAAACATCGAAACAATCTGGCCGCAGCTTACAGACCCCTCAGAAGCTTCATTTGTCACGCTCGCGCTCACGTTGTTGCCGAACGGACTTATCGGCATCACCATTTCTGCAATAATTGCCGCTACGCTGACATCAGTAGATACGCAGCTCAATTATCTTGCTTCTATTCTCGTCCGGGATGTGTATGCGAAAATCAGGAAAGGAATCTTTGGGCGCGATGCTTCTGAAAAACATCAGTTGTTCATAAGCAGGCTATCGGCATTCGGACTTGGAATGCTGGCGATCATTACCGCAATTCTAGTTCAGCGAACAAAGGGCGTATTCGATTTCGCGTTGATGTACTACTCGTGGTTCGCACCTTCGATGTTCACGCCCATCATGCTCGGGTTTCTTTACACGAAAACCCCCTCGTGGTCGGCAAGTGCGTCGGCGACAGCAGGTTTGGTTGTGGTATGGTTCGGGAATGTCGTCTTTGATGTAACACCATATCAATATGAATTCAACATTTTCGGCGGTGTCCTCATCAGCACGATCGTCTTTTTCGGCTCAGCCCTCTACAAGGAAAAAAATTCTTCAGTTCTTGCCAGCATTCGTTCATTCGAAAAAGATATTGCAGCACCAGCAACAACGGAGTCACTACACTGGGATCCGAATGCATTGCAGTCGTACAAGATTGTAGGCGTTGTTACGATTGGGATAGGGGTTGTGCTTATGCTGCTTTCCGCTGTGCCTGCCACACGTGATGCAACGTTGCTGAATCTCATTACCGGATTATGTACGATTGGGTTAGGAATTCTAATCCTCTGGTATTTCAAAAAGCAATCCAGGCAATCTCTTGCGTTAGAAGAGGCGTCGAAATGAAAAAGAGAAATATCCGCGTAAGTGCCATCCAACTTCCTGCCGATATAGAAGGCCGGAGTTTTGCGGAGAAGCAACGCAGAAACCTCCAGTGTATTCGTGCTATGCTTGCAACGGCAGGCAAGCGAAACTCTGACCTAGTTCTCCTGGGTGAATACGCAAACCTGCACCATCGAACCTGGTCGACCCGAAAAAAGGAATACGTTGCCGATAATATTCCCGGCCCGTTTACAAATGCTATCTCTGCCGAAGCAAAAAAATACCGGATGAACGTCGTTATCCCGATGTTCGGTCGTTACGAAAATGTCTTGTCCAGCTTTGCCGCTATTATTGATCGAAAAGGAGAAATTGTCGGGGTCGCGCAGAAGACGCATCCTCACGAACAGGAACAGGCGATGGGGATTGTGCCGGGAAACGAACTTCCCGTCTTTTCCCTTGACTGCGTGAAGATAGGGCTTATGACATGCATGGACATAGAGTACCCTGAGGTCGCACAAGTATTGATGCTGAAAGGTGCAGAGGTGTTGCTCTTTCCCCATGTGCAAGCAAGTTGGGGAGAGATTGATTGGGAAATCCGTTACCGAGCGCGGGCTGTCGACACCGGACTCTATCTGGTCTCTGCGTGTTATGGCTACCCTGAGGGAGTGTGGCAACCGGGAAAAATGATCGGACGCAGCGGCGTCGTTGGACGTGACGGATTGATTCTGGCGGACATCGGCCGTGGCATCGGGGTTCTCACGTTTGATATGGATTTGAATCAGAAGAGGATAACGCATTTCTTTTTTACAGAGAAGTTTGATCGCACGATAGCTGTAACGGCGTCACGGCGACCAGAACTTTATCATGAACTTACAGAATCTGCCTCGAAAGAGATTGCTCTTCGATCATTAAGGAGGAGGCGAAATCATGAATGAAACCACACCGGTCGCTCTGGTTACCGGCGCAAGCCGCGGACTTGGGCGCGGAATCGCATCGCGGCTCGCGTCGCTTGGAATCTCTGTTGCTGTCAATTTTGTCAGTAACGCTTCCGCTGCCGATGAGACCGTGGCACAGTGCAAACTCCATCAGGTGAATGATCGTCAACGGTTCATTCCCATTAAGGCGGACATGGGAGTCCGCGAAGATCGTGCTACGCTCTTCGAGAGGACATTGAGCGAATTCGGCCGGATCGACGCGTTCATTAGTAATGCCGGCATTGGCCCGCGGGTCCGTGCCGATATTACTCAAACATCCTTGGAATCCTTTGAGGAAGTACTCAGGGTCAACCTGGAAGCGCCATTCTTTCTTACGCAACTGATCGTGAATTATTGGTTGAAGGAAAGACGGGCGCCGCTTCTTCCTAATGGTTTCACAGTTATCTTTATTTCATCAGTGTCCGCTGATACCGCTTCCACCAACCGGAGCGAATATTGCATTTCCAAGGCAGGCCTGGCAATGGTGAGCCAGCTCTGGGCCGTTCGTCTTGCTGATGAAGGAATTCGCGTATACGAGCTTCGTCCTGGAATCATGGAAACGGATATGACGAGCGGTGTAAAAGCAAAGTACGACAAGATGTTCGCTGAAGGGTTGGTCCCTCAGAGGCGCTGGGGTCAGCCGGAAGATGTCGGGCGCGCTGTTGGCGCTCTGGTGATGGGCGAGTTTCCATATTCGACTGGTGAAGTTATCCATATCGACGGCGGTTTTCATTTGCGAAGGTTATGATCATGATGGAAATTCTCAACGATCTGACACCCAAAGATCTCCTTCCGTCCATTCACAGGCTCTTTGAATTGTCAGGTCAGAAGATCAACCTCCTGCAGCGTTCATGGGATTCGGGGAAAGGAACTCCGGTGTTCACGGTAAAAGGTGAGTACACGTCACGAGGATGGACAGAATGGACTCAAGGTTTTCAGTTCGGCTCCGCGCTTCTTCAATACGACGCGACGGGTGATGAGTCGTTTCTGGAGATGGGCCGGAAGGCGACGGTAAACTACATGGCAACGCATGTGAGTCACATCGGCGTGCATGACCACGGCTTCAACAACGTTAGTACCTATGGCAACTTGTTACGGCTGATGCGTGAAGGTCGCATTCCTCACAATGAATGGGAAAAACATTTCTATGAACTCGCTTTGAAAATAAGCGGCGCTGTCCAAGCTGCACGCTGGACGGATATCGGAAACGACTGCGGGTATATTTACTCGTTCAATGGACCTCATTCCTTGTTCGCGGATACAGTGCGTTCACTGCGATCGCTTGCTGTGGCGTATCAACTCGGTCACGTGTTAATGGGTGAGAAGGATTCAAAGATCTCATTACTGCACCGGCTGATCCGCCATGCGCAGACAACTTCGAAATACAATGTGTACATCGGAGAAGGAAGGGATGCGTATGACATCCGAGGTCGCGTTGCCCATGAGTCCATCTTTAACCTCAACGACGGAAGCTATCGGTGTGCAAGCACGCAGCAGGGATACTCGCCGTTCTCCACATGGACGCGCGGGCTAGCATGGATTCTGTGTGGTTATGCGGAACAACTTGAGTTTTTGATCACGCTTCCCGACAAAGCGTTGGAGCCGTATGGCGGAAGGGGGGTTGTCACTGCTGAATTTTTGAAGACTGCTCTTGCCGTTGCGGATTTTTACATTGAGCAAAGTCCGCGGGACGGCATTCCTTACTGGGATACCGGCGCGCCGGGACTCGCAAAGATGGGCAACTATCTCGACAAGCCGGCAGACCCATTCAACGAATTCGAGCCTGTTGACAGCTCGGCAGCACTCATCGCCGCGCAAGGACTGGTCCGGCTGGGGAATTATCTATCGTTGCATGGTGAAAAGAAACAAGCGCAAGAGTACAGTCAGGCAGGACTTACCGTTGCACGTCATGTTTTTTCTGATCCATATCTTTCCACAAATCCGCAGCATCAGGGACTCATCCTGCATTCGGTGTATCATCGACCGAATGGATGGGATTATGTTCCCGATGGGAGGAAGGTTCCTTGCGGTGAATCCACAATGTGGGGGGATTATCATGCGCGTGAACTTGCGCTATTGATCCAACGTATAGGTGAGGGAAAACCATACTATACTTTCTTCTTACAAAGGTAATTTCACGAGGGTTTTTGAGAAGGAGTTAAGTCCAACCACATTCAAGTCGCGTATGCATCTGACCGCGCCAGCGCACGACGAGCGCTCTTTGTAAAAGCCGGTGCTATGCGAGAGCTTGGTGTTGATGTGTATTTCTGTGGAAGAATATAGCATTGTAACACAACAGAAACTCAAGAGCCGAATCGCGTGATTCGGCTCTTGCACTTCCGGGATAAACTTGTCTCGATTCACTTGGTGAGGATAAGTTTCATCATCTTTGAAAGTTTAAGTATGCCGTTCGGATATGTTGCCGTGAAACGCGCGAAGTACACACCGCTTGCCACGTCGTGAGCGAGCCAAGTTGTTGTTCGAGAGCCCGCCTCCTCATAGCCGTTCACGAGCTCCGCCACTTTTCTTCCAAGGATATCGTAAACAACCAGCGACACGTGAGCCGCTTCGGGCAACTCGTAATTAATTTGCGTTGACGGGTTGAAGGGATTCGGATAGCATTCTCTGAGAGTAAATGCCTTCGCTTCAAGATCGGCGGTGTTCTTCTTTGGTCCAGCGCCTGGCGGTGTTTCTCCTCCCAGAGTCGCCAACGCGGATTCGCTGAGTGGGTCTCCCGGAAAACGCGCAATAAGCTCGCGGAAGTAGTTTTCGCCAAGCCTCTCATTCTTGAGACGATACCATGCAATGTTTCCGGCATTGAACAAGGCATGCTTCGCGATGGTGCTGTCGGGATTGTTAATCAGAGAAGTCGAGAGTCCAAGCGCTTGTCCCGATTCTCCGGGGCTGCCCTTGAGCAACAGCCCAACGAGAAGAAGCTTTGCCGTTCCGGAGAGGCGCGTACCCGCATGACGCGAGATGGCGTCATCAAGCAGCTGTCTGCCATTTATTCGCAGCCTGCCCGCAAGACTGAAAGCCGTGACAATTGCGCGGCTTCCCACGAAGCGATCCGGATGCCGTTCCAGTAGATTTCTGAAAGCTGAGAAAGCCCCAAGGCTATCGTTGTTGTGCAATGATCTATACGCGGCGTTCAACTCGCCAATACCGGTGGTGTCCCCATCGAGAATTCCCATACCTCCGCCTGAGGTACGCGCGTTTTGTTTCATCGCCATCCCGACCGGTCGGGTCATCGCCCCGGCCCAGTTGTTCGGATCGAAACTTAGCGCGCCGGAGTAGTCAACGTTTCCATAGATCGATGGATACGCGGGGTAGTCGCCCCACCAGTTGCCGCGGGCATAGATGGTTCCACCATAGTTGGAATACACGTCATAGTAGTCATTCCAGTAAAGGCTGTTAGCGCCGATGTAACTGCCAAGAGCAGGGGCAGAGTAACCGTCGGCGTATACCGCCCAGCCG
>JANNUB010000349.1:0-2892 GCA_031394795.1 Ignavibacteriota bacterium | reverse complement strand
GAATCTCGCTGGGGAAACAACAGATGCTTCGCTTCGCTCAACATGTTTAGCCTATTGAGGTTGAGGTTGGGACGGGGAAGAATTGGTTGGAAGCGCATTAGCACTCCGTTTACCCCGTTGCAAGAATACCGTATGTTCTTGCAACTCTCTTGCAAGAAAAAAGGCGTCTCGCGACGCCTTTTCCATTCAAAGGTCACATGGGCGAAACAATTTCAGCGACGACATGTTTTACAACGTATCGTATTCGACGACGCGTCCATTCAACGGCAGCACGGGTCTGTAATTATCGTTGAACAACTCCCTAAATTTTGCAAGTTGCGCGTACGAAAACGTTACAGCCGCTTTCATCACGTTCCATTTCACTCCTTGAGAGCAGGCCGGCGTTGTCAGCGAGCCATCGTAGCGGTACGTGCGACGATCTGCCGGGAGAAGTGTCTCGGGGTTCAAGGCAGATGTCAGTATGTATGTCGCCCCTTCGGTCCGCGGAAGATTATTGAGAATTGGGTTGTACGCAGTGTTCTCTGCGCCGGCGTTTATCGTCACACCGAGTACCGCCAGCACACCCGTTGTTGAATTTTTATGAACGAGATGCAACTCCGCTTGCGCGTGCTCTCCTTCAAATGTGTGCTCGCTGAAAGAATGAAAATGGAATTGAAGCAGTTCGTACCGTGTGCCGTTGATCTGAATATGACTTCCCGCAGGAACCGTTGATTGAATTGTGTGTCCGTTGTTCACGAGGGTATCGATTGTGGCTTGATACGTGATGAGAATGTCGGGAAGATTACTCTTCCTCGCATTTGCATCTACAATATTTATCGGCGACTGCGATGTCCCGCTGTCGCACGCGGCGTACTCCGGCTCGAGGGTACCCCAGTGACTTGGTCCGCCTTCTCCTTCGTAGCTCCAGTGAACCTCCTCTTCTGTTGTGACAGATTCATTCTTTGTGACAGACTCACTCTTCTTACAGCCAAACGAAAAGAGCAGCAATGCAAAAGCCGCTAAGAACGAGAAAGTGACTGCATTTGACTTGATACGCATGGTGGACTCCATAAATTGATGGGGATTGTTACTTAGGTACAGGAAATACAACATGAGGCTAAGAGTTGTTGTAATGTCGTCACGGGACAGTGAAAGTAACTCGGCTGTCAGATGATGTCTTGGCGATTATAAATGAGTTTCATAATTGGCTTTTTGTCCAAATAATGGTTTTGCTCATCATGCCTTTACGGGCAACTATTTTTAGGCTGCCGTCTTCTAATTTTAATTCACATGTGACGGTTTTGCCATCTTTGGGTTTTATCAATGTGGCAATCCATTTGCCTTTGACAAATTTTACATCTTTCAATACGATCAAGCCTTTCTTTTCAGCAGGTTCGCCTACAAAGCCGGAATCAGTTTTGGCTACGACTATCAGTTCACCTTCGTCTGTTTTCCATTTACCGGAAAAATCATCCGTTGGTTTTTGAGCAAATGCAATTACTCCCGAAATCACAAGGGCAAACATCACTAAGTATTTTTTCATTTTATGTTCTCTTGATTATTGATGAAGGATTTAGTTACTCACGTTACGCAAAGAGTTTTTTGAACCACAGATTACACGGATTGACACAGATTAATTTAGGGTATGATCCGCCTCAGGCGGACTCGACGAATTCAACACAACAATCTGTGAAAATCTGTGTAATCCGTGGTTTACGCTTTTCTTTTGGGGGACTGCTATGCAGCGTTATTTTTTCATGGTTGTTTTGAAGCTACGTCATTTGATCCACCCCTGTTCTTTGAATCGCTTCTCAAGTACATCAGCAATTCCCTGAGCCATTTGCTTTGCCCTGCCCTCAACCTTGCTGCTACCAGTCGCTTCCCCGTACACTTTCGACGCGCTGCCAACTATGAGTCCAACCGGGTTGAGTGTGGCAAGTAAGCCGACAACTCCCACTGCCGCCCCCGGAGTTTTACTTCCGCCGGATTCTCCTGTACCACCCCCGAGTTTGCGCAATCCCTGAGCCGTCACCTGGAAGCCTTCGGCCGCAGCTCTCAAATCGGACGACCCGGATCCAAATCCGATTGCGACGCGCTTGGCGGCATTGCCCTCGTCGAATGAAATGAGACAGCCCCGGATCACGATGTCGTTGATCTGCGGCGTTGTTGCCGTCACCGCCTGCTCGGTGGGCATTCCCATGTCGCGAATGTGGCCGACCAGCTCAGCTGCAATCTGAGCACCCAACTTGCGGCCGGTCGCGATATGCTCGGCTGTTTGGGAGGCGGAATCCTGGGAAATTTTGCCAGCGAGCGCAGAGTTGGCTGGAAGGTCTGCAGCAGTTGCGGCGAAGTCGTACACCCAGATGTGAGCGGGCCGCGGGAGTTTCTCCGTCACGAGTTCGTCGCGGCTCGTGATCTTGGATGATGATGAGCACCCGGCGGCAACAACCATGGCCAACAGGCACTTGACAGTGATCGCCATTGTCTTTCGAATTGCAGAAGATGGTTCGGGAGAATTGCTGATGGGAGTGAGCGCCAGATGGCTCTGCGCGCTCTTAGCCGTTTGATTATTCATGACTTTCCTTCCTTCTGATGGTTATGGTCGCTCTGATAGCACGCGCTACATTGAAGCCCCTTTGGCTTCGCCACAACCCCCGTGCGGCCCTCTCTCGTCAAATGGAACGCTGAGTTTCCCCGAGCGCTTGAGGCGACTCGCATTCACAGTATTGAGTTTCGACTGAAGCCGTTAGAATTCCTCTTGCTCCTCAGTCGTCTTCTTGTGATGAGGAGATACGGTAATGAAGATATCAGTGCTTTTTGTTACAGAAGATGCAATGTGGTAGTAATAATTGCTGGCAGGGAAGCCGCAGGCGTTAAAGTGGGTATGGCGTCTTGAAACCATGAAGTTTTCGA
>JANNUB010000291.1:0-13811 GCA_031394795.1 Ignavibacteriota bacterium | reverse complement strand
CAACAGCAGGAGCGGCTTTGGATGCGAGGCGGTTTTCCGCTCTCATACATAGCGCCTAATGATGAGTCGAGCATGGCATGGCGCGAGAATTTCATCAGAACATTCTTGGAGCGCGACCTGCCGCAGCTCGGCGTTCGTATTCCGGCAACGACACTGCGGCGCTTCTGGACGATGCTCGCACACTATCACGGACAAGTATGGAATGCATCCGATATTGCGAAGTCGCTCGCTGTCTCATATCCGACGGCAAAAAAATATTTGGACATTCTCACCGGCGGATTCGTCGTTCGACAGCTGCAGCCCTGGTTCGAGAATCTCGGGAAGAGAATCGTGAAAGCGCCGAAAGTCTATATCCGCGACAGCGGCATTCTTCATTGCCTCTTGAACATCACCGACTGGCACGCTCTGCATTCGCATCCTCGTTTGGGCGCCTCATGGGAAGGATTCGCAATGGAGCAGATTCTCGATTGGCTTGGCGATCGCGATGCCTATTTTTGGGGAACGTATGCTGGCGCTGAGCTTGACCTTTTTGCCATTCGCAACGGCAAGCGCTTCGGCTTCGAAATCAAATACAATGAAGCGCCTACAATGACCAAGTCCATGCACATCGCGCTCAAGGATTTGAAGCTCGATCGTTTGTGGGTGATTTATCCCGGCAAGTCTTCGTATCCGATGCACGAGAAAGTGGAGTGCGTAGGATTGGTGGAGGTGAACAGGATCCGGAAGTACGTTGAGGGCAGAAGACGATAGTACACAAAGGTCGTTTCTTACCGCAGCTGAGTCGTTTGCTCCTCGCTCGCGGAACTCCGACGATGCCGTTCGCCGTCCATCTGCAGAACGTGCCTGGCTTTTTCCCTTCCCATCTCAAACGTCTCACCCAACTTCGGCTGAACGAATTCCGTATCCTGCACCGGCAGCTCCTCGTCCGGCGCGATGATGACAGGATTGATGATGTGCTTGTTGCCGCGTTTGAATGTGAAGTTTTTCTCTTCTTCCGCCAACACTTCCTCCAAACGCACGCGCGTTCTGTCGTCGCTCGCCGAATCAAGCAGACGCGACTTCACTCGGACCCATGTTTCGATGTCGTTGTTCACATCGCGCACATTTTGCATGTCGCGGTGGAAATACAAATTCGGCAAGAGTTCTACGGCGGTTCTGACGAGTATCGAGAAGACGTTCGGGAATTTCGTCTTGATGCTCTCCTCCGTTTTGGTCGGATAGGTCGGGTACGTGTTGACGACGTACAACTCGCTGATATCGCCCGTCTGGAGAATGGATTTGAGCGGAGTCTTATTGGAAATTCCGCCGTCGGCGTAGAGCTGCGGCGTGTCCTGCAGATGCTCGGGAATTTCCGGGTCAACGACAACGGATTTCACGGGCGGATAGGCGACCGTCGTAATCGTTGACGCCATGATGTACTCTTTCGCGCGTTGCAGGCTCGGCTCGGTGGTGAGGCATTGGAGATAGGCCGCGCCGGTGTTGAGCGACGTGAGCGAAACGAAAAACTCGTCAACCGTTCTACGCGAGCGGATCGCGTCGAGGTTCAAATAATTCTCGACGTACTTTTTGTAGAGGGGCGTGTTGTCGAAAATCGAATCAACGCCCGGGACGTTTATCCAATTCTCAATGCGTCGCGTGGCAAGCTTGGCGATGAGTCCGATAATTTCCCAGCCGCGCACCTTATAGACGTCGTCGTTCGTCAGCTTCTTCCACTGATGTTCGATTTCTTTTCGAGCGGCGGGAAGCGATTCCGCTTGCGCGATGCTCATGCCATTGAGCGCGCCAACAGATGTGCCGGAAAGAATATTGATGCGCTTGCCTTCGCGCTCGAAATACGCCAGCAGTTCAACAAGCGCGCCCGCTTGAAACGCGCCGCGTGCACCGCCGCCGGAGAGAACCAAGGCGAGTTTGCTCATAGCTTCTTCACGTCTGTATCTGGATCGCTCGATAATTGGATTTTTGAATTCTGCTTAAGATATGAAATCTCACGATAACTTTCATTTCATATTGTCGTGTGATTCCCGTCGAAGTCAGATCTTGCGATGTTATCAAGAAGGGGAGGCAACCCGCTTGCTCTCTGCGATTTTTCGGTTTACCTTATATCAGGTTCAGCAAAGGAACAGTTGCCGCGACGACGAAGAAATTTCCGAAAGCATTTTTTTGCAAAAGCGAAGCAGCAGCGGATGCTCTCAAGAAGGCGCTGAAGACTTCTTGAAAAAATTCCCCGTCCAGTTTTCGGTAGAAGTTCAATGAACATGGTTGTATCATTCTTTCGAAAGAAAAAAGGAAGTCTCACAAACGGGAAAGAACCATGCAGTCTCTTCCAACGTTGCGCGAAATGCACCGTGCATTCTATGCGAGCAACAGCGCGTACGACGGGTTGCTTTACGTCGCGGTGAAAACGACCGGAATATTTTGCGTGCCGTCCTGCACCGCGCGCAAGCCGTTGAAAAACAATATCGAATTCTACGCGACGCCGCGTGATGCAATCTTTGCGGGCTATCGCCCGTGCAAACGCTGTCGGCCGCTTGCCGTGAACGGGCATCCTGAATGGGTCGAGCAGATCCTGAAGTTGGTTGAGGACGCGCCAGAAGAACGAATGCGCGACGCTGAAATCCGAAACATCGGCGTTGATCCTGCGCGCGCGCGACGCTATTTCAAGAAACAGTACGGAATGACATTCCAAGCCTACTCGCGAGGCAGGCGTTTGGGAAAAGCACTTCAGCAAATTCGTGCAGGCGCATCGGTGGATGACGCGGTATTTTCCAACGGCTACGAATCACAGAGCGGCTTTCGCGACGCGTTCGGCAAAACATTCGGCACACCGCCGGGAAAGAGTCATGAAACACGATGCATTCTCACCTCGCTTGTTGAAACGCCTCTCGGACCGATTATCGTTGGTGCGACCGATGAAGGAATTTGCTTGGTCGAATTCTGCGACAGGCGCATGCTGGAATTTCAGATTGCGAAGCTGCGGCAATATTTCCGTTGTCCGATTCTGCCGGGCATCAACGCGCATCTCACACATGTGAAAAGGGAATTGGCGGAATACTTCGAAGGACGATTGAAGAAGTTCACTGTTTCGATGGTTGTGCCGGGAAGCGAATTCCAGCAGAATGTGTGGCGGCACTTGCAGAAAATCCCATACGGCAAAACAATCTCGTATGAAACTCTTGCCGGACAGGTCGGCATCCCAAAGGCATCGCGCGCTGTCGGAACCGCTAACGGGATGAATCGCATCGCGATCGTCATTCCGTGTCATCGCGTCGTGAACAAGAGCGGGGAGCTCGGCGGCTACGGCGGCGGCCTCTGGCGGAAGCAGTGGATGATTGATATGGAACGGGGAAGGAGAACTGCTATCGGAGAACAAAGCTCATGAGTACGACAAAGGAATACGCTCTCGGAACGAACGATGCAGAACTCGTACGGCTCGGCGTGCAGCACAAGCTTTGGAGTGCGTCCGCGTTTGCGATATGGGAGCGTGCCGGTATAGCTGCCGGCAAAACAGTTCTCGACATCGGATGCGGGCCCGGTTATACGAGCATGGATTTGGCAGGTCTCGTAACTTCCAGCGGCAAAGTCATCGCCGTTGATGAGTCGGCGCGATATATTGATTATCTGAAATTGCAGGCGCGCACGCTCGGCTTCTCACACGTTGACGCGTTTGTTGGCGACGTGCAGAAACTTGAGCTGCCAGCCGCGAGCATTGATGCCGCGTACCAGCGTTGGGTGTTGTGTTTTGTTCGAAGTCCGGAAGCAGTCATCGAAAAAGTCGCGCACGCACTGAAGCCCGGCGGCGTGTTCGCTCTTCAAGAGTACATGAACTATGAAGGAATTCTCCTTGCGCCGGAAGGCAAAGCCTTTCGTCGTTTCGTGACGGTGGTTGTCGAAGCCTGGCGCAGGCATGGCGGTGATGCTGAAGTTGGCTTACGCCTGCCGACGTTGTTGGCGAAGCATGGCCTCACACCGACGGAGATTCGTCCTTTGCATCGCGTTGCCCGTCCACACTCCCAGTTGTGGACCTGGCCGACAATTTTTATTCGCACCTACGCGCCGAAACTTGTCGAAGAAGGTGCGTTGACTTTGGCAGAACAGAAGGCGCTCGAACGTGAATGGAAAGAAAGGTCAAACGACCCTACCTCATTTTTCTGCTCGCCGCCGATGGTCGAGATTATTGCAGTGAAGAAAGCCGGATGAATGGATGGTTGGATGAATGGATTGTTGGATTGTTGGATGAATTGATAATTCAATTCAATTATTCTTCACTCCAACGATCCATTCATCCAACTATCCATTCATCCAATAATCCATCATCCTTTTCCAATCACCTGTACCACGATCGTCCGCTCCCTCCGACGATTGTCATGATCCACCAACACAATCTGTTGCCACGTCCCGAGCATCATTTCTCCATTCACAAACGGAATCGTCACTGAGCAGCCCATGAGCGCTGCGCGGACGTGCGAGTGTCCGTTGCCGTCGTGCCATGTGTCGTCGTGATGGTACTGAATTGATTGGGGCGCGATCCTCTCCAACATTTCAGGAATATCCCTTCTCAACCCAGGCTCGAACTCCGTTGTCGTGATCGAAGCCGTCGAGCCGATGACGAAGATCGTTGCCTGACCTTCGATCAACTTGTGCTTTGTCAGCGCCGCTTTCACGTGCGGGGTGATGTCGAGAACTTCTGAGTTTCCTCGTGAGGAAATTGAGAATTGTTCGGTAATGATCTCCATGTTCGCTCCTCCGAAGGAGTCCTTTCCGAAGGAACCCTTCGGGTCGGACATTGACTGATTCGCAAAAAATACGCAGTACAACTTACCACTTTGAAATAGGCATTGCAATGGGGTGTGCGCATATTGCAATTCTACCCAGAGAAACTGCGAACGTAACAATATCTCGCGTGTGCGCTTCACGACGTTTCAAGTTCACGAGATTTTGTTAGATTGAAGACAATGGTCTTCGCGAGTAACGACAGGGGGAATCGCTCCCGATCTCTTCTTCTTGAAAGCGCCGTTATCGTATTGATGATGGTATGCTCATCACTTCACGCGCAACAACTCGCGCTCAAAACCTATACCCGCGCCAACGGACTTGCGAGCGACTACGTCCTGTGCATCTATCAAGACCGCGACGGCTATATGTGGTTCGGAACGGATCGCGGCGCCAGCAGGTATGATGGACGAACGTTCACCACGTACACCACGGACGACGGCTTGCCGAGCAACTTCATCCACTGCATTTTTCAGGAGAAGAGTGGAGCGATGTGGTTCGGAACGTACGACGGCGGCATCGCGCGGTTCAACGGTAGGAAATTCCGATCTTTCACCACACGCGATGGCTTGCCGAGCAACGAAGTGTCTGACATTTTTCAAGACAGATTCGATCGCATCTATTTTCGAACGGCAAAGTCTCTCTGTTATGTAAGGCCTGATTCAAGCATCGCCCGGTTGGACCCCGCAATCGGAGGAGGATATGGTCCGCTGCCCGACGGCTCGCTGTTGGTGACAAAAGGGGAGAAGTTTCTTCGGATGATCCCGTCACGGACAGATTCATTTCAATTCGTCGAGCATCGTTTGCTTTCTCAACAACACGGCTTGCTGCGCGGCGATGAGTATCCGTGGGCGCGGGCAAATGTCGTGTATGCACAGGGTCAATACTGGATAGCGTCCGGAGGTAGGCTCCTTGGCGTCAAGATTGATTCGAGTGGAGACGCCTCTGTGCGCGCTGCGTCGCTCGGCGCCGCCGCCACCTCGTGCGAGAGCGATGCCGCGGGAAACATTTGGGTGAGCACGGACGGAAATGGCATCGCCAAGTTTGACGGTAATCGCCCACGCTGGATCACCGAGCGGAACGGTCTTGCGCGCATGCGGGTGCGTCAGGTGTTTCGCGATTACGAAGGATCGCTGTGGTTTGCGACGATGGGCGGCGGCGCACAAAAGCTCTTGAGCGAATCCGTTGTCTCGTACAGAACGTCCGACGGTCTGCTCCAAAATGAAGTCACGACGGTGTTCGAAGATTCGCGTAAGCGCGTATGGGTTGGAACGGGTCGCGGCATTTCGCTCATCGAGAACAACCGTATCAGAAATGATTTTCCGTTTCAGAAATTGATGGATGAAGTCCGCGCATTCGCGGAAGACAAAAACGGGAATTTGTACATCGGAACGTTCGCAGGTGTGTATGGCCCTATCGCGCCGGAGCTGACCCAACGAGCGGAGTCAATTTCCTTCCGAGGGATTGGCTATGGAACATCATCTATCGCATTTCTTGATGCAAGCGGAAAGGGAGAAATGTGGGTTTCTTCCTACGGCGGCGGCACGCATCGCATCACGAACGACAAAGACTCGCTGCTCACAACGAAAGATGGACTTGTCAGCAACATGTTTGAAAGCATGACGACGTTCGACAACTCTGTTTGGTTTCTCACGCGCAGCAAGGGAGCGAACCGCTTTCGCGATGGACGATGGGAGGCGTTTTCGACGCAGCAAGGACTTCCTTCGAGCATGATCAACGCGGTGTTTGAAGAGAAAACAGGCGATGCGGTTTGGTTCGGCACGAGCAAAGGCGCTGTACGAATAAGCAATGGACGAATTGATCTCTTCGATGAAACGAAGGGTTTGCGCGGAAACAACGTCGTCGGCATTTTCCCCTGCCCTGACGCGCAAGAGTGCCTTATGATCGTGACGGAGAAGTCGTTGCACAAGTTCAGCGATGGAATGATCACGCCGTACGGTCCCGTTGTTCTGCTTCCGTTTGCAGAGATGAAGGTGAACCGTCTGCACTACTCGCAAGCGACTTCATCGCTCTGGCTGGCGACCACTGGAGGAGTAGTGAAGGTTGACTTGTCTCATGCGCGCTCGCCGCTGAGTGCACCACGAGTCGTCATCACGCGCGTTGCGATTGATTCATTGATGTTGGTTCCGGCGATGCACCTGTCTCTCTCCCCGACGTTTACGCATGAGCAAAATAATCCATCGTTTCAATTTGCAGGACTCAGTTTTGCGGACGAAGATGAAGTGTCCTATCGCTTCAAACTTTCGGGCGTTCATAACGCGGGCGTTGATAACGCGAGCGTTGATAACGCTTGGTCAGAGCTGACGAGCGATCCGCGCGTGCAGTATCGCAATCTTGGGGCGGGGCACTACGCCTTCTCCGTTATCGCAGTGAATGCCGACGGAGTTGTTTCGGCAAAGCCAGCAGAGTTTGTGTTCAGAATTCTTCCGCCCTTTTGGCGAACATGGTGGTTTGGTGGAGCGATGTTGGTGCTCGTTGCGGGAACGTTTGGTGGAGTTATCCGCTACGTCTCTACACGAAAACTGAGAAAGAAAGTGGAAGAACTGGAACGCGAGCGGGCGATCCAACAAGAGCGCGAACGCATATCCCGCGACTTACACGACCACGTCGGCGCGCAACTTGTTAATATTATTTCGGGATTGGATTTGGTGGGTAAATATTCTCCACCGACGGAAAAGCGTTCTGAGCGTTTGCTCAAATCGCTTCAACAAGACGCCCGCTCGAGCATGATGCAGCTCCGTGAAACGATTTGGGCGATTCGTGGACAGTCCATGCCGCTTGCAAAGTTTGTTGAGCAGGTAGAGAATTATTCACGCAGGCAGATGGAGTTTCAGGATGATGCGGAGTTCTTCTTCGAATCGCATTGCGATGGCGACGTTGAGCTTTCTCCCGTTCAGGTGCTCAACTGCTTTCGCATCGTACAAGAAGCGTTGACGAACTGCGCGAAGCACGCGAAGGCAACAAACATCCGTGTTGAAGTTCACTCAACACCGGATTCCGGTCGAAGACTCCCGACGGGTCGGGTCATCGACGACTCGTTGAGATTGAAGATTCTGGTGCGTGATGACGGCGTCGGTTTGCAGAACAGAACGAACGGCGAGCTGCACGGCAATGGCGTTCTCAATATGACCAAACGTGCCGAAGAAATCGGTGGTACTTTCAGCATGAGTCAAGTGAATGGGAGAGGGACGGAGGTGCGGGTAGAGATTCCAACACCCTGAGCGGAGCGAAGGGCCTCACCGCCAGAATTTTTGCCACCGATTGGATCGTGCTAAATCCCCGATTGCACGTCGCGGATTGAACACCTTTTGCATAAACCACAACGGTGAGACCCTTCGCCCGCCTTCGGCGGACTCAGGGTTTAATTAAAGAGAGAATACCCCAAAAGAGGTATTGCTCCCGTATTCGCAATTCTTAGATTGAAAGCATGCAGTCCATCAAAGTAGCATTTGTCGAAGACAACTCATCGGTGCGCAAACGGTTTGAAGAACAATTTGAGTTCTTCGACGACATCAAGCTTGTCGCAACGTACGCGACGGGCGAAACGGCGTTAGGTGGGTTACAGAAACTTCCGCCGAGCAGAATTCCCGACGTCGTGTTGATGGATATCGAGCTGCCGGGCATGTCCGGCATCGAAACGACCATTGCTTTACAGGAGCTTCTCCCCGAAATCGAGATCATGATGTTCACCGTCTTCGAAGACGACGTGAAAATTTTTCAGGCGATTCAAGCGGGCGCGGCGGGCTACATGCTGAAGGACGACCCGATTGAGGAGGTTGCAGAAGGGATTCGCGAGTTGTTCAACGGCGGCGCGCCGATGTCGCAATCCATTGCCCGCACGGTGCTCTCATTTCTGCGTAGGAAAAACAACGGCTCGGAGAAACACTCACCTGAAATAAAAGCGCATGAGCCTGTTGACTTCGACCTGTCCGAACGCGAGCTTGAGCTGCTGCACGGACTCGTGCACGGCGAAACATACCAAACGCTTGCAAAAAAATTCTTCATCTCACCGCACACCGTCAAGACTCACATCAAACACATCTACAAAAAACTTCACGTGCATTCGCGGGCGCTTGCCGTGCGCGTCGCGCTGGAGAGAGGGTTGGTGTAGAAGCTCATAACACGAAGATTTCGTTCGGGCGAAGTCGGTGCTTTTTACGACGAGAGCTTCGAATCACCTTCTCCCTAAGGAGTCCTTCGGACAACCAATTCTCATCATGTTCTCTCGTTCAATTAAGTGATGGCGGGATATTTTTTTGTGTGAGAGTGTTAGAATACCCCCAATGGGGGATTGCGTAGGTTCTCGGCAATCCTATCTTGTGCTGAAGGAAAACCGAATTCATAATTCTTCAACACAACTCAAAGGAGATTCCATGAAGAGAGTACTTACTGCATTGACGATGAGCGCCATGCTCGTCACAACCTCTTTTGCACAATGGGTGCAGGTCGGACTTGCAGGGAGAACTGTTCAAGCGATGGCGGTAAACGGAACAACGATTTTTGCCGGCGTTACAGGTGGAACAGAGGGTGTGCATCGTTCATCAGATGGCGGAGCGACCTGGACTCAAGTCTCCAGTCTTACGAGCTGCAGCGCCATGGGGACTGCAGCGGGATTTATTTTCGCCGGCGGGAACGGTTTGGGGCACTTTCGATCTACCGACGATGGGCTAACATGGGCAAACGCCAACGGCGGACTCTCAAGCTTCCAGGCCCGAGCGTTCGTTCAGGTCGGTACTGAAATTTTTGCGGCAATCAACGGTCTGCATCGTTCCACGAACAATGGCGTCAGTTGGACACTTGTTCCCGGAAGCAATTCTTTCATAGATAAAAGTGTCATCTCATTCAACGGCAATCTGTATGCGGGAGGCTCAGGAATTTATCGTAGTACGAATAACGGGGCATCTTTTTTTGGAGTGGGATCGACTGGAGACGCATGGGGAATTGCCGTGATCGGATCAACCATCTACGGCGCGGATGGAAACAGAATTACGCATTCGACAAACGATGGGGTAACGTGGTTTCCGAGAACTGCGATAATCGGCAGTACAATCAGCGATCTCAAGGTGAATGGCACAACATTGATTGCCAGCGGAGGTCTTACGGGTGTATTCTTCTCGAACGACGGCGGCGTTTCCTGGCAAGCCCGAAACGAAGGTCTTACGAACATACAGGTAATGCGGTTGGTGATCGCGGGGTCGTACATCTACGCGGGCGTTCGCAACAACGGCGGCGTGTGGCGGCGACTGCTTTCGGAGCTCACGTCGGTACGAGAAATCGCGAATACTATTCCCGAGCATATTTCTCTTGAACAAAATTATCCGAACCCGTTTAATCCGACGACAGAGATCAGATTTCAAATAGCAGAGGTCAGAAGTCAGACGTCAGAGGTCGGAGGTCAGTCCGAAGGACTCCTTACGGAGAAGTCAGAAGCCGGTCGCGTTACGTTGAAGGTGTTTGATGTTTTGGGACGAGAAGTCGCGACGCTGGTGAATGAGAATTTGAGCGCGGGAAGTTATGAAGCGACTTTTGATGCGAACGGCTTGGCGAGCGGAATTTACTACTATCGCCTGCAAGCAAACGGCTTCGCGGAGACGAAGAAGATGATCTTGTTGCGCTAAGAAGATTCTGCCAACCAATCATTGCAGCAGAAAATCCCGTTGTCGCGAAAGAACGACGACGGGATTTTTTTTGCTGAGACTCTATTCTTTTTCCACGAGCTTGCCGAAGGCATGCCAGTCAGTCGCCTGTGCTGTTTAAGGACTGTCGCGCAATATGCCCGCACGCGTCTTGCCTGCTTCAGATTCGAGGATTACCCAATCTCCGTAATGAACAGCGCGATGCAAAAGATCGGATTTGATTTCCTCAAGAGCTTGTCCGTGTTGTTCGAGGATTCTCTCGTGCCGCCGAAGAGTCTTGTCGATCGAATCCATAAGCCCGACAAGCGCGTCGAGTCGCTCGATCATTTGGTCGAACTTCTTGTTCATAGACCCGTTTTGTTTTGCCATGTTGACCTCTTTGCTCCTTGCTCTAATATGTGAAAGCAAACTCCGAATGTCAACGCCTGATTTGGTTAGCGTAAAGATTCACGAAGAAGTGCGAGAGATTTCAACGCTGGCACCGAAACGTTTTGCGCTCGAGCAAAACTATCCGAACCCGTTCAACCCTTCCACGCGCATTGCCTTCTCGGTTCAGGGTTCAGGGTTCACGTCACTCAGAGTTTATGATTTGTTGGGACGAGAAGTCGCAACGCTGGTGGATGAGAACTTGTCCGTAGGACTCCTTACGGAGAATGCGGGAAGTTATGAGGCGACGTTCAACGCCAACCCGCTTGCGAGCGGAGTGTACTTTTACAAACTATCCGTAGGGACCCCTTCGGGGCAGGCAGGCTCGTTCTCAGCGACGCGCAAGATGATTTTGACGAGGTGATCGAGCATCGCGGATTCTCCTTCGCGCGGCGTGAAGGAGATACCGCGTGTGTTCATTTTCTTTTCCACGCCGCGGACAAATGTTCGAGCGATTCGTTCGCTCGTTCCATTTCATTCGAAGAATCAGCGGAGGCTGCATGCAGCCTGTCGCGTGCGCGCAGCAATTGCACTTCAGCCTCACGAAAACGCTTCTGCCCGATGAGATTGCGCGCAAGAAACACTTCTGCGTCTGCGAGATTTTTCTCACTCAACGGTTGAGCCTGCGCGAAATTTTCCACGGCTTTCCTCAGCTCCGTTTCCGCGTCGCGGAGTTTTCCTCTCATTTGTACCGCCCGCCCAAGTCCGAGATGTCCGCGACCGATCAATCGTTTGAGGTCCGGATTGGTTTTGAGCAACGCGCTCAATCCTTCACGACACAATTGCTCCGCTGCACCGTGTTGGGTGGAATGTTCGATGAGGAAGGTTCCTAACTTGATTTTGTTTGACGCGACGGAATAATGTTCCTCGCCGAGTTGCGAGCGTCGGATTGCAAGACTCTCTCGATACAGTCGCTCCGCCTCTCGATTGTTTCCGCGCCCTTCCGCAATGATTCCCATATTTCCGATCGTGACCGCCATTTGCGCGGTCTCTCCGTTGTTTACTTGTCGTTGCAAGACCAGTGAAGCGCGATAAAGAGAATCTGCCGTAGCGAAGTTTCCGAGATAGTCATAGTTGAGCGCGAGGTTGTGAAGCGAAGACGCAAGCTGCTTTCGATAGTCGGACGAAAGTGATTTGTACATTGCCATTGCAGATCGAAGGAGCGAATCTGCGAACGAATACCTTTCTTGATCTTGAACAAAGACCGCGTAGTCGTTCAACGTCGTCGCGTAGTTATTTGACGGCTGATTGAACTTGCGAAACATCGCGAGCGATAGAGTGTACAGCGATTCCGCCGGCGCTCGCTCGTCGCTCATGTGATGAATCATGCCAAGCGCGTGCAGAGCCTCGGCAACATCTGCGTGTTCAGTTCCGTGCGATTGCTGTTGAAGCCGAAGAGCTTTTTGCATCGTCGCTTTTGCCTTGTCGTATTGGGCAAGCCCTTCGTATGTCGAGCCGATGGTCGAGAGAACATCGGCGGCAATGCCGGGTTGGCTGGCGAAATCTTTTTCAATGCGCGCAGAAGCATTCTCCAGAACGTCGGCGACCGTGATGTCCTTTTTTGTTGTACGGAAACGATCGGCGGAGGAGAACATCTCCTTCAAAACACTGATCACCTGCTGTGCTTTTTCCGTTTCCGCTTGTGCCCGGTCGCGCTCACGCTCGGCGCGTTGCGCTTGCATCAGCGACACGATGACGCCGCCTGCGAGCGAAACAATCAGAAGCGCTGCTGCGGTAACAGCGAGTTTGTTGCGGCAAACGAACTTTGAAAATCGGTACAGAGCAGAATCCGGCTGCGCGCTCACGGGCAAACCGGAGAGATAACGCTGAATGTCCCGCTGAAACTGTTCGACGGATGAATACCGCAACTCCGGTTCTTTCTGCAGCGCCTTCAACACAATTGTATCAAGATCGCCAGCAAGAGTTTTTGATAACTTTGTTTTTGATGTTGTTCGATTGAGGGCTGCGCTTTCCTCTGCGTTGAGCGCGCAACTGCTTGGCTTCGTCGGCTGTTCTTCGATGATTGCGTACTCGACGTCGCGCAGCGCGGGCGACTTGAAACGATATGGCCGTCGACCTGTGAGAAGTTTATAGAGAAGAACGCCGAGCGAGTACGTATCGCTTGCCGCCGTGACATTCTTTCCGAGAATCTGTTCGGGACTTGCGTACTCAGGCGTAAGAAAAAGTGAACCAGCCTGCGTTGCCGCAAGAGTCTTCTCCGTTGGCTCGAGCTTAAGCAGCTTCGCAATGCCGAAGTCGAGAAGTTTCACGCCGTGCTCGGTGACGAAAATATTACTCGGCTTCAAGTCGCGGTGAACGACAAGATTCTGATGCGCGTAGTGAACTGCGGAACAAACCGAACTGAACAACTCGAGTCGAGAGCGAACGTCGAGTTTCTTCTCATCGCAATACGCGTCAATGGGCACGCCCTCGATGAATTCCATGATGAGAAACGGCGTGCTGTCGGGAAGATTACCGCCGTCAAGAAACTTCGCGATGTTCGGATGATTCAGACCCGACAGGACGGAACGCTCGGCACGGAACCGCCGAACGATTTCCTCGCTGCCGATTCCTCCGCGAATGATTTTGATTGCAACGCGCTGCTTGAATTCATCCTCACGAATTCCTTCCAACACAATCCCCATTCCGCCCCGCGCAACTTCGCGCAGCACTTTGAAATGTCCGATCGTTGTTCCGATGAGCGCATCTGTGTTGCCGCTCCCGAATGAGAAGAAGTTGCTTGTGCGATGCTCATCGCCTTTTGCGTGCGCCGACGATGCGAGAAGAGATTTCACTTCGCGAAGAAGCTCATTGTCTCCGTTTGTCGCGCGTTCTAAGAAATGCTCGCGTTCATTCTCAGAAAGCGCGAGCGCTTCGTTGAAGAGGTCTTTGATTTTGTCCCAACGTGTGGAAGTCATTCCGTTTCATTTTGTGTAGGGACACGACTCCGTCGTGTCC
>JANNUB010000257.1:0-12360 GCA_031394795.1 Ignavibacteriota bacterium | reverse complement strand
CGGCAGACGTCGCCACCAGCGAAAGAAACGGCACGCTGAAAGTTTGCTTTTTCGTTCCAATCTCCAGCGTTGAAACGTATTTCATGTAGGCGGCTTCCATGCCGTAACCATACAGTATGTTCATGAACGCGATGTACGCGTACATCGTCGCAACGATGCCGAGATCCTCTGGTGGAAGAACGTTGGTGTAGAACGGTGTGAGGAGAAAGGTGAGGAAGCGACCGACAACCGTGCTGACGCCATAGATGGCAGTGTCGGTGCCGAGCCGCTTGAGCTTGTCAAACATGCAACAGTTCGAGCGAGATGTCGAGGCCTTTGACCGAATGTGTGAGGGCACCGACGGAAATGAAGTCCACGCCAGTTTCCGCAATTGCGCGGACAGTCTGCAACGTCACGCCGCCGCTCGCCTCAACTTCAGCTCTGTGCGCAATCATGGCAACTGCTTCGCGCATCTCATCGAGAAGAAAATTATCGAGCATGATGCGATGAACGCCCTTGCAGTGAATAGCCTCCTGGACTTCGGGGAGATTTTTTGTTTCAACTTCGACTTTCACGTCGTGCCCCTCATCGGCAAGGTACTTGAAACACGCGCTCACTGCTTGCGTTATGCCGCCTGCTGCGACGATATGGTTGTCCTTTATCAACACCATGTCGTCCAATCCGAAGCGATGGTTCATGCCGCCGCCGAGTCGCACCGCCCATTTGTCGAGCACGCGTAGACCGGGGACAGTCTTCCGTGTATCAACAATCTTCGCCTTTGTCCCCGCGACGGCGTCAACGAAGCTTCTGGTCATGGTCGCGATGCCGCTCATGCGTTGAAGAAAATTCAACGCCGTCCGCTCCCCTTTCAGGATACTTTTCGCGCTTCCGTCAATCTTCGCAACCGTCTGCCCTTTCTTTGCGAACTCGCCGTCGCGGATCAGCGGCTGAACGGTAACGCCGTGATCACAATACTGGAATACGAGCGTGGCTACTTCAAGTCCTGCAATGACCCCTTCCTCCATGCACAGAAATTCCGCCCTTCCAAGCTTCGCGTCGGGGATGATCGCATCGCTCGTCAGATCGCCAAGTCCAATGTCCTCAAGCAGCGCAAGCTCGATCACGCGGCCAACGCGGCTGTCGTTCAAAACGTTACTGTGCATCAATCGTCAACCAGCATGATGGGAATGTTGTTTTTGATCTGATAGATCTTGCTGCATTTCTTGCACGTGAGCGTATTCTTCTCCGGCTCGTAGTGCAAGTCGCCTTTGCACTTCGGGCAGCAGAGTATTTCGAGCAACTCGTTTTTTAACATAGGATACACCTCATGTTCGTGGTGTGATAGATTTACTATTGCGGCGCATTAAATTCCGCAACGGGAACATTCATCGTTCGTCCCGAGGCACGAAGTCCCGTTGCAACATCATTTACCGCGTGAAGAACATCTGCGTGGTAATAACGACTGCCACACGTATCGCAAACTCCTATCGTCACGTGTTCAAGTATGACGAACCCGCTCTTATGTTTGAACGCTTCACGCTCAAGCTGCTTTGCCTGGACTGTACCTCTACAATATTCGCACTTGTATCCATACATGAGATTCACCTTGGATTATGTAATAGCATAGACTGTGATCACCAGATAACTCCCCTTTGCGGTGAACCTACCGACGACACCTACTGGTGTTACGCCATTTTTGGTAAAACCTTCAATTATGTACTTTGTTCCTCTTGGATCGTCTTTCTCAGTCCGCACTATCTGTCCCGTAAACACAGCGTTCTCAACATCGATAATGTCAAGAAAATCTTCAGCCATCTCCTCCATTGCGTGCATCGTCATATCATACTGACCTTGACGGATGCTCTCACGAATGCTGTCTATATCGCTCATGGGCAATGACCATCTTCGTTATCCCGAATATTCCCCCATCTTGGAGAACTTCTCAATACGTCGCTCAATGAGTTTTTCAACTTTAAACTTTGACAAATACTTCAACTCAGTGAGAATCTGCGCTTTCAAAATGTCTGCCGCCTTTTGATGGTCGCGATGCGCACCGCCAAGCGGCTCGGGAAGTATTTCGTCAATGATCCCCTGCTTTTTCAAATCCGGCGCGGTAAGTTGCAGTGCTTCCGCAGCCTGCTCTTTGTAGTCCCAGCTTCGCCACAAAATACTTGAACACGATTCCGGCGAAATGACCGAGTACCAGGAATTTTCCAACATGAGTATCCTGTCGCCGATGCCGATACCGAGCGCGCCGCCTGATGCGCCCTCGCCGATGATGACGACAATGATCGGCACGCGGAGATGCGACATTTCATACAGGTTGCGCGCGATCGCCTCGGCCTGTCCTCGTTCTTCGGCTTCGAGTCCGGGAAAAGCCCCCGGCGTATCGAGCAGCGTGACGATGGGTTTCTTGAATTTCTCGGCAAGTTTCATCAGGCGGAGCGCTTTGCGGTATCCTTCCGGGTTCGGCATCCCGAAGTTCCGGAAGAGATTGGATTTCGTATCCCGACCTTTTTGATGGCCGATGATCATCACGCTGTACGTATCGAGCTTCGCAAACCCGCCGACGATTGCCTTGTCATCCTTAAACGTCCGGTCGCCGTGCAATTCAATGAAGTCGGTCGTCATTTTCTCGATGTAATCGAGCGTGTACGGTCGGTCGGGATGGCGGGCAAGCTGCACCTTCTGCCAACGCGTCAACCCGCTGAATACACTGCGTTGAAGGTGGTTCACGCGTTTTTCTATCTTCTCGATTTCCTGCGCAATGTCGGGATTGTTGGCGTACTTGCGCATCTCCTCGATCTTCTGCTCCAGCTCGGCAATCGGCTTTTCAAATTCCAATGTGACTTTCGCCATATGCTATCTCGGCAAGAACGATTTCAACAAGATTTCCACGTCCAACATGAACGATTGATTCTTCGCGTAATAAAGTTTGTAGCGCTCAGCCTCGTCATCGGTGCGCGAGTTGATTTGCACAAGTCCGGTCAGACCCTTCGGTCCCAAGTACGACAGCGCTGCTCGCCGAGGCGAGTCTGCGGAGCCTTGGTGGGTCGAGTCTTCGACCGTTGCATTATCCGGATCGGATAAGGGGCGTCCGACAAAACTTATTCTACCCAAAAACACATGGGGAATCAAGAGGATGGATTGGGCAAACCTGCCCAGGGTATTCTCCCCAACAAGCCGTTTCCAAACAGAGAATACGGGAAAAAGCAACACCAGCAAAACCCCGGACAGGAGCAGATCGCAACAACGCTTCACAAACCGATTCGTGGCATTGTGGATATTGTACTCGATTTCGACAAGAGGCAGCGAATCCAGCTTGTCAATGCGCGTTTTACCGATGATCGCTTCGAGACTATTTGGCACGAGTCGAAAATTGACGCTTCGGTCATTGCTGCGCGCGATCACGGACAGAATATCCGTGTATGAAAGACCATCGGTCGAAAAGATCACTTCGCTCACGTTCCTCTCGTTGATCACCTTGCCCACATTATCGATACTCCCGATGATCTCAAGCCCCGAGACTTTCTCGCCGATATTTCTCCGGTGCAGATCGATAAACCCGACAACATCGTAGCCGTCATCGACGCGCGCGCGAAGTTTCTTCAGCACTTCCTGTGCAGAAGGTCCTGTTCCGACAATAACCGTCGGGCGGCCGAACAGGCTCCTGCGCGAACCGCTTCTTCGCCCGCTGATCAACTGAAACAGCAGGCGCCAGCCCGGGACTGCGACGAGTGCAATCAGCCCGGAAATAATGACGACGGCGCGGCTGAACGCGAAGTTCTTAAAGAAAAAGACGGACGCTGAAATCATAACATAGCTCACGACAACAGCCGAAAAGGATCGTGTCACCGAATAGCGGTTCGTTGTGTACACGCCGAAAAGGAACAACGCCGTTACGACGGCGGCGGCCGGAACCATCCACACAATCGGATACGCGTAGTCCGGAAATCGGAAGAACTGTCCAAAGTATAATTTCTCCGCAACAACGAGCGCCATATCAACCAGGAGAAAATCAATAAGCGCCATGAGGAGTGCTGAGCTCGCCTTGGCGACGAACGCAATCGCTGCACGCAAAACAATCCCGATCGTCAGAACGACTTCGACGATAAGCGACGAGCTGAAATGTTTCTCCACAAACTGCTGCATTGCATGGTAGAAAACCTGAATCTCATCAATGTCGCTTCGGCGCGTGCTCTCCCCTTTGAAGTGGACGATCTTCGTGGCATGAACGTAGTACACTTTATAGCCTGCCTTTGCAAAGCGGTAGCACCAATCCAGATCTTCGCCATACATGAAGAACATCTCGTCGAGGCCGCCGACATTTTCGTATGCGTCGCGCCGCAGGAACATGAACGAACCGCTTATCGCATCAACTTCGTAGGTTTCATCCTCGCTCAAGTACGTAAGATTGTATCTTCCGAAGAGCCGTGATTTCGGAAAGAGTGCGCCGAGACCGAAGATCTTCGTAAATGCAACCCAGGGCGTGGGAATACTTCTCCGACACGGAGCCTGAAACGTTCCATCGGGATTCAGAATCTTGCAGCCGGCGAGACCGGCGTCGGGAGTTTCGTCGAAGAACTTCATCATGACGCGCAATGTATCTTCTTGCACGATCGCGTCGGGGTTGATGAGGAGAATGTATCGTCCTTGGGCGAGCTTCAGCGCGACATTGTTCGCCTTCGCAAAACCAACATTGACCCTGTTCTCGATGAGACGAACCGCGGGGAATTTGGATTTCACCATCTCGACACTGCCGTCATCCGATGCATTGTCAACGACGAACACTTCTCCCTGCACACCCGCCATTGCGCGAACAATGGAGGTCAGCGCATTCTCCAAATACTGGCGAACATTGTAGTTGACGACGATGACCGAGAGGTCCATGAAAAGGATAAATGAAACGCTACAGCCGGTTGAGCACGCTTCTGAGCCTCAGCTTCCACAGCATGAACACCGCTTCGTACACGATGTGCTTCGACATTTTCGAATCTCCTTCAAGCCGATCCTTGAAAATGATGGGAATCTCGACGATGCGAAGTCCCTTTTTCCAGATCTTATAACTCATTTCGATTTGAAACGCGTAGCCGTTGGAGCGGATATGGTCGAGGTCAATAGCTTTCAGCGCCCCGATGCGGTAGCACTTGAAGCCCCCCGTTGCATCTTCTACGGGAAGCCCGGTAATAATGCGTGTGTAGAAGTTCGCCGAGTAGCTCAAGAGCAGGCGGCTCATTGGCCAATTCAACACGCGCACGCCATTCACGTAGCGGGATCCGATGACGAGATCGTACCCGTCGCGTATCTTGGCAAGGAAGATCGGAATGTCGTTGGGATTGTGCGAGAAATCGGCATCTATCTCAAAGACGAGGTCGTACCCATTTTCAATGGCGTACCTGAATCCCGCGACGTACGCTGTTCCAAGTCCCTGCTTCCCCACGCGTTCGATGAGATGAAGATGCTCGTTCGTCGCCATCAATTCCTTGACGATACCCGCTGTGCCGTCGGGCGAACCGTCGTCAACGATCAGCATGTGCAGGTTCGGCGCCTGCCGCAGAACTGCCGGCACGAGTTTGCGCACATTGCTCGCTTCATTGTACGTCGGAGTAACGACGAGAATTTTCGGCGGCGTTTCCAACTGCGCTATTTCCCCCCATAAAATTCTTTGACCGCTTCGGCGATGTACACTAATTGCTCCTCAGTCAGCTCGGTGTGCATCGGAAGCGAGAGAACCTCGTCCGCCGCACGCTCAGTGATCGGGAATGCACCCTTTCCAGTCCCGCAAAGCGGGACAAAAGCCTTTTGCATATGCAAAGGAACCGGATAGTAGATTGCGTGGGGAATTCCTTTTTGTTTCAAATGCCCCGCAAGCTCGTTGCGTTTCGGCGCTCGGATTGTGTATTGATGAAAAATATGTTCGCCGTACGGTGCAACATGGGGGATCGTCACGGGAGTTCCTCTCAGCAGCTCGTTGTAGCGCATGGCAGCTTTCCTGCGGGCGCCGTTCCACTGATCGAGGTACTTCAGCTTTACCAAGAGCACGGCTGCTTGAAGTGTATCGAGTCTGCTATTCACGCCGAGGATTTCATGGTAATAGCGAACCTTCGAGCCGTGTACGATGATCATCCGCATTCTCTCGCCGAGGGCAGCGTCGTTGGTTACGACCATTCCCGCATCGCCAAACGCGCCTAAGTTCTTGCTCGGAAAATAGCTGATACATGAGATATCGCCGAACGTGCAGGCTTTCTTTCCTTTGTACGATGCGCCGAGTCCTTGCGCCGCGTCTTCAATTACTTTCAAGTTATGTTTGCGCGCGATCTCCATTATCGGGTCCATGTCCGCGGCTTGGCCGTAAAGATGCACCGGAATGATGGCTTTCGTTCGCGATGTAATCGCTGCTTCGATTCTCGCCGGATCTAGGTTGAACGTCTTCGGATCAATGTCAACATAGACGGGCTTCGCACCGAGCAGAACGATCGTTTCGGTGGTTGCAACAAACGTAAACGGCGTCGTGATGATTTCATCGCCGGGTTTGATCTCGAGCGCCATCATCGCGACTTGCAGCGCATCCGTTCCCGATGCACAGCCAACTGCGAACTTCACACCAAGATAGCCCGCAATCTGACATTCGAGCTCGCCGACTTCTTTGCCGAGAATAAAGCGACCGGAGTCGAGAATCGAGTGAATTGCTGCATCAACATCTGGTTTGATTTTTTGGTATTGGCCAACGACGTCGACCATGTGGAGTTTCATTCTACGAGTTCCTGAAATACGTGTTAGGTGTGCCCGCGACCAAGCAACACATGGGCCACGGTACTGAGGAGAATCTTGAAGTCCATTCTCAACGACATGTTCTCAATATAAAACAAATCGTATTGAACTTTCTTTCGCACGTCTTCGATGTTTTCATCGTACTTGTGTTTGACTTGCGCCCAACCGGAAATGCCGGGACGCACCTTGAGCCGGCGGAGATACATCGGAATTTCTTTCGAGAGTTGTTCCACGAACACAGGCCGCTCTGGACGGGGTCCGATCAAACTCATTTCACCGACGAGAACGTTCAGCAGCTGTGGAATTTCGTCCAGATGGAGCTTGCGAAGGATTTTGCCAAATCGCGTTACACGAGGGTCCTTCTTCTCAGCCCACTGCGGACCCTCCTTTTCGGCGTCGCGATACATCGAGCGAAACTTGATAATACTGAACAGTTTCCCATCCTTTCCGACACGTTCTTGCTTGTACAGAACGGGGCCGTGGGATTCCACCTTGATCATTGCCGCAATCAGTAGCCAGAACGGAAGTCCGAGAACGAGGACAGCAGCTGAAACCATCACATCAATTGTCCGCTTCGCCGTTGCTTCCCATGGTGTAAGCAGCTGCGGACTGATCTCTATAAGCGGAAATCCGTAAATCTGGTTCGTGCGCGCCTGCCCGCTGATGATGTCGTAGAGATCGGGGATAATTTTCAGACCAACCTTATGTCCATTGCACTTTGAGACGATGTCGAGTAAGCGATCGTGATCGGATGAATCGAGTGCAATGAGCACCTCCCGCACGTCATGTCGCTCGACAACGGCGTGCAACGCGGACAAGTCGCCGAGAACCGGGAGAGTGCAGTGCGGCGTCGCTCTCGTGCGCTCAAGCGAAACAAAGCCGATGGTTTTGTATCCAAGAGCAGGATACTTCAGCAATTCATCATACAGCTCTTGAGATTTGGCCTCGCTCCCGACAATGATGGTCTTCCGCGCTCCGACTCCGGCAATCAGCATCCTTCGCTGAACACTTCGCAGCACAAGCCGCTCGACCGAAACAGACCCAAGCATGATCGCCCAATAGATTGCAATGAGCAACCGGGACTGAATGTTCACATTTTTTCCGACATCATCGGCGAACACGGCAAAGAAAAGCGACAGACAACCGAACGAAATGATTTTGAAAGCTCGCGTGATTTCATCGAAACGCGACTCGGCATACCATGACCGGTACAGCCCCACAGCAAAGAAGAGAAGAAGCCAGAAAAGATAGATCGCAACCATCGGCAGCCACAGTTCGACATTCATACTCATGCCGACAATTCCACTTCTCACCCGCACGAAGTAATAGACTAACCACGCAAGATTGATTGCCACAAAATCGGCAGCGAGGAGGATAATTTTTTCTTGCTTGGCGTTCATCGAGTTTCCGTCTGCATCAGGCTTTCATATAAATCTGCAATGCGTCCATGCATGGTGTTCAGATCGAATGCTTTTCGAGCCCACGCATAGCCATTCTCCGAATAGCGTTGCGCTTTCTCATCCTGTACTCCGTGACACGATCAAAAAACTCCCCAATGTTGTTGACCAGGCGAACGCCAATGCGATTCTGCTGTGCCTGAGCATGCGAGAAGAACATAGAGAGGCACAGAGCGAAGAGCATTGTGGTTCTCTGGATGCCATTTTCTACTCAGACTCAGATGCAGGAGATTACGGAACATCGCACCGCTCTTTTCCCACGTGAATTCTCTCCGGATAAGACTTCGCGCCTCTTCTCCCATCCTTTGGCGCAAGCACTGATCTGCCAACAGTTCTTTCACCCTGCTCGCAAAGTCAGCAGGTGTATCCGCGACAAAAAAATGTACTCCATTTTTTCCCGAGATTCCATCCGCGCCAACGGATGTGGTTACCACGGGTTTTCCCATTCCCATTGCCTCCAAGACTTTGGTCTTGATCCTTGAACCATGGGCAAAGATCGCAAAGAACAGGAACAAGCATCCGAACACTGTCCATCGTCATATCGATCCATCCCGAGCGAACGCGTAAGACAAAGTAGAGCAATCATCCCATACAGATCATGAGAGAATCTGAGATCAGCAGGATCAGTATTTTCTTGTTCTTTTTCATGAATCAGCTTTGGCCCAACTCAGCGGAGGAAGTGGTTTTCTTTTTGGACAGAATATCTTCGTACACAGCGATTGTCTCAGCAGCAGTTTTCCTCCACGAGAAGCGTTTGAGATTCTCGAAGCCTTTTTCTCGAAGCTTTTCTCTCAAGTGAGGATTCGTAGCAACAGACACAATTTGCTCAGACATGTCCATTACCGAAAAAGGATCAAAAAAAACTGCCGCATCGCCGGCAACTTCAGGTAACGACGCCGCCTTAGAACAGACCACGGGTACTCCAACAGCCATTGCCTCGAGAACGGGCAACCCAAAGCCCTCATAAAATGATGGGAAGATCAAGAAATCCGCCCGTTTCAAGATATCAAAAACACGTTGCCTTTCCACGTAACCGGTCCAAATGATGTCCTCACGTTCTCGAACAATCTGCTTGTTGCCCCCTTTCTCTTCGACTTCAGCCTGGTGACCAATCAAGACCAGTTTGTGCTCAAGCTTACAGCCCTTCTTGGATTCTTGAAAAGCTTCGATAAGCCGAGCGATGTTCTTGTTTGGGTAAGAACTGCTAAAGGCAACACAGTAAGGGGGATCGACGCTGAACATAGAGTTGTCAACTGTTCCACTCTTGAGATCTCGTGCCAAATTCTCCGCGTCAACCCCAAGGTGAGTTACCACAACTTTTTCCGGAGGCACCCTGTACGCTTTAAGGATTTCCTGTCGGGAAAACTCCGAGATGGTAATGACCTTGTCGGAACGTGCCACTGATTGTCTGACAAATGTCGCAAGGACCAAACGACGAGAGAGTGGCATCAAATGCCCGAACGCCCGAAAGTTCAAATCGGGTACCGATACAACATTTTGGCATTGCAGAAAGGGCGGTGACGTATAGCCAAGTGAATGGAGTAAGTCAATTCCATATTTCTCGACATACTGTCGGAGTTGCACTTGCTCAAAAAAATACCGCTTCCTCCTGCTGGCTGCATTCACTGGACACACAACACACCGAAAATTTTGAGCATCGTTAAGGATCAGCCCGCTGGATTCACGGTTCAGGAATAAAACAAACTCGTGTTCCGACTTAAGCCGTTTGAGTCCGCTGATGAGTCCCATCGCGTATGTCTCCGTCCCTCCAACAACTCCTGGAATCATGTACAGCAGATTGATGCCAATTCTCATGCAGGGTTTCCTGAACCAGACGAGCTGTTAGACTGCATGCTGTCCATAAGAGACTCATACTTGCGCATAATAGCTTCCTCAGAGTACTTCTCCACAACACACGTGCTAGCTCTCGCAGACATTTCCACTAAAAGTTGACGATGTGATTTTGCTTTAAGGAGAACCTCCGCTATCCGTTCCGGCAACTCCGGCTCCACTACCCAACCGACATTTTCCTCCTCGACCATTTGTGCGAGCTCTGAGCTTTTGTCGGCAACTGCAATGATCGGCTTTCCCGCCGCCATAATGTTATACATTCTGCTCGGAACCGATACACCAGACATTCCGGACACAAACGAGATTATCGCTACGTCACACGCGTTCAGAGAGACTGCCAAATCTGCGCGGGGTTGCGGGGGCAGAATTATGACGTTCCTTAGTCCAAGTTCTTGAACTGACTTTTTGAGCCAAGGCTCCTTCGCACCCCAACCTATGAAAAGAAAGTGAATCTGGTCGTCCGATTCAAGCCTCTTGGCGCATTGCACCAGACTCTCGATATCATGCGTACGTCCCATGTTCCCGGAATATTGAACGACGAATTTTTCGGCTATACCATGCCTCTGCAATAGGGCGTTGGTTCCTCTTGGAAGAGGTACAATCTGGTCAGTGTCCGCCCAATTTGTAATAATCGTCAGATGCGCAGCGTTATTGCCAATCTTATTCTGCACGAGCTGCATCATGTCTCTACCCAGGACAATTACTCGATCAACACCCGTGTAGAGTTTACGATGCAACAAATCGAGCGCTCTGACAACAACTGACCCTTGCTTCGCGAAGCCGGCAGCCACAAGCGCTTCCGGATAGACATCTTCGATACGTAAAACCAACTTGGCTCCCCGCAGTTTGCAGGCCAGGAAAACAAGAAATGGAAGCGTCGGTGGATTCGTCACCACCAGCACAACATCTCCTCGATTGATTCTCTTGATCGCGTTGACAAAGATGGAAATGCTGATCGTGAACAGATTCACAAGGCGAAACGCCAATATGTCCTTGTCAAGCGTCGTTGCAGCACACCGATGAATCTGAACGTTGTTGCGAATCTCATCTTTCGGAGCTCTTGTTCCACGCGCTTTGTAGGTAGGTTGCGCAGTGAGCACACGAACCCGATGCCTCAGTGCGAGACCTTCAGCAACTTTTGTTACGTTGTATCCCGTTGCTGATTCCTCCGGATAGTAAAGTTCAGAGAGGACCCAGATGCATTTGTCGTTCGATCTAGCCATAGATAATCATAACCCTCTTCCTCTCGCCAATGTACGGTTCCTTTGGCGCGCGCATTCGTTTTATAAAACTATCCATTCACAAACGCAGCCGGGAAGAGACTCACACATGATGGTGGACCGAAACATCATTGCCCGCGAAGTCGGGCATGTCTTGTCCTGAGACAAAAAAGAAGTTTTCGGTACTCGATACGCACTCTGTGACTCGTTCCAAGACTCCGGTATCCGTGACCTTCGTCGGCACATACCCGACATCACGAAGGGCATTGACGATTTTGTTAAAACTGGCAGGTCTGGCTTCCAGCATGATCGCCGGGTGATCTTGACGAATAATGTCCATGGCTCCTTTTATCACAGAGAATTCATGCCCTTCCACATCACATTTTATGAACCTGATTCGTTGGTTGCGATCGGCCAGCACTTCATCGAGCGGAATACAGTCAACTTCAATTGTCTCTCCGCCCGAGGGCATCGTCTCTTGATCAATTATCGACGTGAGCCCGCGGTTAAGGCTCCCATCACTTTCAAAGTGAAGCTTCATAACGCATGTTCCGCGCCGATCACTGACCGCAATATTGTGGAGCTTCACGTTTTTTCTTTTCTCCACGATTCGCCTTGCCAATTCGAAGGTAGATGGCAGGGCTTCAAAACCAAGAACTCGACCCGAGGAGCCAACGAGCCTTGATAGTGGAACGGTATACTGCCCCATGTTTACTCCTAAATCAACTACGTAATCGCCTTCCGTCACAAAGAGCGAAAGAAGTTTCACCTCCTTTTCATAACTCGAGGGTACCGTGTTCCTGAACTTCCAATAATTGACAACTATGGCCGAGTGTAACGCAGCCGGGACAACTGTCGCCAGTAGCTTCTTGAGTACCTTTTTCATAGCCACTATTGAATTCTCCGGTATAGACTTGCAGTCGGTGTTAACTTGACGTCTGTTTCGAGAGATTGTCCCATTGTCCGTTGGCAATTTCAGGGCGACGCTACTCTGAGCGTTTGAGGCTATGCAGCCAAACGTTCTTGCTTCTCTCCGGATCGGCGACGGCTTCGACCGTTTGCTCGTACGTCCGACAACTCAC
>JANNUB010000254.1:0-2960 GCA_031394795.1 Ignavibacteriota bacterium | reverse complement strand
CCCTGGGCTCTGACCGCCGGGGCCAGCACCGAGGCTACGAGCAAGAGGGCAATTGGAAGCCGTTTCATGATTGCTCCACGCCGTCACAGTGCCTCGGCGGCGTGTGTCGGCGACCTAGCTTTAGCTTAAGACAAAGCCAGGCTCAACTCGGCTTTCACCCCTCCCTGGCGCATTGGTAACGACAGTCGCCAAGGAGTGAGGAACGCTGCGGCTATTGGCCGGTCGCCACTACGGCGTTTGAACAAAGCCGCTGGCGCGGCGGACGCTACGCGTGAGGTGCGCCCGAGCAAGCGGGTTGGGCGGGTAGGGTGTGGGTCACAAGGAGGCTCCTGTGACCCATCTCCGACAGACGATGCTGGACGAGCTCCAGCGGCGCAATTACGCCCCGACGACCGTGACGTGCTACGTCCGCGCGGTTGAGCAGTTCGCGAAGTACTTCAAGCGTTCGCCCGACCAGCTGACGCCGGATCACCTACGCACGTATCAGGCGTACCTGCTCCGTGACCGGAAGCTGCAACCCCGGACCGTCAAGCTCCACGTCTCCGCGATCCGCTTCTTCTTCGTGAAGACGCTGCGCCGGCCCTATCTCCTCGACGATACGCCGTACCCCAAGGTCCCCCGGCGGTTGCCGACCATCCTCACGGTCGAGGAAGTGAAGCGCCTAATCGAGGCCGCCCGGACGCTGACCGAGCGGACGATGCTGATGGTCTTGTATTCCACCGGCATGCGGAACGCCGAGATGCGGTACCTCCAGGTCCGCGACATCGACAGCACCGCCATGCTGATCCACATCCAGCATGGCAAGGGGGGCCGGGACCGGTACGTCCCGCTCAGCGCGACGCTCCTCGCGACGTTGCGCGCGCACTGGCAGTGGATGAAGCCCAAGACGTGGCTCTTTCCCGGCACGATCCACAACTGGCGGGCTGACAAACCGATCACGCCGAAGGTCGTGTGGGACGCATGTCGGACGGCGGCCGAGCGGGCGGGGATCGAGAAGCGCGTCTCCGCGCACACGCTGAGGCACAGCTACGCGACGCACTTACTTGAGGGCGGCGCCGACCTGCGCACGATTCAGCTGCTGCTCGGCCACGTGAAGCTCGAGCACACCGTGCTCTATCTGCACCTCTCGCGGCGGCACCTGCAGGCGGTCGTCAATCCGTTGGACGCGATGGCGATCCCCAGCCCGGACACGGCGCGACGGTCACGGAGGCTCCAGAAGCGGTGACGCGGCCACCCTTCGAGGTGGCCGACATCATTTGCGCACACGGCGATCGGTTCGTCGAGACGCACCGGGCCTGGCTGACGGCGCTCCACCGGCGCGTGCTCCGCGCCCTGGCGCGCTGTCGCACGGCCGCGTTGGGCGGCCATCTCGATCGCTGTGCGCAGTGTGCCCATCGCGCCATCTCGTACAACTCGTGTCGGAACCGGCACTGCCCGAAGTGTCTGACCCGCGCGCGCGACGCGTGGCTCGCCGAGCGCCAGCGCGAGTTGCTGCCGGTCGGGTACGCCCATGTCGTCTTCACCCTGCCGCATACCCTGTCGTGGCTCACGCTGCAGAACAAGCGCGTGGTCTACGACCTGCTCTTCCGCGCCAGCGCGGCCACGCTCCTCGAGGTGGCGCGGACGCCCACACACCTGGGTGCGTCGATCGGCTTTCTGAGCGTCCTCCACACGTGGGGGCAGACGCTCCTGCACCATCCGCACGTGCACTGCGTGGTGCCCGCGGGAGGGCTCTCGCCGGACGGCACGCACTGGGTACACACGCGCCCGACCTTCTTTCTTCCGGTGAAGGTATTGAGCCGAGTGTTTCGCGGGAAGTTTGTCGCGGGCCTCGCCGATGCATTTCACGACGGCGCCTTGTCGTTTCCCGGGGACCTGCAACGCGTAGCCGAGGCGCCCGCCTTCCGCGCGTTTCTCCGCACGCTGTACCGCCAGGACTGGGTCGTCTATGCCAAGCCCCCGTTCGGCGGCCCCGTGCATGTGCTGCACTACCTGGCGCGCTACACCCACCGCGTCGCGATCTCGAATCATCGGATCGTCACCGTGGCCGACGACCAGGTGACCTTTCGGTGGAAGGACTACCGCCATGGCAGTCAGGTGCGGCTGATGACCCTCAGTGCCGACGAATTCCTCCGGCGCTTCTGCCTCCACGTCCTGCCCAAGGGCTTCGTCCGGATCCGCTTCTATGGCTTCCTGGCGCCTCGACGCCGCACCGAGGATCTCCCACGCTGTCGGCGCGTGCTCGACGCGTGCCCGCGTCAGGCGCTCGCCGCGCCCTCCTGCGAGGCGACCCCGCCCGCGTCACCACCGCCCTGTCCCCAGTGTGGCGGCGTCATGGTCATCATCGAGCGACTCACCGCGCGCCAGATCTACGTGCGCGGTGTCGTGGAAGGACCCGTCCTTGACTCCTCGTGACCGACACCGCCGGTCGACGCCGACGAGCCCTCCGCGGGTGCGCGCGCGATCGGCGGACGTGTGCGTGCCGCCTTCACACACGACGCCGTGACCACGACCCTGGCTCGGCGCCCAGCCGGACCCGCCCGTGCTCGGTCCCCTCGCTCGCCGCGTCGAGCGGAGAGCCGTGGTCATCGGACCCTCCACCACCGCCCCTTCACGATTCAACGCCCATAGCAAAGGGCCGCGTCCGCCGCAGACGCCAGCGGCTTCGTTCAAACGGCTCTATCGAAAGTGACCCGGCGAGTCAGCCGCGGTGCTCAACGCGGGCACATGTGCGCCGGGTCACTCCCGATAGAGTCCTAACGTTTATCGTGACTAATGGCCAGGCCTGACCCCGCGGGCTCGGAGATCCGTGCGCCGTGCGGCACCGCCGAAGAAGTCTTCGCAGCATTCTGGTGCCTGCAGTTGTGCCGCTCTCACGCCTTCCAGTCATCGCCGGGCATAATTCGCCGCATGAACTCGTCGAACAAGGGCACGGTGAACGCGGTGTCCCCATGATGCGG
>JANNUB010000148.1:0-12033 GCA_031394795.1 Ignavibacteriota bacterium | reverse complement strand
TGTCAACAGAGGCTGAGTTGTATCTTCTTGACCATCCAGAAATGAGTACGACAAGGAACTAGCGGAAAAGAACACCCAGCTTGCGCTTGCTAATAGAACGCCAGAACAAAAAATGGTGTATGTTAGGTTGACTCTTCAAATGGCTATTGACAACTGACCAAACAACCAAGAACAAACAAGGAGCCACAATGGCGAAAGAAGTTTTGTCGAAAGAGGTACCGAAAAAGAAGAGCACCTCGGTAGAAGGTTTTTTTAAAGATCTTGTTTTTGTCATCGGAGCATTTCTTGTTCTCAACAGCATGGTGCTCGCCGCATTTGAAGTGCCAACCGGTTCCATGGAGAATGAGATCATGACGGGCGATTTTCTCTTCGTCAACAAGTTCATCTACGGAGGGAGCACACCGAGGACAATTCCGTTGACGAACATTCGGATTCCGTCGTTTCGCGTCACCGACTTTCTCCCATTCCTGAAATGGCGCGACGTCCAACGTAGCGACATCATCGTCTTTGAGTTTCCGGGTCAGCGAGACGAGGTCAAGTCGCCGGAGTTCATGTACTATTTGAAACGATGCATCGCCTTGAACGGCGACACTGTTCAGATTCGGGATCGCAATGTGTTCGTCAATGGCGCGCGAGTCGAATTTCCGCGGAACGTGAAGTTCAACACGTCGCGCATTTACCCCAGAGGGGTTGCCGATCCCCGAGTCTTCCCGGTCGATGAACCGTTTAATGAAGATAATTGGGGTCCCGTTGTCATTCCGAAGATGTTCGATATCATCGTTCTCTCACATGCCAATATTCACAAATGGAAAACATTCATTGAACGCGAGGGACATACGATCAGTCTCGACGCATCGAATCAAATTTTCATAGACGGGCAGCGCACGGATCGGTACAGGGTCGAGCGGGACTACGTCTTCGGCATGGGGGACAACCGAGACAATTCATTGGACGGAAGATTCTGGGGCTTCATCCCGAAAGATGATGTGGTCGGCTCTCCTGTAATCGTTTATTGGTCATGGGATCCGGATATATCGGTTTTTAGTGACCCGTTTGCTAAATTAGGCACCATACGCTTCGGACGGATCGGAACGCTTGTAAAATAATGGACACTTTGCGAGCGGCGGTATCCACGGAGGCCCCCGCATTGCGCGTTCGGGATTATTTTCAGATTCTTGCGGTCGCGGTTTTCATTGCCGTGTTTCTGAAAATATTTATTGTCGGAGCGTACCGTATTCCGTCGGCATCGATGGAAAATACGCTTCTGCGCGGGGACTACGTGGTGGTGAACAAGTTCATCTACGGTGCGAAGACTCCGGCGTTTGTCCCCTTTACCTCCCCTCCTCAATTTCAGTTTCCCTCCATGTCGTCGCCAAAGCGGGGGGACATTGTGGTGTTCGATTTGCCTGCGTATGCGTCAGAAGAAACAGGGCCTATTGCATACGTCAAACGATGCGTGGCATTGCCGGGGGATACGATTGCGATCGTGAATCGAAAAGTGATCATCAACGGATACGTGCAGCGCATACCGGAACTTGGCAAAGTCGCCACGCGAACCATGTATCCGAAAGAATACGGCGACGCGCGCGTCTTTCCGAAAGGCTCGTCATTCAACGAGGACAACTACGGTCCCCTCGTTGTGCCGAAGCGCGGCGATAAACTCATACTGAACGCAGAGACCTTCTTGCGCGCGAAAGATGTCATTGAACACGAAGGACGCCGCATCGGCTTGGATGGAAATAGCAAGGTGGTGATTGATGGAGTAGCTCGCGAGATGTATGAGGTCGAGAAGAATTACTTCTTTATGATGGGAGACAACCGCGACAACTCGCTCGATAGCCGCTTCTGGGGATTTGTGCCCGAAGATGCGATCATCGGTAAAGTGATGGTGATCTATTGGTCAGTTGAAGAAGTGAATGGTTCCTTTCCCGCCAACATTAGGTGGAGTAGGATTGGAACGGTTGTCCGCTAAGAAACAAATTCGCAATCCGAAATTCAATATGGCTTCCCTGTATCTTCACATACCGTTTTGCGAAAAGAAATGTCTCTATTGCGATTTCTACTCGATAGAAAATTTTTTGCCCATGGAAGATTTTCTCAAAGCGCTTCATCACGAGATTGACTTCTACGCCGGGTACGGAACGAAGGCAACGTTCGAAACCATTTTCTTCGGGGGCGGCACTCCGTCGTTGCTCTCTCCGGTTCAGCTTGAGGCGATTCTCTCGCAGCTGCATCGGACGTTTCGGATTGAACACGACGCCGAAGTCACGGTCGAAACAAATCCTGGAACTGTAGACAAGGAAAAGCTCGCGGCATTTCGCTCGCTCGGCGTCAATCGTCTGAGCATCGGCATTCAATCCTTTCATGACGATGAGTTGAAATTCCTCAGTCGCATTCACGATGCGAATCAAGCAATCCAGTGCGTCAAGTTTGCGCGCGCGGCGGACTTCGACAACGTGAGCATTGATTTGATCTATGCGTTGCCCGACCAGTCGAAAGAGCAATGGGAAGACAATCTGAGGAAAGCCGTTTCTCTTCAACCGGATCACATCTCCGCGTACGGACTGATTGTCGAGGACAACACGCCGCTCGCGCACATGGTGCGTTCGCGGTTGGTAACGCCGAAACCCGTCGAGCAAGAAGCGGAGTTCTTTGAGTGTACGATGCAATTCCTTGAAGCGCGCGGCTTCGAGCATTACGAAGTATCGAACTACGCGAAGCCCGGGTTCCGTTCGCGCCATAACTATAACTACTGGCGGCATGAAAACTATCTTGGCTTCGGTCCGTCCGCCCATTCCTTTTGGCAAGATGGAGAGAAGGCGAAGCGATGGAATAACATCGCGAATCTTTCACACTACAATGCACTTCTTACTGAGGCAAAGCTTCCTCTTCGCAGCGAAGAGAGTCTGACGGCTGATCAATTAGTTACAGAGCGAGTCTTGCTTGGATTGCGAAGCGACGGATTGAACTTGACAAAGCTCAAAGCAGATTTCAATTCTCCCGCGCTCCGATATTCCATGATTCCTTCTCTCATGGAAACCGGGGAAGCCACCTTGGACAACGGTATGCTTCGCCTGACTCGGCAGGGCTATTTGCTCTGCGACGAAATCGCGGCGCTGCTGATTTCTTGATCCACAACAGAATGACATGACGCTCGAAATATGTAGCACACCCCTTAAATCCGATTTAGAAACCTCACGCAAAGCCGCAAAGTCGCCAAGAGATAGAATGAGATATTCGATGGCTGAGCTATTTCGTTTCACCCAAGAGGTGAAATCTTAGACAATCAAAATGTTCATTTTTGCGTCTTGGCGTCTTGCGTGATGCCTTCTATGTCGGGATTTAGGACACCTCGTTCTGTTTGAACTCAATCTCATTTTGACTATTTTAAGAAAATCTTTCACCCACCTTCTCGGTGCTATTTTCCCTGAACTACTGAGGTTATTCAATGCCCCATAAGAGGTTGAACCGCATTATTGCATTCGTATCATTCCTGATCCCGATGATCATGTACGCGATTACCGTCGCGCCAACGGTTGTGTTTTGGGACGTCGGTGAGTTTATTGCGGCTGCGTGGATGATGCAGGTTCCGCATCCTCCCGGGTCGCCGCTGTTTTTGCTTCTCACGCGTCTTGCGATGATGCTCCCGATAGGCTCCGACCTCGCGATGCGAGCGCATCTTTTCTCCGCGTTTCTGAGCGCGCTGGCAATCATGTTCACGTATCTCGTCGTTGTCAGGATCATCATCAAGTTTCGCGGCGCGCCCGAAACGCTTGCCGACAAGATCGTCACGTACGGCGCGGCGTTTCTTGGCACGATGACACTGGCGTTCTCCACAACCTATTGGGACAACGCGGTTGAAGCGGAAGTCTATGGCGCAAGCATGTTCTTCCTTTCGACTGTGATGTGGCTTGCGTTGCGATGGCTGGAGCGTTCGGAGAATGAGGGAAGCGAAAAGTACATTCTGCTCATCGCGTATCTCATCGGGCTGTCGCTTGGCGTCCATTTACTTGCGTTGCTCGCGATTTTTCCGGTCCTCATGATTATCTACTTCAAACGATATGCCTTCTCGCTTGCGAGTTTCATGAAGTTCGGCGCCGTTGCCGTTGTGGTGTTCTTCGTCGTGTATCCGGGCATCGTCAAGTGGATACCGGGCATGATGGACGGCGAAATGGGGAAGACGAAAAGCGACGTCATCAAGTATATTCCATGGATACTTCTTGCCGGAGCGGTGTACGGCATTTATGATTCGTATATCAAGAAGAAAAAAGTGCTGCACATCGCGCTCCTGAGCGGCGTCATGATCTTCTTCGGCTACACGACGTACACGAGCGTTCTCATCCGGGCAAATCAAAACCCGCCGATGAATGAAAACGATCCAAGCAATCTGAAGCGCCTCACTTCGTATCTTGGCCGCGAACAGTACGGCGACGCGCCGTTCGTTCAGCGCCGCTATAGCAACGAACCTCAGCATCAGGGCATCTACTCGAACTACAAATCGGATACGGACTTCTTGATCCGGTACCAGCTGAATCATATGTTCTTCCGGTACATTGGTTGGAATTTTATCGGTCAGGAGAGTGACATTCAGGATTCCGGGGTCTCGTGGAAAGACACGTGGGGCATTCCGCTCCTCATCGGGCTGTTCGGTTTGTGGTATCACTTCGGCAGAGACTGGAAGATGGGATTGGTGCTGCTCGTTGCGTTCATCGTTCTTGGCCCGGTTCTCGCCTTGTACCAAAACCAGCAGGAGCCTCAGCCGCGCGAACGCGACTATTTCTATGTCGGAGCGTATTTCATCTATGCGATTTGGATCGCGCTGGGAGCTGTGGGCATTATAGATATGCTCAGGAAGAAATTCCCGGGCGCCTCGCTTGGGATTGCGGCTGCGTGCTTTCTCCTCTTTCTTGGGGCGATTCCGGCAAATCTTGTCCGAGTCAATTTCAATTCGCATGATCATCGCGGCGATTTTGTCGCGTGGGACTACTCGTACAACATTCTGCAAACATGCGAGAAGGATGCGATACTTTTCACCAACGGAGACAATGATACGTTTCCGCTCTGGTACCTGCAAGACGTCGAGGGAGTCCGGCGCGACGTGCGCATAGTGAACTTGAGTCTCGTGAACACCGATTGGTACATCAGGCAGATGAAGCGCACACCGTACTATCCGGAGGCCAAGGCTGTTCCGATCAGCCTGACGGACGAGCAGATCGCAGGTATCCAGCCGGTGCAATTCGAAGAAACCAAGCTCTCGCTCCCTGTGCCGCGCGCGACATACGAACAGTTTGGCCTCACCGACGCCGCAAAGATCAGCAAGGGACTTATTGATACTGCGGAGGTCAACAAAGGCAAGGTCGAGTTTACTTTGAAGCCGACGCTACAGTTCGGCAACGTCAGCGCAATTCGCGTTCAAGACATGCTCGTGCACGACATTGTCTTCACCAACAAGTGGCAGCGGCCCATCTATTTCGCAGTGACCTGTTCGCCCGATAGCAAAATTGGACTCGACGAGTATCTGTGGTTCAACGGGCTGGCGTGGCGGCTCGAACCGCGTCGCATCGTTGACCAGGGAAATGGCGGAGTGAACATTGATATACTTGAGGAGAATCTCTTCAACGAGCCGAAGACTGTTTCGAAGACGCCCCAGTACGGATACCTGTTCCGTCAGATCAACGATCCGGATGTGTATTATGATGAAAACTCGAGTCGTCTGACTATCAATTATCGCTCGGCGTTTATTCGCTACGCGATGTATCATGCCAACGTTACCAAAAAGTCTGAGAAGGCGCTGGCGGGATTGGATCGTATGGAACAACTGATCCCTCGTGCAAAGCTGCCCATGGGATGGGACTTGACGGCGAACATCGCCGGTTTCTACAACCGTCTTGGGAACGCGGGCAAGTACAGCGAGATGATGTCCGAAGTCGAGCCTGAGTGTCTGAAAGCAATCGAGAGAGGCGAGTACAATCTCAACTCCTACGAGAATCCTTTCCGCATTCTGCTCGAGCTGTACGAGACGCGGAAGGAACCTGCAAAGGCAATTGATCTGCTGAAAAAGCTCCAAGCAATTTATCCGAACGATCCGAGCCTGCAGCAACGGATCAATGCGCTTCAAGCGCAGCCCGGGAAAGCAGAGAAAGAGTAGAGAAGTATATCCTATGCGTGTTCTCATTACCGGCATAGATGGATTTGTTGGGAGTCACGCCGCCGAGCTGCTTGCTGCAACCGGCGGCGTTGAAGTTCATGGAGTTGTCCGGCGTCTCGATCAGCTGCCAAACATCCGCAAAAGTACGCTGACACTTCACGAGGCTGACGTTACCGACTTCCCGCGCGTGAATACTCTCGTTCGAGAAATCCGTCCGGAGAGAATTCTTCATCTTGCCGGACAAGCCTTTGTTCCCACCTCGCTTCAGGACCCCATGAAGACGTTTCATGCGAACATCATCGGTGGATTGAATATCCTCGAGTCGGCGCGACTTCAGCTCGTGTCATCGGGAAAAAGTCCTGCCGTGTTGGTTGTGACGAGCGGTGAAGTGTACGGAAGGGTGGGAGCGCATCAACTGCCGGCAACAGAAAGTCTGCCGCTCATTCCAAACACACCATACTCGGCAAGCAAGGCAAGCCTCGACATGATCGCGCAGCAGTACGCGGTCTGTTTTGGAGTGAATGTTATTATCGCGCGTCCGTTTAATCATGCGGGACCGCGGCAAAGCCCGTCGTTCGTTGTCTCGGATTTCGGAAAGCAGTTTGCCGAGATTGCTGCCGGCATTCGAAAGCCTGTCATCCGCGCTGGCAACATCTCTGTGATGAGGGACTTTACTGATGCTCGGGACGTTGTACGCGCGTACTGGAAACTGTTCGAGCGAACGTCGGACGACTTTGTCTTCAATGTTGCCTCAGGTCGCGGAGTCGAGATTCGTGAGATTATCCTGATGCTTCAGGAAATCAGCGGTGTTACTGTCACGATAGCGCAGGACGAGGCCCGCTTGCGCACATACGACGTTCCCAAGGTTGTCGCAAGCTACGAACGGCTTCAGAATGCCACAGGCTGGACTCCCCAAATTCCCTTCCGCCAGACACTCCAAGACGTGTACGACTACTGGGCCCGCGAATTGCGCAGCAGGGCAGATTCGCAACAATGAAGATTCTTGTCGTAAATTGGCAAGACGTCAAGAACCCTCACGCCGGCGGCGCCGAGGTGCACCTCCACAAAACGTTTGAGCCGATTGCGCGGATGGGGCATGATGTTACGTTGATCTGTTCCGCGTTCCCGGGGGCTTTGCCCGAAGAAGTGATCAACGGGATTCGGATGGTGCGGCGCGGCGGCAGATTCTTGTTCAACTTCAGATTCATGCTCGAGTATTTGATACGGCTCCGTCGGCAAGATTTCGACGTTGTCGTTGATGATATGAACAAGATTCCCTTCGTCACTCCCTTGTTTGTGAAAAAGCCGATTGTCGGCATTGCTCATCATCTTTTCGACAACAGTATTTTTCTCGAGACGAACTTTGTCCTTGCCTCATATGTCTATTGGATGGAGCGTCTCGCTCTTGCAGTTTACAAGAGATGGAGAACGCCGTTCATCGCTGTCTCGCGAAGCACGGAACGGGAGCTTCTCGCTGCCGGGCTTGCTTCCGCACAGATAACGGTCGTCAACGAGGGAGTTGATCATCATGCATACAACGCGCGCGCGGGAGCCAAAAGTCTCACTCCTCTCATCGGATCTTTCGGCAGGCTGAAGAAATACAAAAGTGTTGATCAGTTGCTAGGGGCATTGCCGATCGTTTTGCAAAAGGTGCAAAACCTGAAATTGCTCATTATCGGTGGCGGAGATGACCGCATGCGCTTAGAAGGGATTGCAAGAGATCTGGGATTGGAGGGAGTTGTTGAGTTCACAGGGTTCGTTTCTGAACAAAGTAAAGTTCAGCTGCTTCAACAAATTTGGTGTCAAGTTACGACCTCATCAAAAGAAGGATGGGGGCTGACCGTGATAGAGGCGAACGCATGCGGCACGCCTGCGATTGCGAGCAATGTTGAGGGTTTACGTGATGCGGTGCGAGACGGGGACACCGGACTGTTGTATGAGTATGGAAACGTGAACGACCTTGCAGAGAAGATCGTTCAAATTCTTACGGACGAACAATTGCGGCAACGGCTGACTGTAAATGCGATTGAGTGGGCGAAGAGGTTTGATTGGGATAGGGCGGCGGAGGAAACGATAGAACTGCTTCAGCGTCGCGTCTCATCCTGAAAATCTCAACTCGAAAAAAGTTTCAACTGGCGGAGGTCCTTCTCGTTACAGAAATTCTCCCCTCGTAGAGGCTCTTTCCCTCGGGCGATTGACGAGTTGGACGGTTCTTCGAATGAATCGTCCCCTCGATTTTCTCACTCTTGTTAGTATTGATTTCAATGTCGTCGTTATTCCAGATTACTACGGTCATGAGAAACTTTCGTATTTCCTGGACTTCGAAGCGCAAGTCTGAGAATCCTCGAGTCAGAACCTGCAGAGAGGCAAACACGCCGTCGAACTTTTTTTCCAATGATTCGAAGCGCGTGTTTGTTGTAAGCTCCAATGATTCGAACCGCTCGTTCATTGTAAGCTCCAGCGACTCGAATCGTTCATTCGTCGTGCGCTCAAGCGATTCAAGCCGCTAATTCGTCTCGCCAACTGCCTCGCGCAATCCTTTCGTTTCGCCGCGCGTCGCTACCTGTTCGGCGCGCATGCCTTTCATTTCAGCAAGAATCTCTTTTAGGATTTGTTCTTCCATCGTTTATCCTTCTGGTATGATAGACAAAAGTTGATAGATGAAATCAATAAACAAAAAGCCCCGCGTACATCATCACTCAGGGCTTTGCCGCGGAAACAGATCGGCTGCTACTTTGCCAGAATCAATTTTTTCATCGCCGTTCGACTGTTGTTCTCGAGTTTGTAGAAGTACACGCCCGACGTGAGATTGTTCGCATGGAAATTTATTGAGTAGAGAGTGTTCGGCTCTGCAACATCATCGAAGAGTTTTGCAACTCGCTGGCCGATGATATTGAACACGCGCAGTGTCGTCTTGCCCGCCGTTTCGATGGAGAATTGGATTCTTGTTTCCGGGTTAAAGGGGTTTGGATAATTTTGTTTCAGTTCAAACTGTTTCGGCCCGCTCTCGGAAACACTCGTCACGCCCGCTACCTCTACTCGTATCCATTCTGAAAAATGTTCCGAACCATCCAAGTCGCTTTGTTTCAACCGATAGAACCATGTCCCCGGTGGAACGTCGCATTCTCGGAAGGTATAGTCGTGCCGCTCGTTTGTTGTGCCGTAGCCCGGGACGAAACTGTTCGGTACATCGGCAATCATGATCCGATCTCGTGAACGCTGAACCGTGAAACCGTAATTGTTTATTTCGCTGATCGTTGCCCAGCTGAGTTGCACGCAGCCCGGACCGGTTGATGTTCCAGTGAAGCTCACGAGCTGCACCGGGACAATGAGGTTGTTTCGAATATCAATGTTGTCAATACCGACCCATTCGTCGTTTCCCACTGCGTTTGTGGTAATGATTCGTATCTGAACCAACGGTTGGTTTTCCGCTGTTGCCGGAAGGTTTACAGCAATGTGCGTAACGGCATTCGCCAGACTTGGTCCCGTCGTCGCATCAGTCACGTAGCCCGCTGGAATGTTGATGTAGAGACCGCTTGAGCCGATCCTGTATTGCAGAGCTACGGCTTGAACAGCATCGTCGGTTGAGCCGTCAATGTCCCGCAGATCATACTGGACCGCAACATTTGTTGCTCCAGTGGTGTTTATGCTGATGACCAGATTTGGCGCGTCGGCAGTTCCGGATCCTTGCAGTGCTACGACCGGATTGGGAATGTGGAATTCCCCCACACCTCCAGTAGCAAATGTATTTGGGTTTGTCTGGTTTGCATTTACGTCAACCACTAGAGTTCCTTCAGTGCGGATCGTGTCGGGTCGCTGACCTGTGGCTGTCGTAAGGTCGTCGCCACGATAACCGATGATGTTTGCAACTCCGGACCACACGTCGTTTGTCGTTATGAGTGTGATATCAGACCAATCTTGAGAAAAGGGTAGTGTGGCTTGGGCAGATAGCCTCGAAAAAGCAAGACATAGTAAACCAACTACAACGAGAGACAGTGTTCGAGTGTTCATAGGGGGCTCCTGTGGAATGTGAAACAGACACTTCTTCCTGAGAGAGGCAGCCTGTTGATGTGCCGCGATTCTTGGCTCTGCCCGATTGACGGCATGCCGAGGAGAAGCATGTAACAGTTACAAATAGACAAGCCCCGATGCATTTCCACGCATCAGGGCTTGTGTGTTACTTCGATGAAACGGAGTTGTGCTTGTGTGACCCCCTACCAAGCCTGATCACACGTTGCATCAAGACTCTCATTCACTAGTTGAAGATGTATCTCACTCCCAACTGAATTCTGAAAACATCGCTGATATCCGTAGTCTGTTCCAGAGGATTGGTCAACAACGCCGTACCGACGTTTCTCAACCTATAAAGAGCTGCTCCGTTAGCACTGGCGCCACGGGCAATCAAAGGCTGGACATTAGCGTTACTAGTATTGGCGAAGCGCTGACCTACGCCCCAGTTCTTGTTGAGCAAGTTGCCGACATTCAAGAGATCAATTCTGAATTGCAGCGTATTACGCTTTTCGAGAAAACTGGTGAACACATCTTGCGATACGCTCAGATCGGCTCGGTACACCATCGGAAGCACCGCGCCTCCGCGTTCTGCAAAGTTGCCTCTATTTTTGCTGAGGTACTTGTCGCTCTCAATGTAGGTGTTCCATGCGTCTATTTGTTGTTGCACCGTGAATGTGACCGGGGTTCCGCTCACGGTTGGAGTGTACTGTTCAAAATTCATTTGGCTCGCATCTCGTGGTATATAAATGAGATCATTATTGCTGACGCCATCGCCGTTCAGGTCACCACTCAATGTGTAGCTGAAATTGCCGAAGCCAAAAATCGTATTCCGAATCCCTTCCCAGAAGAGGGACACGGTTGTAGCTCCAAAATCGAAGTATTCTGCGCGGTAGGATACCGTAGCAAAAATCCTGCTTCCGGGAGAATTGGCTGAGAATGCTACGCCCGGATTGTTTGGGTTGCCTGAATGCTGATTGCCGCTCCATGAACCGAAAGCGATAGAACCCGGGTCCACTGTATTCTTCGAAACAGCATAGCTATAAGCTGCCTTTGCATAGAGGCCGTCGGTCCAGGGTCTCTCTAAGGAGGTGGCGATATTCCAGGAGTAGCCCGCATTTTGGTTTTTCAACACGGTGGCATTTGCAACATTGCTGTTGATCCGGTTACTCGTAGTCCATCTTGGACGGTTGTCAACCCCACTGAACTTTGTGTTCGGTGTTGAGAGGTTGGCATTGATGTAGTAGATTCCGTTGACATCGCGGTTAAAAAGAAACTCAGCTGTTCCGACCAGTCCGAACGGTAGTTTCTGGTCAACCGCAATGTTACTTCTCCACACCTGAGGGAACTTGAAATTTGGATCGGTCAAAGCTAATTCGTAACTCGAAGCCGGAGCGCCGGTAACATTCGTTGGCTTGTAATGATCGGGATCGGGATGAAACGGCCTTGCCCCAGTTGTGGTTCTGTCCTCGAAGCCTGTCAACACTCCAGTGTTACCAATCTGGTTAGAAATCCACACATACGCTGGACGGCCTGTGAATACGCCCGAACCACCCCGAACCTGTGTGCTGCGATCTCCCATAACATCCCAGTTGAAACCAACTCTTGGTGAGAAGAGAACATTAGCATTAGGAAGTTTGTCCGTTACATATTGAACCGTACTCCCGTTTTCATCCCTGAATGTAAGTGCGTCTGCCAGCGAGTTTTTGTACCCGGTCCTGCTGAAGAAAGGAGCGTCAAGTCTCAACCCCAAAGTCAGCCTCACATCCTCGGCAACCTGCCACTCATCCTGCGCATAAACACCTGCGTAGATCACTTCCAGGGGTTGGATAGGCTTCTCCTGACCGGGGATATTTGACCAACGGACCTGGAACCTC
>JANNUB010000224.1:0-11803 GCA_031394795.1 Ignavibacteriota bacterium | reverse complement strand
CTCGCGCTCTGGATGTTCGGAATGGAACTTGAGAATCTTTGGGGTTCGAAAAAATTTCTCACGTTCTATCTTATCTGCGGTTTTGGCGCGGGCATCGCGAACCTCATCGTCGCGCCCTTCGTCGCTCCGGGCATTCCGATTCTCGGCGCGTCCGGCGCGGTGTTCGGCGTGCTGACCGCGTTCGGCATGTTGTTTCCCGAGCGACCCATTTATGTGTATTTCCTTCTCCCCATCAAGGCGAAATTTTTTGTCGCGGGTTACATCATACTTGAGTTGTTCTACGGCGTGAGCGGAACGGCGTCCGGCATTGCACACTTCGCGCATCTCGGCGGCGCGCTGATCGGCTTCGTGATGGTGCTCGGCATCCTGCGCGGCTGGTCGTTCGCAAACCTGTGGAGCAAATTTGTCGGTGACCCGAAAATTTCCTACGGCCCGCGTCGCACGCGCAAGCCGGTACGCGAAGAAGTGTTGGATGCGAAATTCTTCGACATCAAATCCGGGCGCCCGATGGAAAACGAAGACGAGTTGAATCAAGAAGTCGTGGACTCGATTCTCGACAAAATCAATCGAAGCGGATACCAGAGTCTCTCTGCGGAAGAGAAACGTATTCTGAACGAGGCGAGCAAGAAGATCAACTAAGCATCTTGACGTTTTAAGAGAATCGTGAAGTTTGAAATCGAGTTGTCGCGACAAGCTGGAGCACATCTCTCGTATTTTAGCGTGCGCCGACAAGCGATAATACTGAAGAGCATCGAAGAACAACTCTCATTTGAACCAACTGTCCGCACCAAGCATCGAAAGCACATGCGCCCTAACTCGCTTGCTTCGTGGGAGTTGAGAATACGCGACTTTCGAGTTTTCTACGATGTTTCCCTCGAACCGAATCCGAAGGTCTCCGTTCTTGCCGTCGGTGTGAAACGAAAAAACAAAATTGAGATTGGCGGAGAGGAGTTTTCAATATGACAACCATAGATATTACCGAGGCAACATCATCCCTTGCAGACTATGCGAAGCTGGTAAAGAAGCAGCGCATTCTGATTACTCAAAACGGAAAACCAATAGCCGCGTTGGTCTCGCCCTCGGATATTGATTCTGAATCAATTTCTCTCAGCACGAACCCGCGATTTCTTTCCCTACTTGAGCGGTCGAGAGAAAGCTTGAGACGCGAAGGGGGAATTCCGTTGCAACAGGTTCGCGAAGAGCTTGCAACCTACAATGCGCGGAAGAAAAGCAAGAAACGAAAACGCGTGGCATAGAAGCCGGCGAAAAAGGATTTGATTCATCAACAGCGAGCATATGGAAATCCCCGTCCTCAACCTAACTGAACAACCGCCCGTGATTCCACATCCGACGTACAAAGTCGGCGTGCGCAGACACACGAGGCAAGTCATCATCGGCGGCATCAAAGTCGGCGGCGGCGCGCCCATCAGTGTGCAGACGATGACGAAGACGAAAACCAGCGACATCGCCGGCACCGTGAAGCAAATCGTTGACGCGACGGAAGCCGGATGCGACATCGTTCGCGTCACCGTCAACGACAAGGAAGCCGCCGACGCGATGAAAGAAATCGTTCGCCAGTCGCCGATTCCCGTCGTAGCAGACATTCATTTCAATCACATCTTCGCGCTGAAATCCATTGAAGCGAACGTCGCAAAAGTTCGTCTGAATCCCGGCAACATCGGCAATAAGAGTCGCATCCACGAAGTGTTGAGCGCCGCGAAACAGAAAGGCATCCCCATTCGCATCGGCGTCAACTCCGGCTCCTTAGAAGAAGACATTCTCAACAAGCACGGCTACCCGACTGCCGAAGCGTTGTTCGAAAGCGCGATGCGCCATGTCGAGATTTGCGATGAGTTTGGTTTCAACGATGTGATTATTTCCGTGAAGTCAACGGATGTTCGTTTGATGATTGAAGCGTATCGGCTCGTTGCAGAGCGAACCGACATTCCGCTTCATCTCGGCGTTACGGAAGCAGGCACGACGAAAATCGGTACGATAAAATCCGCGGTCGGCATCGGCACGTTGCTTGCCGAAGGCATCGGCGACACGATTCGCGTATCGCTCACCGACGAGCCGGTGAAAGAAGTCGAAGTCGGAAAAGAAATTCTCCGCTCGCTCGGACTCGCGTCACGCAACATCGAGCTGATTGCGTGCCCGACCTGCGGCAGACTCGAAGTGGACTTGTTCGGCATAATGGCGCAACTCGAACAGCGCCTCGAAGGCGTGAAGAAACCAATAAAGATTGCCGTACTCGGTTGCGTCGTAAACGGTCCCGGCGAAGCAAGCGAAGCCGACATCGGCATTGCGGCGGGACAAGGCGTCGGCATTCTCTATCGCAAGGGGGTTGTCGTTCGTAAGGTGAAAGAGTCAGAGATTGTTGATGTGATTGTTGAGGAAGTTCATAAGTTTCAGCCTGAGAGCAACAATTAACATCTACGATTTGTTTGTTCCCTCGCTCTGATGGTGACTAAAGATGATATTGTTGGGGATATTCAGAACATTCAAACAATCGCTGTTGGAAATTCGATTCACAGACTTGCTTATCTCAGGCGACGCTATGGCGACGGTCGCTGGCGAAAATTGAAGGGCATCGCGTTCATTAGGGAGTACGGTCGTATTGAAAAGGTTGAGCTTCATTGGTATGAAGCACACGGCGTAGGGCGGGTAGATTTCAAAGTCAAAAAATATTTTGAGTAGGAATGAAGAAGAGTCCTCGTGAAAAAAAATATGTTCTCTGTCTGCGCAATGGAGACTACGTGGATTTGGACATCGGGAAAGCGTACGTCTCTCTTCCAGACGACAAATCGGCATTACGAGGAATGATTCGTGTCGTTGACGAATCGGGAGAAGATTACTTGTATCCGAAGGATTGGTTTGTCGCCATTGCTCTTCCACCAACTGCGAAGCGCATGCTCTCATCGAGCATGAGAAGAAAACCCTCGAGGCTTATCGCTGCATAGCCCAAAAGAGCGTGCATACATTCGTTTGGCAAACGGCAGAATTCGATTTGAAGAACTACATTGGTACGAAGCGCATGGAATTGGGCACAGGAAAATGAAGTTCAAACAATATCTCGATGACCGATGAAAAGAACGCCAACGAAACATGAATATAGACTCTGCATTAGCAATGAGGATGCAGACGATTTACAAATCATGAAACTCTATCGCGTAATGCCAGATGCTCGTGCAGCTGAGGACGATTATCTTCGCGTTGTTGACGACTCTGGCGAAGACTATCTTAACCCAGCGGAGTATTTTGTGCGCATGACACTACCTGAAAAAGCGAGGCAAGCCGTTTCTTCTAAGCGCAAAGCCAAGAGGAAGAGACCCACTGAGTTTGCATAAGAGGCGTCATGAACAATGACCCGCTTCTGAGGCGGGTTTTTCATTGCAAACTTTTCTAAATTGGCTCAAGACAACAATCATTCCAACCAATCAACACTTCTCGTTTTGAGTTCTAACTGCAACATTCCTGTCATCAACGTCGGCATATTCACACAGACTGAAATTCATTTCGTTCTCCATGGCGATTTTCATTCGCCTGAAATCAAAGGAACGCTGAGCGGCGATTGCGTCGCGCATGTTTCCGGTAACATCATTGTTATTGAAAGCGACGGCGTGCTCCTGGGCACTGCCCGCGAGATTCTCATCCAGCCGGAGAATACGGACTGTTCTTTTGTATTGAAGGGTGTTACGATAGGCGTCCAATTTCATTGGGAGAGAAAAGAAGACCAGAAGTTTGTCGGCGAATTGAAACTTGTGCGCGATAGCGACAAGATTGCCGCCATCAATGTTGTTGATATTGAAAATTATTTGACGAGTGTGATTTCTTCGGAGATGAGCGGCGATTGTTCACTTGACTTATTGAAGGCGCACACGATAACTGCACGCAGCTGGCTTCTCGCCCAATTGGAAAAATCCCGCTCGTTGAAATCCGTCGGACAACAATACCACACATCGTTTGAATCAGAAGGTGAGCGCATCCGCTGGTACGACAGAGAAGACCACGCGTTGTTCGATGTTTGCGCCGACGACCACTGTCAGCGTTACCAAGGCATCACGAAAGCGTACACGCAGCGCGTGAAGCTTGCAGTTGATGAAACACGCGGAGACGTTTTGCTCCACAACGGAACGATTTGCGACGCACGCTTCTCGAAATCCTGCGGCGGGGTGATGGAGTTGTTCGAGAACACGTGGGAGCCGATACACCATTCGTATCTTGCGGATGTCGTTGATACTGCGTTGGAGCGAACGGATTTGTCGCTTGATTTTTCTCATGAGGAGAATGCTGAACAATGGATTCGCAATAATCCCGAAGCATTCTGCAACACGAACGATGCGGCGGTACTCAAGAAAATACTTCCGAGCTTCGACCAGGAGACCGCTGATTTCTTTCGCTGGAAAGTGGAATACTCGCAGGAACAAATGTCCGATATTATCAAACGCAAAAGCGCAATAGATTTTGGGCAGATTGTAGATTTAATTCCTGTTGAACGCGGCAAATCCTCCCGTCTCATCAAATTGAAAATCGTCGGAACAAAGAAAACGATGATAATAGGAAGAGAGTTAGAGATTCGTCGCACGCTTTCGAGCTCGCATCTCTACAGTTCTGCAATCGTGATTGACAACGTTGAAGCAAAGAATGGGATTCCGTCGAAGTTCGTCATTCATGGCGCGGGCTGGGGGCATGGCGTCGGCTTGTGCCAAATCGGCGCGGCAGTGATGGGTGAACGCGGATATTCGTACGACAAGATTCTCGTGCATTACTTCCCGCACACGACAATCGAAAAGATGTATTGATGCGCTTATGACAGCGAAAACACCATGCTCTTCGCCCTTGGCTCTCCGCTCTTTGCTCTTCGCTCTTTGCTGTTCTGCAATTCACTTGTCCGCGCAGCCGAAACCCAACTTCATTCTCCTCGTCGTTCCCGAAGCCGACACGGTCGAATCGCAAACAGCAACCTACAGACTTTCTGCAAGCACGAATCCCGGCAACAAAATCGAAGTCAACGGCAAGCCATGCAGAGTCTATCCATCGGGTGCATTCTGCGGCAAACTCGATGTCAATGTTGGAGAAAATGTTTTCGTCATCAACTCGGTAAGTCAAGCCGGCGAGGTTGCGTCGAAGACATTCGTCATCAACCGTCCGAAGCCTATCGAGACGACGCGTGCCGACACATTGATGATTGAGGACATCATGATGTCGCCGACGCAAGACATGTGGCTCGACGAGGGGGACATTCTCCAAGTGCAATTCAAAGGAACGCCCGGATGCAAAGCGAGTTTCACGTACGGAAACCCGCTGAGCATCATCCCGATGAAAGAACGACCCCTGCCGAACGGGCGCGGCATCGGCGGAGTTTATCGCGGCACGTACAAAGTGAAAGCCGCGGACACGTTGTTGAGTCAACGAATTGTTTTCACTCTTCAGGACAGCGTGGGAAAGTCCGTTTCGAAATCAACTTCTGCGAAAGTTTCATTTAAGCCGCATCTGTTGCCAGTCGTTGGAATTACAAAAGGAGAGCGGCCGTATCTCAACACCGGACTCGGCGAAGACAGGCTCGGCGGGCACAAGTTCTCCATCATCAATCCGAACATTCGCCTGAAGATTACCGGAAAAGTCAATGGCATGTACCGCGTCGCGCTGACGAAAAATCAAGAGGCGTGGATTGAAGACTCTTATGTTGACCTTCAGCCTGCCGGGACATTCTTTCCGTCGTCACTTACGGGCAGTATGAATGTTGCGAGCGAGGGGAATGTGGACGTCGTCTCACTGCCGTTGTCCGACAAACTTCCCTACTCGACGCACCAGCTTCTCAATCCCTCACGCATCGTTGTTGATGTGTACGGCGCTACGTCGAACACAAATTGGATTACACAAAAGCCGACGAAAGAAATCGCGAACGTTTACTACAATCAGGTGGAGAAAGAAGTTTTTCGCATCACCATCGAGTTGAAGCACAAACAAAGCTGGGGCTACGACATTGGGTACGACGGCAACAATCTAAAAATCAAAGTTCGACCACAACCTGAGCGCTTGAAATTGAAAGCGCTTACGATTGCCCTCGACGCAGGGCACGGCGGCGATAACAAGGGCGCACTCGGCTCGACGGGCGCATTGGAAAAAGACGTAACGCTTGCCTTCGTCAAACATCTCAAACAGATTCTTGAAGATAAGGGGACGAAAGTCGTTCTCACGCGGGCAGATGATTCTAACGTCCGGATGACGGATAGATTTCTCACGGCGTATCGTGGCGGCGCCGACTTCCTCATCAGCATTCATGCGAACTCGATTGGTCTCACGGGCGACCCCGCGGAGACAAAAGGCTCTGGCACTTTCTACAAACACATCGGATTCCGCCCGCTCTCGAAGTTCATTCTTGACGAAGTGTTGAAAACAGGATTAGAGAATCTTGGAAACGTCGGGAGTTTCAATTTTTCGCTGAACGGACCGACGGAGCTTCCAAGCGCGCTTGTGGAGACGGCGTTTATTTCGAATCCCGAAGATGAAATGAAATTGCTCGATGATACGTTCCGCCGAGAACTTGCGGAACGAATTGTTGACGGAATTGAGGAGTGGCTTGATTGGTGCGATGAGTAAAATGGAAATCCGTCCCTGGACTCTTGCGGATATCCCTTCTATCCAATCAATCATGTGGACCTCGTGGTGCGAAACGTATTCCGGCTTTATCCCCGAAGAAGACCTGCGAGCGTACTTCGATGAGCATATGTCAACGGAGATGTTCGTCAATCTCTGCAATGACGAGACTGCGCGAATCTTTATGGCGGCAATACAAGAGACCGCCATAGGCTTTTCAAAAACCAAATTCAACAAAAGCCAAAGCAGGTTCTATGTTCAATCGCTTCACGTTTTGCCGGCATACCAGGGCAAAGGAGTTGGAAGTCTGTTGATGAAACAGTGTGAAATGTTCGCGCTTTCTTTCGGAGTTGATTCTCTCTGGTTGGGCGTTATGGAGCAAAACGCGAAGGCTCTTGAGTGGTACAAACGAAACGGCTTTCAATTTGTTGAGCAGGAGCCTTTCACAATGGGCAAGACAACTGTGAATCATTTCATTGGTTTCAAGAACATCTCTCTTCAAAAATAAATCTGCCATGGATATTTCCACTCAATCCGCAATCAAAAGAAATCCCTGGTCATGGATTCCGACGCTCTACTTTGCGCAAGGCATTCCCTACGTGGTCGTCATGACGGTTTCCGTCATCATGTACAAACGAATGGGGATCTCCAACACCGACATCGCGTTGTACACGAGTTGGTTGTATCTGCCCTGGGTGATTAAACCGCTCTGGAGTCCGCTCGTTGACATGTTCAAAACAAAACGGTTGTGGATTATTTCGATGCAGTTCGTTGTGGGCGCCGCGCTCGCGATGGTTGCGCTCACGATTCCGATGTCACAGTTCTTTCAATACACACTTGCTGTTTTATGGCTGATGGCGTTCAGTTCTGCGACGCACGATATTGCTGCCGATGGATTTTACATGCTGGGATTAGAGCAGCATCAACAAGCGGCGTTCGTCGGCGTGCGCAGCACGTTTTATCGCGTGGCGATGATTACAGGGCAAGGATTGCTCGTCGTTGTCGCAGGATATTTCGAAACACATCGCGGCATTGCCTTTGCGTGGTCGGTTACGTTCTGGATTCTTGCTGCGCTGTTCGGCGTCTTCTTTATCTATCATAGATTTCTTCTACCAAAGCCTGAGGCCGATAAACCAACGCTTAGTAAAGGCGAACGAACTCCGCTCCAGGAATTCTTTTACGTGTTTGCTCTTTTCTTCAAGAAGAAAAACATTCTCGCGATTCTTGCATTCCTCCTGCTCTACAGGTTTGCTGAAGCACAATTGGTAAAGCTTGTGTCGCCCTTTCTGCTGGATGTGAGAGAAAAGGGTGGACTTGGTTTGACGACAAGCGAGGTGGGTATTGTTTATGGTACTGTGGGTATTATCGCGTTAACACTTGGCGGCCTGCTCGGTGGTTTTGTGGCCTCACGGCGAGGGCTGAAGTACTGGCTCTGGCCTATGGTGTTCATCATCCATCTTCCCGACGCGATGTTTATCTACTTGTCGCACATTCAACCGACGGATTTCGTTCTCATCAATGCTGCGGTCGCGCTGGAGCAATTCGGCTACGGTTTTGGTTTCACAGCGTATATGTTGTTTATGATTATGATTTCCGAGGGTGAACACAAGACAGCACACTACGCAATATGTACAGGCTTCATGGCGCTCGGCATGATGCTGCCGGGAATGTTCAGCGGCGCTCTGCAAGAAGCAATCGGCTACAAGAATTTCTTCTTGTGGGTGATGGCTTCAACGATTCCGGGATTCATTGTCGCGGCGCTGGTGAAGATAGACCCTGAGTTTGGAAAGAAGAAGGCGGCGGCGTAACGCGAAACGCAAATTGTATTTCAGTCAGCGATTTGGTAGTTTGGTTATAGAATAACATTTGGGGTAATGATGGTCGCGATACGAGAGAAGAACATTGTGAAAGATGGTAAGGTTGTTATTGAGATTCCAAAAGACTTCGGCAATCGCGTCGAAGTGATTGTGTTTGCTGATAACGACGCGAGCGCCTTTGAATATTGGACGAAAGATGAGATTGATAGTCTCGGAAAAACATCAGCTTTGACGTCGCACGATTTGGATGATGAGGATTTCTCAAAATGGTAGGGAGACTCTATATCTCCAAAGTGTATTTTACCGACCTTTCTGAATTCAAGATTCGACCCATCCTCATCGTCAGAGAATTTCTAAAAGAGGATGTTCTTTACCTCCCGCTTACCACAAATCTCGATGCTCGGTGAGTAATGCCCTCAATAAACGACCTCGACGAGGGAATATTGCAAAAGCCTTCGGTAGTGCTCATTCCAAAGCTGAATGTTGCACACAGGAGTCTTCTCATAAGGCATGTGGGAACACTGAAAGCCACTTCATTTGAAAAAGTAAAACACGAGGTGTGTTTAAGTCTAGGCTGTATATAAAATGGGAACGCTCAAAGAAAAAAACTCGCTTCAGGCGGCAAGGTTTTTCTTGGAGATCTCGTGAGTCTCTGTTCAGAGCTGAAGTTGTGGTCTCTCCGATGACAAAATGAAATACCACTCTTTTCCAAATTCACCAGTAGAATCATTTGATAACACTTTATTTATTCAACTTTGATAACCACCATGTCAAGCCCCATCACCGTCTTCATTCCCTACAGCGGAAATCAATTCACCAAAGCAACCATCGAGCAACTGCAAGCGTCGGGTTTGGTGGAAAAGATTTTTCTTCTTACCACTGGCGCCGAAGGCTTGAGCGTCAACGGCTGTGAATCGTTGCCGATTGATTCGGTAACGTCATCGCATACAATGCAGAAGATTGCGAAGAAATCGAAAACACATTTCACACTGTTCGTACTTCATGATACGGCGATTGACTTCGGACAGTTTGCTCTCGAGCGATTTCTTTCCGTCGCCGAAAACACTGTTTCGGGAATTGTGTATTCGGATTATTACAACATGAAGCTCGGCATTCGCACTCCCCATCCCGTTATTGAATATCAAGAAGGAAGCGTCCGCGACGATTTCAACTTCGGCTCCGTCCTCTGCCTGAACAGTGTCATCCTCAAAGATGCTGCCGCCGAGATCGCTAAAAGCGATTTCGCGTTTGCAGGACTATATGCGCTTCGGCTTGCCATCGCGCGTCGAAGCCGCATCACGCGCATTGGGGAGTTCCTCTACAGCAAGATCGAAAGTGATACTCGCAAATCAGGTGAGAGCATGTTCGATTACGTTGATCCGAAGAATCGGCAAGTGCAGATCGAAATGGAAATCGCCGCGACGGAGCACTTGAAAACAATTGGTGCGTACCTGAAACCACAGTTCAATGAAGTGAATGTGAAGGAAGAGAAGTTTGAATGTGAAGCGTCCGTCATCATCCCGGTAAAGAATCGTGCGAGAACAATCGGCGACGCAGTTGACTCTGTGCTCAAGCAAGTGACGAACTTCCGCTTCAACCTCATCGTGGTGGACAATCACTCGTCAGACGGGACGACGGCATTGCTGAAAGGCTATGCTGCAAAAGATGAGCGGACAATTCACGTCATCCCCACGCGTGAAGACCTCGGCATTGGGGGATGCTGGAACGAGGCGGTCCATCACGCCAAGTGCGGACGCTTCGCCGTGCAGCTCGACAGCGATGATTTGTACAAGGACGCTACCACGCTGCAGCGCATCGTAGATGTATTTCATCAAGAGAAATGCGCGATGGTCATCGGTTCGTACCAAATGACGAACTTCAAGCTCGAAGAGATTCCGCCGGGCATCATTGACCATAAGGAATGGACCCCCGACAATGGTCGCAACAACGCATTGCGCATCAACGGGTTGGGCGCGCCACGTGCATTTTTCACACGAGTTCTGCGGCGCGTGAACTTCCCGAACGTGAGCTACGGAGAGGATTACGCAGTGGGCTTGGCAATTTCGCGCGACTATCACGTCGGCAGAATATACGAGCCGATCTATTTGTGCCGACGCTGGGAAGGAAACACCGACGCCGACCTCAGCATCGAAAAACAGAACGCTCACAATTTCTACAAAGATACGATCCGCACGTTTGAGATCATTGCCCGCCAGCGAGCGAACGCGCTTACAAAGGCGAAATCGAAGAGAAGGAAGTCACGCTGAATCATGAGCGCGAACCTCTTCCTTTCCCACAGCGAACTTCACCGCTACACTGACAGCACCAACTGGGACGACAAAGCATATGCGTTGTTATTGCAGCAAGAGGAGTCGTGGGACCTTCTCGAGAAGAACTACGCCGGTCTCTCAAACGTGGAATCGAAGGATTTTGAGATTGAAGGCTCCACATATCGCGTGCAGTTCAATCCCGGCAGGATTGTATCATCCTCTGCAAAAGTTGATGAACAATCAATTCGCGAACGGAAGTGTTTCCTCTGCCCGGCAAATCTTCCTCAAGCTCAACGCGGGCTGGAGTATAACAACGACTACATCATCCTCTGCAATCCGTTTCCCATCTTCAGGGAACACTTCACGATTGTTCATCGCGAGCACATTCCTCAAAGAATCGAGAAATCATTTCCGACTCTGCTGAAGCTCTCGAAGGACCTTGCCGAACGATACATCGTTCTCTACAATGGCCCCTCGTGCGGCGCCTCCGCGCCCGATCATTTGCATTTTCAAGCGGGGGAAAAGGGCTTCATGCCCATTGAGGAAGAGTATGAGCAGTTGATTACGGGGAGCGGCGAAAAGATAGCCGATGTGAACGGACTGCTTGCTTTCGCGGTCGGCGATTTCAGGCGGAGGTTTGTCTCGTTCGAATCGGATGAGGGGGAGCTGCTGCAAAAAGCATTCACCGCCTTCTTTCGTGCGATGCACGATGTGTCCGCTACGAGCGATGAACCGAGGATCAACGTTCTTTCTTCGTATCAGGACGGTGAATGGCGCGTTGTGATTTTTCCGCGCGCAAAGCACCGTCCTTCATTCTTCTTCGAGGAAGGAGAGAAAAAAATGCTCGTCAGCCCTGCAGCCGTTGATTTTGGCGGAGTGATTACAACACCTATCGAAAAAGACTTCCGGCACATCACCAAGGAACACGTGATGCAGGTTTTCGATGAGGTCGCCTTCTCTCAACCACACTTCGACGCGCTGAAGAGCAAGCTCCTTCTGAATTTCTCTCATTTGAAATCCTGAAGCAACCTTGTTCATCACATCCCATACTTGGCGCCAATCTCTCCCAGCGGACTCCTGAACTTGAATCCAAACAACTCCGGGTTTTCACAAATG
>JANNUB010000214.1:0-9997 GCA_031394795.1 Ignavibacteriota bacterium | reverse complement strand
CGACACGGGAACGAATATCATTGACGTGTACGTAAACCATTTGCGCAACAAAGTGGACGAGGGGTTCGAGCCGAAGCTGATCCACACCGTGCGCGGCGTCGGGTATATCATGAAAGAGCAATAATGTGGCGTTCTGGTATCAGTCCATACGGACGCGGCTGACGATCTGGTACACCCTCCTGGTGCTGCTCACGCTCGCCGGGTTCGCGCTCAGCGCGTACTACTACACGCGCGAAACCCTTTCCCGCAACCTTGACCTCTCCCTGCAGAACGAAGTGCGGTGGGTGAAGAACTACATCGCGCCGCAGGCAAGCAAAGTGAAACCCAGCAAGCGCTCCATTGACGCGCTGCTGAAAAAGAAATCCAGCCGGCTTCCGCCTTCGTTCATCGGCCCAACTCTCCCCGTGGAAGAAAGCGAAGAGGCTGATGAAATCTGGAATCAGATTTTCAAGCATTCGCTTCTGAGTCCCAAGAAGACGTTCATCCAGGTTTCCGACAAGCGCGGCGAAATCATTTACCGCAACTTCAGTCTCGGCGTGGACAGCATTCCCGTGCCCACAACAATCGGGTACGACAGTATCGCCGTGCTCACCGCCGCAGTGCAAGGCGGAAAGTATCGGATCGCCGTTCTCCGCGACGTCAATTTTACGACACTGACGGCGTATTCGCTCAGAGACCTTGGCGACATGCTGGAGAATTTATTTTCCGTTTTTCTTTACATCATTCCGATCGCGGCGCTCGTGTCAATTGTCGGCGGGCTGTATCTCGCCCATAAGGCGCTGAAGCCCGTGGACGAAGTAACGAAACGAGCGCGCAAGCTCACCGCCGAGAATCTCGACCAGGCGATTCCGTCGCGCGGCGTTGACGACGAAATCGGCCGGCTCATCAACACGATGAACGACATGATCCACCGACTGCACACGTCATTCGAACAGGTGCGGCAATTTTCGTCCGACGCATCGCACGAGATGCGGACTCCGCTCACGATCATGCGCGGTGAAATCGAGCTTGCTTTGCGAAGCGAGAAAACGGCGGAACAGTACAAGGAGGTTCTCGGAAGTCAGCTCGAAGAGATTCTCCGCCTCAAATCCATTATTGACAACCTCATGACGCTCGGCAGAGCGGATCAAGGCGTTCTGGAGTTGAAGCTGGAGGAAGTTCATCTTGATTCGTTGATCAGGGATTTGTATGACGACAGCGAGATGCTTGCCCAGTCGAAGCACATTCATGTCGAGCTGAAGAGGAACGAGCCAATCACGATCGTCGGAGACAAAGGACGATTGCGACAACTCTTTCTCAATATCGTGGACAACGCGATCAAGTACACACCCGACGGCGGCGGCGTGAGCATCAGTGTTGAACGGCAGAACGGCGCAGCGCTTGTTGCCGTGGAAGACAACGGCATCGGAATTCCGCAGGAAGACATCAACAGAATCTTCGACAGATTCTATCGCGTCGACAAAGCCCGCTCACGCGAGATGGGGGGCACGGGGCTTGGACTCTCCATTGCAAAGTGGATTGCCGAGCTTCACCGCGGCACCATCACGGTCGAAAGTGAATTGAACAAAGGAAGCAAGTTCACGGTCCACATTCCGATTAACTAAACAGAGACTCGGTCGAAAAGGCAAGGACACGAAGCCACAAAGACACGAAGGTTCATAAAGTGGGAATTTTTCTCAAGATTTTTTCTTGGTGTTGCTTTGTGTCCTTGTGCCTTTGTGTCCGCTCTGGGTTTTTGTCTGAACTTCTATGACCTGAGGTAGCGAGAGATCTTCTTCACGATTTCATCCACCGACCTTCCCACTGTCTGTCCGTCCGTGTGAATTGTCAAATCCGCCTGCGAGTAGATTGGCGTGCGGGCTTCGAAGAGATGCGCAACACGATCGCGGAGCTGCTCCTGCGGAAGCCGATCTCCCTCCTTGTCGGTCAGAGCGGGGCGGTCGGTCTTGTGTTGAAGCCGCTTGAACAGTTGTTCCTGCGACGAATAGAGATACACGAGAATGCCGGAGCTCCTCACCAACGCGAAGTTGCCGGGATCGACGATCGAGCCGCCGCCCAATGACACGACCTGATGTTCGCGCGCGCGCATCTCCGCAAGGACCTGATGCTCGATTGCGCGAAAGAACTTTTCCCCGTCTTCCGCAAAAATTTCTTTGACACTTTTTCCCACGCGTTGTTCAATCACCTTATCAACATCCGCAAAATCGTAGCCGAGCGTGTTTGCGAGAATCGGACCGATCGTACTCTTGCCGCTTCCCATGAAGCCGGTGAGGTAGATGAGGGTTTTGCGTTGATGGGTCTCGGACATTTGAGATGAGGACGCTTTCCAAGCGCATCAAAAATCAACCACGGCGCCAAGCTGGATGATCATCCCGTCCGTGTGAACACGCGACTGCTGCGGCTGGGTCGGCAGCGTCACAAGTGTTGAGCCGAACAAGGTTTGCGACACCGGGAATTGCGTGACGGAATCGAATTGCAAATCCCGGAATTTCAATTCGACGTTGAGCGAAAAGAAACCGGTGAAACGATAACTGATCCCGCTCAAGACGTGAATGCCGTAACCGTTGCCCGCGTCAATCGTCGTCGCCTCGACGTTGGCTCTTCTCCATACGCGGCGACCGAAATACGCGCCCACGCCTCCCCCCATATACACCCCGATCCGTTCACCCGAGATCGGAATGATGAAGTAGCCCGTCAATTCAACAGGGATGACACGATAGCCATCTTCTTCGGGAATTAGCTTGCCGGCAACGCGGATGTCCGATGCTTCGACCTTTCGCAGGTAGTCCGCCGAAAGCGCGATGGCAAGATCGGTTTCGGGAAAACGATAGCGGAGTTCCACGCCGTAGCCGATGATATCCTTCAGCGAAAAGAACTGTGCGCGTTGAAATTCATAGGCAGAGGTGGGATTCGGGAAAAGCTGGGAGCCTGTCGTGAGACTCCCTTTGACCGATAGGGAAAAATATTTTGATTGGGCGTCCGCAAGTTGAACTGTCACCAGCCCCAGCACAAAGAGAAGAGGAATCATGTCTCACCCGTAAAAAAAAGAATTTATCGGAAGAAAACGTCCCGGTTATCTTCGATCGTTGCCGACTCCTTCATTTTCGTCAGCCATTCGCTGATGTGGCGGGTCCGTTTTTCCCGCAGCATCTCCGTTCGGAGCGACTCGCGCAGCCCCGCGTACGCCGTCGAATCGAACGGCGTTTTGGATACAAGCTGGATCAGGTACGCGCCGCGCGTACTGGCGACGGGATTCGAGACTTGTCCGACGCTCATTGCTTCGAGCGCGCCGAAGAAATTCAAATCGCGTCCCACGCCCGGTGCGCTCCCACTAAGTGAAAAATCTCCCGTCCTCTGTACTTGTAAACGCGTATCAATGGCGCTGAGTTTCGTGAGACTGTCGCCTGCGGCAAGTTTTGCTTTCATGCCCGAAGCAACCTCTTTCAGCTTTTCGATCTTTTTGTTGCGGAGAACCTGAGGCTTGAGCGATTCCTTCAATTCGTCGAACGGTCGCACGCCGGCCTCTTTTGTTTCAATAATAGTAAAGACAGCCCAGCCGTTCGTGATGGAATAGGCATCGCCGACGGCGCCGACGCTGTTCTTGAACGCCCACTTCGTTACAGACTCGTTCACGCCGAGGCCGGGGATGAAGCCACCCTTTTCCTGCAGTTCAGATTCCTTCGGCTCGATTCCGATGGAGAGCGCTTCCTTCGTGAATTCGGATCCTTTCGCGTTCACCGAGAAATCGGTGGCGCGCTCGTACACATCGTTCCTTGTTTGCGCACTCGCCGCGGTCTTGGAGACAATGCGGGCAACCTTCAATTCGCGGTTGTCACGCCCCGTGATCTTGATGACGTGCATCCCGAACGCCGTCCGTACCGGCCCGACAAGATCGCCAACCCGCGCGTTGAAGCTCGCCTGCTCGAACTCTTTCACCATTCTTCCCTTGCCGAACCAGCCAAGGTCGCCCCCTTTTTGCGCGTTGCCCGGATCTTTCGAATATGTTGCCGCGAGCGCTGCAAAGCTCTGCCCAGCTCGCGCCCGGCTCGCGACATCTGCGGCTGTTGTACGTGCACTTGTCGATTCAGCGCCGGCGGGAATCTGGATCAAGATATGACTCGCCTTCACGAACTCAGCGGTTCCTTTTCGCTCCGCAAGAACTTTGAGCAGATGATAACCATCCGGTTGAGAAATAGGCCCGACAATCTCGCCGACCTTCGCGGAGAACACCGCGCTCTCGAGTTCGCCGGCAAGCTCGCCGTGCTTGAACCAGTTTCCGCTGTCCGGTTTATCGGAGCGGGTGGCGGCAAGCGAGAGAAAATCCGCGCCATTCGTCGCTGCCTTGTAATCATCCTGGATGGATTTCGACGCGTCGGCGGAATCCTGCGCCGAAGGGTTTTCGAGGAACGTCACATACTTCACCTTGCGCGAGGCAGGGAATTTGTATTGCTCGATGTTCTCTTGATAGAACGATTTCACATCCGCGTCGCTCACCGTCACCTCTTCGTCTTTGACGAATGTGTTCGGATCGAAGAAGGCGAACAGCGCATTGTAGCTCACATTATTATCCATGAAGCGGCGCGTGATTTCGCCTTCGCCGACGCGCACGGAGGCGGTAATGACGCTCTGCAGTTTTTCGCTGAGACGGCGCTGACGGAGATTTTTCTCGTAGTCGGCAAGCCATTTCGTTCCATAGCTCTGATCCGTACCGTTCGGGTCGCGGATGAATTGATTCGGATTGGTGAGAAACTGATCGTACATGTCGCGCCGAAACGTCCCTGTTGAATCCACAAAATTGCGTTTGAGATCTTCCGGCGGATTCTCTCCGCGCACCCAGTCAATAATCTCCTGGTCCGGTACTTTCAATCCGAGCTTTGCAATTTGCAGCTCTACCAGTCGCTGTGTCACCAGTTGGTCCCACACCTGCTGGCGGAGTTGTTTTTGCTGATTTTCGTCCGGTTCGTTTCCGGTCTGCTGTTTTTGATTATCGGTTGCTTGTTTGACAAGCTCATTGTATTCCTGAGAAGTGATCTTCTTACCCTCAACCTCGCCGATGAAGTTCGACTGGCCGCCGCTCATGCCGAGGTAGTCCATCCCCCACTCGAAGATGATGGTGATAAGAAATGCAATCAGCAACCCAAAAAGTATCACAGGCATGCTTTCCCGCATGCGGGTCATAATCGGCATAACGTGTACAACCTTTGACTGAATCTGAGAGGAAAATGATTTCGAGAGCGCACAAATATAAACGAATGTGCTCCGAAATGCAATCCTTGTTGATTTTCAAACCCGATTGGTTTACATTGAATGGCTCAATTTTTTGTTCCTGCCACAGCCATTCCCAAGATGTAATCATCCCGGAGGATTGTAGTGCGAAAGTATGCCTTTAGAATTGGAATCGTTGCCGCCGTGCTGATCATCGGCATCTATTATTTGTTGCCGACCTGGCGGGACTATCAGCTCACGCAGGAGCTGAGAAGTCTGAAGGGCCTTGACAGCACGAAGTTCGCCGACGAAAACGAAAAAGATATCCGTGAAAACCGCGCGCGCCGGATCAAGCTCGGTCTCGACCTGCAGGGCGGCATGCGCGTCGTGCTGGAAGTGAACACGTTGAAATTGATCGAAGACATCGCGAAGAACAAGGACGACCAGTTCTCTCAAATTGTTAAAGAGGTTGCGGTCGAAGCCGGCACATCCGACGAATCTCCCGTTGCGTTGCTGCGGAAAAACTTCGAAGCCAAAGGCATTCGGATGAGCAAGCATTTCATGAGCTTGCGCAACACGAACGATGAAATTGCAGCGTTCCTCGAAGACGAATCGAAAAAGGCGATTGATCGCGCAATCGAAATCGTGCGCAACCGCGTTGACCAGTACGGCGTGAGCGAACCTTCCATTGCGAAATTGGGTGGTTCTCGCATCATCGTCGAGCTGCCCGGCGTTTCGAATGAACGCGAAGTGCGTGATCTGATCGGCAAGACGGCGCGGCTCGAATTCAAGCTGTTGAAAGAACCCGATCAGGCCATGCGCGTCGTTCAAGAGATTGATAAACTCCTTGCCGGCAAGGATACCGTCCGTGACACGACAAGTCTCCTTACAAAAGAAGACACGCTCAAGGCACACCAGTTCACCGCGCTGATCGGACAATTTCAGGAGGGCGATCTGTTTGCGCTTGAAGAGAACAAGGACAAAGTTCGACGCATTCTCGATCGCGACGATGTGAAGCGGATACTCCCTCCCGACTTCGAGTTTCTCTGGTCGGCCAAAGGAGAGAACATCCGTGACGCAAGCGGGAAGAATTTCTATTTTCTTTATCCCGTCAAGAAGCAGGCTGAGCTTGAAGGCGGCGTGGTCACCAATGCCAAGGCAACCATTGATCAGGGCACGGCGGGGCACGTTGTTGACATGGAAATGAACAGTGAGGGTGCAAAGGAGTGGGCGCGCATCACGGGTGCAAACATCAAGAAGCGCGTCGCCATCGTGATGGATAATGGCGTCTTCTCGGCTCCGGTCGTTCAACAGAAGATCATTGGCGGACGCTCGCAAATCAGTGGCATGTCGAATCTCGAAGAAGCCCGCCTTATCGAAATCGTGCTGAAAGCCGGCGCACTGCCCGCTCCCGTCGAAATTGTCGAGCAACGCTCCGTCGGACCGTCGCTTGGTGAAGACTCGATTCGCTACGGCGTGTCGGCGTTGTTGATTGCCACGCTGCTGACGCTTGCGTTCATGATTCTCTACTATCGAACCAGCGGATTGATTGCCAACGTCGCACTGATCATGTGCTTACTGTTGCTGCTTGGAGTGCTCGCGGCATTTCAAGGAACGCTCACGCTGCCGGGCATCGCCGGCATCATCCTCACACTTGCGGTTGCGGTGGACGCGAATGTTCTCATCTATGAGCGCATCCGCGAGGAGCAAGCCACAGGCAAAACGCTCCGTGCCGCCATCGAGGCCGGCTATGAGAAGGCGTGGACTGCGATCCTCGACTCCAACTTGACGACGATGATTACCGCCTTGATTATGTACGAATTCGGAACCGGTCCGGTGAAGGGCTTCGCACTCACGCTCATTATCGGCATCGGCGCAAGCATGTTCACGGCAATCTTCGTCACAAGAATCATCTTCAACGTTCTGACCGAGAAGCGTACGGCGGTCAGCCTCGGCTAATTACAGGTCAACGACCTCATAGAGGAGAATTTAGTTCATGCGGTTTTTCGGGAAGACAAATATAGATTTCATGTCGAAGCGGCGGATGTGGTACAGCCTTTCGGCGGCGTTGATTTTGATTGGCTTTGCTTCACTCGCCATTCGCGGACTCGACTACGGAATTGACTTTCTCGGCGGAACGGAACTGATCGTCCGCTTCCAATCTCCCGTTGACGTCGGCGCCCTGCGCGATGGTATGAACAAGAGCGGAATCGAAAAAGCAGAAATCAAATCCTACAGCGGTTCGAATGATTTTGCAATTCGCACCATCGAGCAAAGCTATGGAACGACGATGGGAGACCGGATGCGCGACGCGCTCGCGAAGGAACTTCCCAACAATGCGTTCCAGGTCTTGAAAGAGGAGAAGATTGGACCGCGTATTGGGGCCGAATTGCGCGAACGCGCAATGTTGGCGATCTTGCTTTCACTGGTCGCGATCTGCGTGTACGTCGCGTTCCGCTTCAAGTGGATTTACGGCATCGGCGCCGTCGTCGCGTTGTTTCACGACGTGCTCGCGACACTTGGACTCGTTTCCATTTTTGACGGCATCACCCCTACGTTCAATCTCGAAATCAATCAGGACATGGTCGCTGCGTTTCTCACACTCGTAGGTCTTTCGGTGAACGATACCGTCGTCGTCTTCGACCGCATTCGTGAAAACCAAAAAGTGTTCAAAGCCATGTCGTTGGTTGACGTCATCAACAAGAGCCTCAACGAAACCTTGAGTCGGACGATCATCACGATGGGTATCATTCTCGTCGTCTGTTTCATCATGCTCATCTGGGGCGGCGAAGTGCTGCGGGGCTTTTCGTTCGTGCTCACCATCGGCACGCTTGTCGGTACCTACTCCTCGATTTATATCGCAAGCGCGATTGTGTTGGAGTGGTCGAACAGAACGAAGAAGGAAGCGAAACTCATCAAATAGCGAGGCAAGTTCCAAATCTCAAGCTCCAAATCACAAAGAAATCCCAATTTTCAAATCTCAAAACTCGCCACGTGCAGGCATTTTCTTTTTGGAATTTTCCTCAAGAGAGGTCGTCATGAAATTCAAAACATCACAACAGAGCGGCGTTACGGTGATAGCGATTGAAGGGAACCTGATGGGCGGACCCGACGCCTCGACGCTGAACGACAAGTTGGTGGAGTTGATTGGGGCAAAAAAGAAGAATGTCGTGCTTGACCTGGGCGGCGTCGGCATCATCAACAGCTCCGGGTTGGGAATGCTCATCAAAGGCGCTTCGACAGTGAAAAGCGCGGGCGGCGAGTTAAAAATCGCAAAGGCGTCCGACAAAATTCTTGAGCTTATCAAAGTCACGCGCCTCACGGGGATTTTGGATACGCATAAAACAGTTGCCGACGCCGCGAAGAGTTTCAAAAAGTGATTGATTCTGTACACGTAATCTCCGACCTTTCTTTTGCTGAGAGGTCGGATTTTTTTTCCCTAGAAAACAAAAACTTTAACACGAAGGCACAAAGAAACATGAAGCCTCACAAAGTTTTTTTAGAATGAAACCAAGAAAACCCTTCGCGTAACTTTGTGTGACTTCGTGTTGAAGCTTTTTCCGGAGGAATAGTAGCATGCCCGTTCAAATCATCGTCGGCGCCCAATGGGGCGATGAAGGAAAAGGAAAAGTGGTGGACATGCTCTCGGAGCATGCCGACATTGTCGCGCGCTATCAAGGCGGAGCGAACGCCGGACACACCGTCTGCATCGGCGACAAAACCCATGTCCTCCATCTGATTCCTTCCGGTATTTTCCACGGGCACATCACCTGCGTGATCGGCAACGGCGTCGTGATTGATCCTTCGGCACTGATGAGCGAAATCAAACAACTGCAAGATGTAGGCATCAACATCAGCGGCAGGCTTCTCGTCAGTCACAACGCGCATCTCATCATGCCGTACCATAAACTGCTCGACAGCATTCGCGAGAAGTCGTCGAACAAAATCGGCACGACGGGACGCGGCATCGGTCCCGCGTACATAGACAAGTTCATGCGCGTGGGAATTAGAATCGTTGACCTGCTCGACCGCGACGTGCTCGCAAAGAAACTGAAATCCAACATCGAAGAGAAAAATCAAATTCTCACCAAAGTGTACGGCGAAACGAAGATTGATGTTGACGCCATCATTGCAGAGTATCAAGAGTTCGACAAGAGGATTGATGAGTACATCACCGACACATCGCTGTATCTCAACAACGCATTGAAGGAGGGGAAACGCATCATCGCCGAAGGAGCGCAAGGAGCGTTGCTCGATGTTGACCATGGAACGTATCCGTTCGTCACGTCATCGAATCCGACCTCCGGCGGCGCCTGCACGGGGTTGGGCATTCCGCCGACGGCGGTTGACTCGATTGTCGGCATTGTGAAAGCGTACTCGACGCGTGTTGGAAACGGACCCTTCCCAACAGAACTGCTTGATGCAACTGGCGAGCGTCTTCGCACCATCGGTCATGAGTTTGGCGCGACGACGGGACGTCCGCGGCGCTGCGGCTGGTTCGATGCGGTCGCGCTGAAGTATTCCGCGACAGTAAATGGAATTCAAAAAGCCGTCATCACGAAGTTGGACGTGCTTGATGAATTTGAGGGAATCAAAGTCTGCGTTGGCTATGAAGTGAATGGCAAACGCTTGAAAACTTTTCCTTCCGACGTGAAGACGCTTGAATTAGTGAAGCCTGTGTACGAAACTTTTGCTGGCTGGAAGACGAATCTTTCCTCCGTAAAAAAATACTCCGAGCTTCCGCAGAATACGCGAACATATTTAGATGCGCTTGCTGAGTTGACCGGAACTG
>JANNUB010000190.1:0-9008 GCA_031394795.1 Ignavibacteriota bacterium | reverse complement strand
AGGAGAACAGCGATGTTACGACTCCGACGTTCCCTTTCCATGATGAATCACCGCGATCCACGGTCACCAACACCTCGATGTTTTCGTCTTCCCATTTTTCCAACTCTACGCGAAAAAGTAAATCGAGCGCGCTTCGTCCGCCATACAACAGGATGATGTTCCCGTAGTCGTCGCGCTTTTTCAAGAGAGAATAAATCACGGGACGCAACGGCGCGAGACCAATGCCGCCCGTTGCGATGACGACGTCTTTCCCTTTCGCAATGTCCATGTTCCAACTCGAACCGTACGGACCGCGTACGCCGACCACATCGCCGCGCTTCATGTGCGAGAGTGCAGTCGTTACCGTTCCAACGCGGTGAATCGTGTGCTCGATTGTACCGGGCTTCGCCGGGTCCGAACTGATCGAAATCGCCGATTCGCCGACGCCGAACACGTAGAGCATGTTGAACTGACCCGGAAGAAACGTGAGCCCGTCCATCCCTCTACGAGGTCGTAGACCGTTCTTCATATCAAGCGTGAGTGTGAACGTGTTGTCGGTTTCCCAAACCATTTTCCGTATCGTTACCGGATGCGTAAGCATCGGGTCAGCGATGTTCGATTGCAGAGCGCCGTCTTTCATAACTTTACCTCGGACGTAGCCATGCCGTACACATCCAACAGTTGTAGGCGAGTTGCTTCGAGGCGGCGTTCCATGACGAGCGCGAGACGTTTCAACATATCGTATCCAAACTCGGGGTCAGTCTCGCATTTGTTGCGCAGGCATTCCGCGTCCAATGCGATTGCGCGTGTGTCCATCACTGCGACGCCGGAAAAATGCCAGCGATACGGCGAGATGAGCCACGACCAGCCGAGCACTTCGCCCGGTCCCGTTGTTTGAATGCGCAAGCCTCCCTTGCCGCTCACATCCATTTCGAGCGCAACACGTCCCGTTCGTATCAGGAAGAATTTGTTTGCAAGCTCGCCTTCGCGAATGAGGTTCGCTCCTTCAGGGAAACGAACGTTCATTGCGCATCCAACTAATGTCTGCATGTGTTCCTCCGACATGCCGTGAAGGAACGGATGCTGGTTAAGAATTTCGGTGAGGTTTTCTTTTTCCATGATGAGTCTCCTTTTTTTGCCCACTAATTCACACGAATGAACACGAATATGTTTTAGTTTTCGGTTTCAATCCTATTCGTGCAGATTCGTGCAGATTCGTGGGCGGTGTTTTTGTTATGTTGATGAAACGCTTGTCTCGCGAATCACTGCCGCTTCACGCGTAATATCAATTCCAACCGGGCACCACGTGATGCAACGTCCGCACCCGACACAGCCCGACGTGTCGAACTGTTCATGCCAATATCCGAGTTTGTGCATCATCCACTGGCGATAGCGAGTACGCGTTGACATGCGAATATTGCCGCCGGCAATTTTTGTAAAGTCCGACGTGAAACACGAATCCCAGCGCCGCCACCGTTCGGCGTGGTCGCCGGTCAAATCCGTTACGTCTTCAACTGTCGAGCAGAAACAGGTCGGGCAGACCATCGTACAGTTCGCGCAGGCAAGACATCGCTTCGCCACGTCGTCCCATTCAGGATGCTCGAAGTTATCATTCAACATTTGGACGATGTTTGTCGTGTCGAGTGTTTTCCCCATTTTGTCCGAGGCGGAATCCATCGCTTGCACGACACGCTCAATCTCGTCACGACGCGCTTCGCGATGTTCGACGCTTTGCAACACATCGCGTCCTGCCTCGCTCCCAACTTCGGCGACAAAATGATGAGCGTCGCCGATCATTTCCGTCAGTGCAATGTCGAACGCGTGCGTCGCCTTCGGACCCGTGTTCATCGAAGCGCAAAAGCAATTGCCGCCCGGCTCCGTGCAGTTGACAGCGACGATGAACGTCTGATCCCGAATTGACGCGTAATGCGCGTCAGTGAATTGACCATGCTGAAAAACCGCATCATGGATCGTAAGCGCGTGCAACTCGCACGGCCTCACGCCGATGAACGCATACTTCTTGGGCTGACCATTTGATGAATTCTCGACTGTGAAGCCCTTGCCGTTTTTCTTAGCGCTGAAAAGCTTGAGCCGCGGCGGGTAGGGGAATTTTTTCCACGACTGCGGTCCGACGACGTAGCCGAACAACGCTTCGTCGCTTCGACGTTCAACGGCATACGACGCCGGAGCCTGAACGTCCGTCCAGCCTCTCGGCAAATTTTCTGATGAGAGGATTTCATCGAGCACAATCGCTCCGTCATATAATGTCGGACCGACAAGCGAGAAGCCGCGCTTTCGCAATACAGAAAACAACTGGTCGAGGTTTTGATTCTCAATAACGTACATGTTCATAATCCTGAAAGAATATTGGAAGGAACGAGGACACGTCGGTGAAGTGAAATGCAGATAACGTGCCGAAGAAACAACTCGCAACGAGCGAAATTCAGCAACGAAGAAAAGAAGATTTCTCAACCGTGAGAAATCGGAGTCTGGTGTTTCTCAGATTTGAAAATCGAGGCAGTGGGTGTGTATTAGTTCAACAAAGACAATTCTATCAATGACAGTTCTTGCATCCATCTTCATCGCGTTCGTGCCCTCATCCCCTGCTCCTTCTCCCAGAGGGAGAAGGGGTGGGCGCTAACTGTTTCAAAAATCCCTCCGCGCTCGGGCACAACTTCACCACAACACACTCCGCGCACTTCGGCGAACGAGCGTTGCACGTTTTCCGTCCGTGCAGAATCAACACCGAGCCGATGTCAATCCAATACCGCTTCGGAAAGAGCGACATCAAATCCTCTTCGATTTTTTCCGGCGTATCCTGTTTCGTGAAGCCGAGCCGCTGCGACAAGCGATGCACATGCGTATCAACGACAACTCCCGACGCGATGCCGAAAGCCTGACCGAGCACAACGTTCGCCGTCTTGCGACCGACGCCCGGCAGCGTTACAAGCTCTTCCAACGTCTTCGGCACTTCACCGCCGAATCTTTCGACGAGTCCTTTGCAACAACCGATGATGTTCTTCGTTTTCATTCGATAAAACCCAGTCGAACGAATGTCTTGCTCAAGCTCGGCTTGATTTGCGGCTACGAATGCTTTTACGTTTTTGTATTTCTTGAACAAGCCGGGAGCCACCATGTTCACCCGCTCGTCGGTGCATTGCGCGGAGAGAATCGTGGCAATGAGAAGTTGAAATGCACTCTCATGACCGAGTGCGGTTTTTGGAAGGGGGAATTGTTTTTTGATGAGTTTGAAAACCTCGAGGGCTTTGTCCTTCGTCGCAGTCATCTTGTTCAGACTCAATTGTTGCCTCTCTTTCCTGTCGCCGTGTACTCATACTTTGCATATGATGTGAGCGACGTGCTTTTGGTTTTATACGCCGTTGGGGTTTCTTTTTAAAACGTGAGCACCTTGTCGGCCTCGACTGTCCATTGAGCAAGCTCCGCCATATTGCTGATCTCTGCACCTTCGTTAAGCTGAACATTTCGGATACCTCGTGCATCCGCACAAGTGCCGCACGCTTTGACCTTGCCTCCTTTGCCAAGAATGGATTTCAGCATCCGTTCGATGTTGTAGTAACCTTGTGGAGTGTTCTGGTTTTGTACTGCACAACTAACAGCGTCTGCCATCAAGAAAACGTTAACCTGCGCGGTGGGATGGTCTTTCTGAAGAGCCATCGCAAGCCTCAGTGCGTTGTAAGCTTTCTCCGTTCCGTATGGAGCGTCATTAATAAGAATCAGGACGGTCATATTATTTCCTTTGATTGGTTCTGATGATTACACACTCACAGGTATCTTCAAAATCTTAGCACCGAGTCTGAGTGTCGTGTGAAAGATAGATTTTCGTATTCCAAATGGAGAGAGCCACCACTGCTCAAACAGAACCTTACCGAGATGCCAAGCCCGTCCGATGCTGCGGAGTTCAAGTTGTGGGAATGGCTGGGCAAAGAAATCGCCGAATGCAAATCCGGCAAGCCCCTCGCCCGCTTCAAGCATACAATACCCTGTTCCGCAAAACTCGGCAGCGGGCGTGCGACCGCATATCTCGTCGGAAATTCTCTCAGCAACAATCTCAGCCTGAACGTGCGCAAAGACTCCAGCCTTGGGCAACATCATCGGCACGTCGGGCTTCCAACGTCCGGGGATACTGATGGATGAAATGTCGCCAATTGCATAGACGTTCTCGAATTTGGTCTTAAGAGTGGAACGGTCGACAGGAATCCATCCAGCCTCGTTTGCAAGGTTCGCCTCCCGAACAAGAGAAGAAGCGCGGTGCGGCGGGATGGCGATGAGCATATCGTAGGTGATTGGCTCCTTTCCATCAAAGAGAAGCTGGTGCTCTTGTGAATTCACCGAGGAAAGTTTATGCAGCGGATGGAATGAGATACCTTTGGATGCCAACATTTGCTTGACTGCCTCGCCAAGTTGTGGACCGGCAACCGGCATTGGCTGAGGCTCAGGGGTATAGAGGTGGATATTCACTTTGTCTCGCAGTCCACGTCGTCGGAAGTAATCGGCAATGAGCATTGCACCTTCGTGTGGAGCGCCCGGACATTTGTAGGGAAGAGAGCAGACGACCATAGCGACCTTGCCGCCATTGAATTCACTGAGTGCTTGATGAAGTCTCTTCGTTTCCTCGAACGTGTAGAACGAATGAGCAACCCGAGCAAGCCCGGGAATAATTTCGGGTGCGAGTTCCGCCCCCAAAGCGACCACTAAGTAGTCGTAGGTGAGCGAACGTTGCGTAGTGATGACCGAGCGATTAACAATGTTGATGTTTTTTACTTCCGCTTGGATGACTTCGACGCCCGGACGAACCAGGGAAAGAACGGGTTTGGTAATCCTGTTCGGTTGACGGTCGCCCGTCATCAACCAAAGAAAAGAAGGGGCAAAGGCGTGCTCAGGATTCTTCTCGACGAGAACAACCCTATGCTCGTGCGGCAACTTGTGCCGAAGTTCGTTGGCAACAACAAGTCCGCCAACCCCTCCACCTAATATGACGATTGTTTTTGTGTTCACATTCTATCTCCTTGTGCTGAATGAAACCCTAATGGCGGATAACGTCTCCGAAAACTACGCCACGCCGAACTCTTCGCTTTTTATGTATTGAGTGAGGCGTGGAGCGAGTTCTATATTCAAAGCTGAACGTAAGGATGTGCGTTGACTTACCAATGAACGAACGTCGTGCTTTTTCGTTGTTATGTGCAGTTGCCCGTCACCGGATTAACATAAGCTTCCTTGTCTCCGTGAAGGGACCCGCCTCTAAGCGATATAGATAGACTCCACTTGAGGCATCAGTCGCAGTCCACATCCGTGAATGTTTCCCACTTGACAACTTTTCTGAAACCAAAGTGGTCACCTCTCTGCCAAGAATGTCAAACACTTTCAGCAACACAAACGACTTGTGCGGAAGATAGAATGAAATAGTCGTCGCAGGGTTAAAAGGATTTGGAAAGTTTTGAGCTAAGAAAAATGTTGTTGGGACCACAGGCTCAGCGTCGTCAATCCCAGTGACAATATCGCCGTTTGGACGGATCATTGAAGCATACAGGTGGTAAGTTGTACCATCTCTTCGGTCAGTCCATATCACGATACAGTTTCCCGAATCCGTGAGTGTCAATTGGGGATAGCGTTGATTGTCATTTCCCACTGCTATTGGCACACCATCCGATTGCCATAAGAGTGTCCCAGTGCTATCTATCCTCTGACAACGGACATCATCGAATGGGAACCGATGGTCGTTCCATGCAATGATGCAGCCTCCACTTCCATCTCCAACTAGAACAGGCCACGACTGTCCATCTGTTGTTGCGCTGACGTGAAGCCCGGAATCTGCAAATGCAAGAGTGCCGTTCGGTCGTATTCGTTGCACGCATACCCAAGGCAGAGTCGGGCGAGTGCGTGTCCAACCCACGTAGATACCGCTATTACCATCCGAAGTAATGAACGGATCATAGGTGTTGATCAGCGTGTCAACTGGAGAAACTGCGCTTCCCCATAAAGAACTGCCGGAAGTATCAAGCCTTTGTGCGTACACGTCGTACTGGCCCCTGGCGTTGTGTCGCCAGGTGACAAAACTGCTTCCATGCTCGTCTGTTATCAACTTCGGATAGCTCGCATTGCCGTATCGTGCAAAGATCGAGCGATCGTTTGCACCCCATAACTTCTGACCTGTGGAATCGAGCATGTTTCCCCATATTTCATAATATCCGTTTCGACCGTCCTCCCAAAAAATCACCGTACGGTCATTTTTCACGTGCGTGATCTTTGGGAAGTTTTGGAAAAAGGGTGCCGTTGTAACTGGTACACCATCATGCTGCCAGAGTTTTTCACCGTCTGATCTGATCCTTTGGGCATAAATATCGCTCTGAACACCGGAGCGGAAATCCTCCCAAACAATAACGACACCACCGTTGTTCGTGGCGGCAACCTGCGGCCAGTACTGGGAAAGCGGAACGCTGCAGACGGCAACCGCAGAGTCACCCCAGAGATTTTCCCCGCCAGGCGTAAGTTTCTGAGCATAGAGGTTGCCATTCACATCCCCGACAACCCAGATCGCAACGAAGTTACCATCGCTCGTCGCAACAACTTGTTCGCCGAAAACCCCGCCTGAGCTTTCTGATAAGATCAGTCCACCTGCATCCCAAAGTTCTTGGCCAAGACGATTGAGGTGCTGCATGCGAACCTGTGGCGGCGTGTTGTTATTCCATATGATCACCGCACCTCCTGATCCATCTGAACAGATGTTTCCGTTCTGCGTGAATGGCGGCAGTCCAATGTTGACACTCGAAGAAATCGATGATAGGCGCTTGCCAATGCTCAGCCATTGTGCATATGCCTGAGAACTTAGAATAAAACTGGACACCAGAATTAGGAATCGTAATTGACGTCGTGATGTGCTCATATGCAAGTATCTTCGCAAATAGAGGACGGGCAATTGCACATAACCTACTACGACACTCCAGTGTCGTCTATCATTCCATTACGGTACAAATCACGACACTGTGTTGCTTATGTCGATTTTACGCACTACAGTTCTCACCGAATCAGCACCATCCGCTTCGTCTCACTGAACCCGCCGGTCGAAGACTCGACTCGTTGAGCGGTCAGGCGATAGGAATAGATGCCGGAAGGCAAATTTCTTCCGTTGAATTTCACCTCGTATGTTCCCGCCGACTTAACTTCGTTCACCAACGTCGCGACTTCTTTTCCAAGCACATCAAACACTTTCAATGACACGAATGACGAATGACCAATGACAAATGACAAATTCGTCGTCGGGTTAAACGGGTTCGGATAGTTCTGCTGCAGGATGAACTCTCTCGGTTCTGCTTCCAACTTCACCGACGTTGCGCCGCTATTTCTGAAAAGAAAAATCAAATCCGCTTCTTCGTCAATGCCCGTCATATCGAGATCGCCATCGTTGTCGCGGTCGTGAAACGTCGCACAGGAACCCGCGAGCGACGCGTTCAGCGTTCTTCTGTTTCCGAAAATCCCCGCTCCGTTATTCTCCCAATATGTCCAACTGCGTCCGGAGAAATTGCTCGACATGAGATCGAGATCGCCGTCGCCGTCAATGTCGCCGAGGTCAATCGCAATCGGAAAACTTCCGCTCGCGTACGTCGTCGCAGCGGAAAGTCCGCCCGCGCCGTTTCCGAAAATCACGCCGACATTCGCCGAGCCCGAATTCGCGCTCACAACATCCACGCGCCCGTCGCCGTTCACATCGCCGACCGCAATCATCCATGGCTGGTTTCCTCCCGCGGCAACTTTACTCGAGAAGGTAAAGCTGCCTGTGCCATTCCCAAGAAGTAAACTCATCTCGCTGCTCGTAAACGAACCGACAAACAGATCGAGAATGCCGTCGCCGTTTGCGTCCGCCGTGGCGCAAGCGGTTTCGCCTGATCCGTTCGCATCCATCGTTGTGCGCGGAGCGAAAGTGCCGTTGCCGTTGTTGAGCAGGAGCGCAATGTTGTTGCCCGAGCGATTCGCAGTCACGATGTCCGCGTCGCCGTCACCGTCCAAGTCGGCGACAGCAAGCCCGCGAATACCGCCTGCGGCACGATAATTCCTGATGGAAAGAAATCCTCCCGCGCCGTTGCCCAGAAACACCGTCACGCTGTCGCTCGTCGAGTTGCCGACGGCGAGGTCGAGATTGCCGTCCGAGTTGAAGTCCGCGCTCTCGTTCGTGCTCGGACGCGAGCCGTTCGGAATCGGATGAACGGTGAAGTTTGCGTAGCTGCCCGTTCCGTCATTGATGAACACACGGCAGTCGTTGGAGATTTCATTCGGCACAAAAAAATCGGAGAAGCCGTCGTGGTTCAAATCGCCGCCGTGAGCGCCGTATGTTTGAATGTGCCCCTCGCCTGTTCGTCGAACAGGAATGCGTTGGGTTTCTGTGAGCACGATGTTACCGACGGCTGGCCTGGTCCAGAAATTCCATGAGTATCCCTGCGAGAGAGTCTGTCCCGATTGTGTCCGCACATTTTTTGAAACCGTCACCTGCACCCACTCGCCCGCATTGAAAAGCGTCGTGGGCGTGAACCGGACACGCGTGTTCCCCGCTTCCAATTGAAATGTCCCAAGCGCAACGCCCGACCAATGCCCGAACATGGAAATGTTTGACGCATTGATCGTCGCCGGAGCCATCGCGGAATCGAATGTGATGGTGATTTGCGCGCTGCGACTTGCGGAGAGAGAGTGAGAAGTCGGCGAGACCCCAACAACTCCGACCGCGAGGCTCTCAGTAAGAAAAAGGAATGGGCATATCCCACAAAAGATGAACCGGAGAAACGTTTTCATGGCAGTTTCCTCTCTATAAATGATGACAACAAAGAGACGGGCGACAGAAAGACTGAGCCAGTTTATATAAAAAAGGAGAGTGATTCAAATAAAAAGCGGGCGACGCATTGCGCGTCGCGCGCGCAATCGGCGCCGATACGGTCGGCCAACTGCGCCTGTACCTTGGACACCGGCTTGATCAGTTCATCCGGCGGGTACAGCGAATCCAACACCGCCGCTTCGATCCGCTG
>JANNUB010000188.1:0-1556 GCA_031394795.1 Ignavibacteriota bacterium | reverse complement strand
TGACACTAGATCGTCTGGCTCGTTCCAAGAGGGTGGTCTGCTACACCGCGTACAATCACAGATTCGAGCCACATTACGTCCGCATGCGGAACCTCATCGCATCCGGTGAATTGGGGCGGATTTATCACTGTCGCATGTTCTATGGGAACGGAACGGCCAGGCTTGTTCGGGAATCCCAATGGCGTGATCAGGGGGCCGGTGTGCTCCCTGATTTAGGGTCTCACCTCCTGGATACAACCAAGTTCTGGTTTGGTGAACTGGGAGAGCTGTTCGAGGTTGTCGCTGTCAATTGTTTTGAAAACCGGTCTCCCGATCATGTGGTCATTAGCTCACAGAGCACAAGCCCGAAACTGGAATTGGAGATGACACTGCTGAGTTGGCGAAACCACTTCACTTGTGACGTCTTGGCCGAGAAGGGGACGGCGCACATTCGGTCGCTATGTAAATGGGGACCGACCACGTTTACCAAACGCACACGCACCCTGCCCAGTGGTCGTCCGCCCGAAGAGACGGTGACGCTGGTTCAGGACGATCCGACCTGGGAACGGGAATATGAGCACTTCAAGAATCTCTGCCAGAGCGAAGCTATCCAGGACCTTTCCAATGATCTCTGGCTTAACCGTCTGTTACGCCGGCTGGGAGAAGAGGCTTTGCGAAAGGTTGAACCCACATGAAGCCGGTCATCGGATTTGTCGGCATGACTCATCTTGGCCTGAACTCCGCCGCAGCGTCGGCAGCCAAGGGGTTTGACACGGTAGGCTTCGATACTGATGCGGCGCTCATTGCGTGCCTACAACAGGGAGAGCTTCCGGTCGTGGAACCGAATCTTCCTGAGACGCTGAAAAAATATTGTGACCGGTTGACTTTCACCGATCGAAGCACCGAACTCAATCGGTGCACCATTGTCTATATTGCCGCTGACGTGCCGACCGATGATCAAGGGCAGAGCGACCTGTCGGGCATCCAGGCACTGATTGATGGCGTGACGGCTGGGCTGGGGCGGGACGCAATCCTGGTCATACTCTGCCAGGTGCCGCCGGGCTTCACACGTAGCCTTGCTCTGCCGAAAGAGCGACTTTATTATCAGGTCGAGACGCTGATCTTCGGGTGGGCGGTGGAGCGTGCCATGCATCCCGAGCGCTTCATTGTCGGTTGCGCCGAACCGGACCGGCCTCTGCCGCAAGCCTTCCATGTGTTCCTGTCAGCGTTCGGCTGTCCGATCCTGCCCATGCGGTACGAGAGCGCCGAGCTGGCCAAAATCTCGATCAACTGCTGTCTCGTCGCATCGGTAACTGTCGCCAATACGATGGCCGAACTCAGCGAGCGGATCGGCGCCGACTGGTCTGAAATTGCGCCGGCCCTGAAGCTCGACAAGCGCATCGGCCCGCATGCCTATCTCGGACCGGGCCTTGGACTGGCCGGGGGAAATCTGGAGCGCGATCTTGCCACCGTGTGCCGGCTGGCCGACGCGCATGGAACCGATGCGGATGTGGTGCGGGCCTGGATGGCCAATAGCAGCCACCGCCGCGACTGGGCGCTTCGCACGTTGCACGGGG
>JANNUB010000182.1:0-12131 GCA_031394795.1 Ignavibacteriota bacterium | reverse complement strand
GCGAAACTCTTCGCGACGACAGATTCCATTTCGCGCATGTACGACGACCCCTGGTTCATTGGGGCAATGCATCGCTTCGGCATTCCGGATTCAACAATTGTTATGTACGTCAATCCGCCGCCGATCGCGGCTTTCATGCTCCCCGTTTCATGGCTGGAGCCAACGACCGCAAAGACTGTCTGGAATGTCGCGAACATCATCCTTCTTCTCCTCGCGTTTCAATTGATGAGGAGCCTCTTCAATGTCTCGCTTACTTCGTTTCACGCGCCATTGCTTGCGGCGCTTGTCGGATGTACAATTCCATTTCTCCGGAACCTGCAACGGGGACAAATCTACATTTTCATGCTCGTGCTGGTGCTCATTCTCATCCAAAGCTACACGAACGAGAAGCCTTTCCTTACAGGCTTTTCACTTGCAACATTACTCCTGCTGAAATATTTCGGTTGGATGTTCTTGCTGCTGTTTATCGTCGAGCGCAAATGGAAGGAGCTTGCCGCGACGTTTCTTTTCCTCGTGATTGGTTTCGCAGCGGGCATCATGTTCTTCGGCATCGAGACATATTCGGCGCACTTCACGACGCTGCGCATGGCATTTGACAGCCACGATTTTGCCATCACGGGATTGCCAAATGTCCCGGCGTTCTATGGCGGACTTCTCACGTTTCACAGTCAATGGAACCGAGGTCCCGTTGCGCATCTTCCATGGCTCGCCGAGGCGCTTGCTCTCGGCACACTCGCCGTTGCACTCTCCTTCTCTCTCCGCAGCACATCGCCTCAACCACGGTTGTCTCAACCACGGTTGTCTCAACGACGGTTCATGACGCTTTTGACATTATCGGTGATCTTCACCCCCCTCGCAGCCGATCATCATTATGCTCTCTTGATTCCTCCGACATTTCTGATTCTCTCGAGATGGCATGCGAAGAAGGCAAGCTGGGCATTCACGGCTGCGCTTTGTGTGGCGCTGTTGGGATGGTATCCAACTCCGACGATCGGAGCATTGTCCGGCTTTGGGAAGCTATTATGTTTTCCGCGCCTGTACGCCGCTGTAATTCTCTGGCTCGTTATCTTGCGAAGCGATAGACACGATGATGCTGCAACGCGCTGACACATTCAACAACCGATCTCCGCTGATCATCACCATCCTCGCGTGGACAACTCATCTCGCGTTGATTTGGGTGTATCGCTTCGTTCCTGCCATGGACTATCCCGAGTGGCTCCTGCAAGCGAACGTCATTGCCCATTACTTCGGCCAGAGTCATGACTACTCGAAGTGGTACACGCTCGTTCCTTCAGCAATTCCCAATGGAGGTTTCGTCCTCCCCACTGCCATGCTCGCCGCAATCATTCCGATTGAAATTGCCGGGAAGATTGTCCTGTCCATCTACATCATCTGGTTTCCGCTCGCCCTCCGTTCATATTTTCGAAGACTTGGAAATGATTCTGCGCCTTGGGAGATCGGAATACTTCTTTTGTTTAACATCTCGTTCGTCAATGGAAACATTGCATTCCTCATTGGCGTCTGCCTGTTACTTGCGCTCCTCGAACATCCGGCATTGAGCACCGGTATGAAGATGAGGACTCTGTTATTGACTACCAGTGCCACAATTGTCCTTTTTCTTACGCACGGCTTATGCGCCTTTCTCTACTTCATCTATGTTCTGCTTCGCCTTACAAAAACGAATATTGACCGACGCTTTCTCACGCAGCTTCTCATTCAGGTATTTGTTCTTCTTGCAATGAGTGTTGCGTACATGTTCACCAAACCTGCCGCTCAGATGGTCGAGCAGTTTGCATGGGGCTTCGACGCACGATATCGTCTGAGCACATTGGCGAAGTCGTTCATTGGGGGTTACCCATTTCCTCCGTATAGTTTCTCCGTTGGCCAAACGATGGCAAACCTTCTCATGTTCGCTTTTGTGGGAATACTTGCCTTCAATTCAATCAAGCATGCGCGCACCCGACGAACTTCCTCATTGGCAATATTTGTGCTTCTCTCGGCGCTGGTCGCGCCGAAATATGTCGCCGGATTTGGTGAGCCGACACAGCGGCTTGCCTTTGTCGGTTTGCTTCTTCTTGTAGGTTTCTTCTCTGTCTCCGGATCTCTATCGAAGCTATTCGGGCGATGCCTTGCCGTGTTACTCATTGTCGTGACAGCAGTCAGAGTTCAAGACTATTCTTCTGCAAGCATGTCTTTGGAACGCCGCTTCGAGTTTATTCGCGGAAGCATTCCGCCCGGAACGCCTGTGCTCAGCATGAATGATGATCTCGGAACCTCTTCGTTCATTCTCCTCATACCAAAAGGGATGAATTTCACGTTCCAATCCAATTATCTCCTCCTCACTGGCGGTTTCAATCCATTGTCGTTCAGAACCGGGTACGTTCTTCCACGAGACAATTTCTTGTTGAGAATTGACAGCCTCAGTCGTGCTGGCGAGGGAAAAGGATTCGAAGCTCTTCACGGTGCGGACATTCCACCACACGTCAGTTGGATTGTTCTGGATGCGGTTTCGGATTGGGACGACCGAACCATCCTTAGGCTTCAGCCGGAGTTTGAAATCTACGATCGAGGGGAACCCATCGAAGGCATTCGCACGGATATTCTGAGAAGACGTCAGCACGCCGCTCGCAGTTCATCCTGAAATCGGAAATCCGGCATAGTATTCACATTGCATCTCTCTGACGCATTCGATATATTTTTTCAACCAACTCATCAACCGAATGAACTACACCACGCTCGTCAAGCACGCGCAATCGGCAAAGACAAATTCCTACTCACCGTATTCACGATTCAGGGTTGGCGCTGCGCTTCTCACTCGCTCAGGCAAAGTCATCAAGGGTTGTAATATTGAAAACAGCTCCTACGGGCTAACGATTTGCGCCGAACGGACTGCGATCTTCAAAGCGGTGTCGGATGGTTACAAGAAGTTCAAAGCAATCGCGATTGCGACCGACGAGAACGCATTCACCGAGCCTTGCGGCGCGTGCCGACAAGTTCTCATGGATTTGGCGGGCGACATTGATTTCATCATGAGCAAACCGAATGGCGAGATGAGGGTGGTGAAGATGAGTCAGCTCCTCCCATTCCCCTTCGGTTCCAAAAATCTCTTGAAGAAGAAAAAGAAATGAGTGCTCCCACGCTTCACGACTCTCCCAAAGGCACAGGATGGATTGAAGTCGTCGTCGGCTGCATGTTCAGCGGAAAAACGGAAGAATTGATCCGGCGACTTCGTCGCGCCGAAATCGCCAAACAAAAAGTCGCGGTCTTCAAACCCAAAATAGATGCTCGCTTCAGTCCTGACCACATCGTTTCACACAGCGAAGCCAAGCTCAAATCATATGTGGTGCAAACATCAAAAGAAGTCGAACAACTCGCTCAAGATGCACAAGTTATCGGTATTGACGAAGGTCAGTTTTTTGATATTGGAATCATCGCAGTTGCCGAGCGACTTGCGAATGACGGTAAGCGGGTGATCATCGCGGGTCTCGATCAGGACTACCGCGGCGTTCCGTTTGAGCCAATGCCTCAGTTACTTGCAATCGCTGAGTACATAACCAAGACCCTTGCCATCTGCGTCGTCTGCGGGAATCCAGCCGACAGGACTCAGCGAACGACTGAATCAAGCGAACGTGTCTTAGTCGGAGCAACGGATTCTTACGAAGCACGATGCCGCAAGTGCTTCGTTCCGCCACGGGGGTAAGCTCCAATATTCAATGTCCAAGCTCCAAAGAATTTTCAAGCATCAAATTCCAAATCGGAATAGTCATTCCACATTGAACTGTTCAAGTTTACGATTAGTTTTGTCCCATTTGAAATTTGTTTTTTGCGATTTCTTTGGAACTTATCCGAAGGACTCCTTCGGAGGAACTTGAGATTTGGAATTTTCACAATTGTTCCTTCACTCACTCTGTAGAGGTTTTTCGTGACCCTCATATCTACCCTCAACGGTCTGTTTGGACTATTTGTGCTCATCGGCATCGCCTACATCGCATCGAACAATAAGAAGCGAATCAACTGGCGGCTTGTACTCTCCGGGTTCGTTCTCCAAATCATCTTTGCCATCTTCATGTTGAAAGGGGATGAACTTTCGCACTATTTCTCTCCACTCGGTTGGCCCAAATGGCTCTTTGAAAAAATCAGCGTCGGCTTCGTGACGATTCTCGGCTTCACGACTAAAGGAGCGGAATTCGTATTTGGCAATCTCGCAAAAGGTCCTGGCACTGATGGCACGCTCGGCTTCTTCTTCGCATTCCAGGTTTTACCTACGATAATTTTCTTCGCTTCACTCATGTCTGTCCTTTATTATCTTGGGGTTATGCAGAAGATTGTTCAAGCGATGGCTTGGGTGATGGCGCGCGTGATGGGAACGAGCGGCTCTGAATCTCTCTCGAACACGGCAAACATCTTCGTCGGACAAACAGAAGCGCCCTTGATGATAAAACCATTCCTCAAAGGGATGACGCAGTCCGAACTTCTTGCAATCATGATTGGCGGGATGTGTACGATTGCTGGCGGCGTCATGGCGGCGTATGTGCAAATGCTCGGCTACTCATACGCACAAGCCCACGGATTGGAACTTACGGCAGGGCAAGTGAAATTCGCCGCGCAACTTCTTGGCGCAAGTCTCATGGCGGCGCCCGCAGGACTTGCGATTGCAAAAATCATTTATCCTGAAACCGAAGAATCTGAAACGAAGGGGACGGTGAAAACTAAAGTTGAGAAGAATGCATCCAACGTTATCGAAGCGGCGGCGGCGGGAGCAGGCGACGGTCTCCATCTCGCACTCAATGTCGGGGCGATGCTCCTTGCGTTCATTGCGATTATAGCGCTGCTGAACTCGTTACTCAACAGCGTCGGCGACATGACTGGTTTGAATTCAACGTTGATGACTCACTACAATCAACCTCTCTCGCTTCAACTTCTCTTCGGCATCGTTCTTCAATTCCTCGCTGTAGCAATCGGCGTTCCTTGGAGTGAGGCGCTTCAGTTTGGTTCGCTCATTGGGACGAAGATTGTACTGAATGAATTCGTTGGCTACCTCGACTTATCCTCAATGATTGCAAGTGGTAAGATGGTTTCCGACAAAGCGATTATGATGGCAACATTTGCCCTCTGCGGTTTTGCAAACTTCTCGTCTATCGCAATTCAGATTGGAGGAATCAGTCCACTTGCGCCAGAGCGGCGAAAAGATCTGGCGTCACTTGGTTTGCGCGCGGTGCTCGGCGGTATGTTGGCTAACCTCATGACCGCGACAATCGCAGGCATGTTCTTCGGCTCATGAACGAGTTGCACGTCAGAGAATCGGTGGAGTATATTCGGGAGCATTGCCGGCTTGCCCCAATGGGGCTTGCCCCACTGGGGCTTGCTCCAATGGGGCTTGCTCCGCGAATTGCTGTAATACTCGGCTCCGGTCTCGGCGACTTTGCGGATAACCTTCCGAACCGAACCGCAATCTCAACTTCCGATATTCCTCACTATCCCGTTTCAGCCGTCGAAGGACACAAAGGATGTCTCGCCTTTGCAACGCTGAACAACAAACCCATTCTCGCGTTTCAGGGACGACTTCACTTCTATGAATCGAATAGTCTCGATGCTGTACTCTATCCGATTCATGTTGCGCAGAAGCTCGGCATCAAGAACCTCATCATCACGAATGCGGCAGGCGGGTTGAACAGAACTTTCCTGCCGGGCGATTTGATGATCATAACCGATCAATTAAATATGACGCTGCAGAGACTCCCCGGGTTCTCGACCAAGAACCCTGCCCCAGTCTATTCGCCACAACTGATTGCCAAGGCTGAGGAAGCTGCCCGAGCCAATGCCATAACTGTTCGCAAAGGAGTTTACGTCGGTTTGAAAGGACCGAGTTACGAGACCGCTTCGGAAGTTGAAATGTTCTACCGCATGGGAGGCGACGCAGTGGGGATGTCCACCGTGTTTGAAACATCACTCGCCGCTTCGTTCGGGATGGAGATTCTCGGCATCTCCTGCGTTACGAATCTTGGAACAGGAATTTCTTCAACGAAACTCAGCCATGGAGAGGTGACGGAGGTGGGAAACCGCGTGAAGAAAACGTTCGCCATGCTTGTTTCGTCTACCATTGGTTTGATTGAGAACGATTGAGGCGAAACAGGCGCGTCGAGAGAATCACTTTGCTGCCAGCCTTTCTAATCCCTCAGCAGTTCGCTCCTCCAGCCGCTCCTGCATTTCGTACTCATCGTAGTTCTTGACTTGCTCAAACGCCATGCGCGCATCGGCGACTTTTCCTAATTGCTCATACGTCAAACCAAGCCGATACCAACCATGCGGAACAGTCCACAACTCGTTTGATGGCATCAATGCCGCCAACCTGTTGCCACTCTCCAAAGACTCGGCAAAGCGATTCCCTTCGTACTGAGCTTGCTGGAGTCCGTAAAGCGCCCGTGCCTGGACCTCGACGCTACTCGTTTTCCTGAACGCCTCGTCGTACAAGTTGCTCGACTGCACGTAACGATTGAGCGAGAATTCATTCTCCGCTTGAGTGATTAGGATTTCCGATTCTGTCAATGGGCGGGTGATCAGTTCCTTTGAACGACGATATTGACGCGCATCCCAAAACCTGTCAGGATTGTCCACCTCCCGTATCTTGCGATACAATGCGACTGCGCCTGACCTATCTCCTACAATCTCCATCGCCAAAGCGGCTCGATAGAAAGTCCGATTGGGAGTCCGCTCATCGTTGCGCGTCATTTTCATGTAGAGACGATAATTCGTTGCGGCGTTCTCGAAATCGTTCCTCGTAAAATAAATGCTGCCGAGCGTACTGTACGCAAGCTCTTCGCCGTAACGAACTTTCTTGCGATTGTTGAGCGTTATCGCCGCTCGCGCAGCAGTCATTGCCTCGTCGAGATTATCGAGGCGATGCTGCCAGAACGAGTAGAGAACCAGAAACAACGTGTTCTCCGGAAACTCACGGCGCAAGTCGTTGAGCAGTTGAACGGCTGTGTCGCGCTTCCCTTCGGCAAACATAAACTGCGCGAGAAAAAGTTTCGCTTCCGTTCGTGTATAAGTTCCTTTCTCCGCCGCCAGTCGCAGCGATCGTAATCCCCCTTCGAGGTCGCCGCTGAATCCTAATGCGCTCAGAATCCAGCGCATAGACTTGGGAAGTTTTGCGAGAAGATAGCGAAACAGCCCGAACCCCATGTGCGCGTCATACATGTTTGGGTTTATTCTGATTGCTTCTTCGAGGAACAAATATCCTTTCCGTCCATCCTGCGCCGCCTTGAGAAATGACCCGCTCGTGTGATGCGCAAGACCTCGATAACCATAGATGCCGCCGAGGTAGAACTTCGTTGTCGCGTCGTTCTCATTCTTTTCCAACAGCCGCTCGCAAACCTCGATGACGCTCTCCGACTCGTTCAAGAACGCGTTAAGCTCTTTCTCTTCTCGGTTCAAGCCGTAGAGAGAGAAATGAACAATGCTCTGAAAGAAAGGACCACGCGGGTCGGCTGGCGCCATGCGGCGTACTGAGTCGAACGCCTGTATCGCCTCATCAATTTCGAGATTGTAGAGGCTGTGAATCCCCTCGACCGTGAGAGTGTGGACACGCTCCCAATCAACGGCGTAACAGCGCGGAGTAAGGAACAGGAGAAGCACAGATAACCAGAATGATTTCATGGTACGCTCGTTCTATGCACAACGCCGGGTCAACCAAACCGCTCGGCTACACGCGCCTGCGCCTTTGCTGCCTCGACTTCTCGATTGCGAGGCGACGCTTGCGTCACGAGGGATACCAGCAGCTTCTCTGCAACCCGCGAAACTTCCTTCACGGCTCTCTCAAACGCCGCCGCGTTGACTTGCGATGGTTTATTGAATCCGCTCAGCTTTCGCACGAACTGAAGCGATGCAGCAGCAATTTCCTCCTGCGTAGCCGGCGGCTCGAAGTTGAAAAGGGTTTTGATGTTGCGGCACATGAGATTCTCTTCTTTATTCGCTTTGAATTTCTAACCTCTGTTCATCCGCCCAATCCGCGTCATCCTGCCTTTGGCAGGCAGGCGCGCTTCTATTTCCCATTTCATTCGCTTCCACGGCTCCGATCACCACGAACTCTTGAACCAGCTTGCATCTGCAAAGTAGGGCTTCGTCAGCTCTTCCGTCTCTTTCATTTCTTCCGACGTCATCGGCGCGAACTCTTGCGCAATGCGAATGTTCTCCTCCAACTCCTTCACAGTTGAGATTCCAACAATGATCGTGCTGACAGGCAGGGTCAGCACATACCGCATGGCAGGCTTCATTGTCGTAATTCCACCTTCACGGAAGATTCGTCCGCGAGCAGGGATCTTCATTCCGATGATCCCCATCTTCTTCTCGACTGCGACGGGAAGAAGGTTATTAATGAACGACTTGTTGTGTTTGTCTGCTGCATTCAACGCCATCAGAATTGTGTCGAATGGATATTGTTGAATCGCTTTGCGAAGAATGAATGGATCGAAGTGTCCCGTGATGCCGAGAAAGCGAACGGTCTTTTCATCGCGTGCTTTTTCGAGCGCTTTGATTGCGCCGTCTGTTGCAAAAATTTTATCTAAGTCTTCCTGCGTTCTGACGTTGTGCAGTTGCCAGAGGTCGAGGTGATCGGTCTGCAGATTCTTGAGCGATTGTTCCAGCAACTTCATCGAGTCGTCGTACGATCGTCGGTTCGTTTTCGTCGCGAGAAACACTTCGTTGCGTCGCGACTTCATCACCCTGCCAATGTACGTCTCGCTCTGTCCCCTTCCGTACGCGGCGGCTGTATCAATGTAGTTGACGCCAAGATCGATCGCACGATTGATGATCGCTTCGGACTCTTCGTTCCCTGATTGCTCAAGCGTCGCCTGTCCGCCAAGACTGAAGATGCGCACATCGTGTCCTGTTTTACCAAGCGGGCGTGTCGGCATTGTGCCTTTGTCATCAGGTAATCCTGCAAAAACTCCGAGCGGGCTTACCTTTGCAGCAACCCCGACTGCTGCCGCGGCGCCGAGTACCGTTCCAACGAAACGTCTGCGAGTTACTTTAGCTTCCATCGTTCTCTCCATTCGTGAGGGAATATTATGGACAACCTAATGAACGTAATTTTCCGTGAGATGGTCAAGCATCCTCTCCTTCCTGAAACCCGATTTAGCCTCACACAAAGTCGCAAAGCCGCCAAGTTTGTTTTGAGAAAGTTGAGAAAAGAAAATTCACCTTGTCGGTGAAAACTCTTCAGCATTTCGGGAATCAGTTTCCTCCGGTTTTTCTTTTTCCTTTGCGTCTTGGCGGCTTTGCGCGAGACTTCTATGTCGGATTTGAGGTCATTCCGCTTCCACCATCACGACAATCTATTTCATGTTCAGCATGGACAGTTGCCGTGTCAGCGATAAAGCGGAAGCGCTGCGATGCGGCGCTCGATCTCAGCCATCATACTGTTGAATGCCGGTGCACTGACCCCACCGAATCGGCGTTTGAATTCCGCCTCGGACATGAATTCCGGGAGGTCGTCTGTCGCGGGCATCAGGGCACGCTCACCCACAGCAGCGCTTAATTGTTGCTGCAGGTTTCTTGCGGAGATAGGGCTTGCGGCAGCGAGTTCGCCGAAGCGAGTGCCAGCGCGATCGGCTGCGATATCGTTAAACGAAAAACCGCTCCCGCTACGCGAATCGTCGCTGCGCGAATCTTCGACTTCCTTGTAAAGCCCCACCGCGTCGGACAAAGGGCCTCCCGCACCTGCTGCAAGCGCTGCGGAAACCATGAAGTGCTTGGGGAAATCGTCACGGCCATTCAGCGTCACGTGGTGCGCAGTGGGACTTTGCCAGTCCTTTGCAGCGGGTAGAAGTGTTGCCATATCCGTACCGTTGACGTAAAGAGTGAGCACAAAGATCGCCGCGCGGTTCTCCGCGATCGGATCGCCTCCACCCGAACGCTCTTGCACGAGTCTGAACAGAGGAACCATCAACTCGGTAAGCGAAACATTCTTGGCCGGCAGCGAGCCGCTCGCTTCCGCCAAGCATTCCTGGTAAACACGCAGCCGTTCTTGACTCGCGCGCGACAACAGGTCTGTACGCACCTTATCCGGCAGATCAGACTGCCATTCGTAGACAACTCCAATCCTGCCATCAGCAAAGCTCACGTTCTTGATCACGTTGGTGGCGAAGGCGTAGTCTTCGTCCTCTTGTAATCTTGCAACGGCACGCACGAGCACCCAGTCCGCAAGCCATGCGGGCACCGGCAGGCGACCGATACGTAAATGCTCGAAGCGCGGCAGCCCGTCGGTCGCTATCAACGCCGCATCGACGTTGAGAAAACGCCTAAGAGTTGTATTCGGCAGTAGTACACTCGTGGTAATAAACACTGCGCCGCGTTTCAACAAGATGCGCGCTCCGCCATGTCCGTAGCGGTTCGCGAGATAATTGACCATCAGGTCGAAATCCTCCTCGCTCAACGAGATCCGGCGACCCTCACCCGGTTTCAACTTGCGCGGATCATTCATGTCGAGAATACGCTTCGCGCGTGCAACGTTCTCGGGCGTGAATTCAACTGCCCGATTGACCGTTGCCTGATCGTCAATAGCAAGGACTACCGCACCAGCCAAAGCCAGAAAAATTGCAGTGATGGAAAAAAGGAACCACCTCAACAATCGTCGCATCTTCGCATTCCACATCGGGTGCCCGAGCCGTAGCTGGTTTTACTTTTGCGCTCCCCGCTTGTCTCTTGGACCAGCGTAAACATCAGTTTGTGGACAGACATGGATATCATGTTTTCTTTGCTGCTGATGGATGTGGGTGCTACGGATGAAGCACTTCCAGTGACCAAGCCCGAAATCGTTCCACATGCTTCCAGAGTCGGTCAACATCGGACTTGCCATAGATGTTTCCACTGTACGAGACGGAAGTCTTATGGTCAATGATTGTGCGAAGGTGATTCAGTGCTCGTTTCTTCTGCTCACTTGCGGCCACGAATTCTTCCAATAGCGCGGTCGCGTTTTGGTGATCCTCGCCTTGGCTCTTCACACCGCCAATCCTGATAGCAATCGCATCTGCATAAGCAATTGCGGCGTGAACGATCAGCACGCCTGCCGCATTCCAGTACTCGTAGTCCTTTGCTACCTCCGCACCTTTATAGAAATTCTCCGCAACAGCGAGGTAGTTTGCACTCTTCGCCCTGTCCACCGTCTTGCGGACGCTTCCTCTAGCCACGTATCACCTCGTTGATCGATTTCCCCACAATCACATGCCCCTCTTTGGCGATTTCAATCATCGGCGATTTCTTCGATTTGATCCCTCTCGCGAATTCAGCAGTCGTGAAGAATATCGGAGACAGACGTGCCCCAAATCTCTGCTGCACAGTTGGAGCCATAACGTGTACCAGATTCTGGATGGATTCTTTTTCTGAAGATGCACGAACCAATACACAAATGTCCAGATCGCTTCGGATGGTCTCTTCCTTTCGGGCAACACTGCCGAACAGAATAACACTCACTACCTTCCGTGTGAGTTGGCGCTTAAGATATTCTCCAAGCTGTCCAAGGAACTTCCGCTCAACTTGCAGCAGAGGCAGGATTGCCTCGGAAACGAGCATGTGGTTTCGGTTCAGGGCAAAGAAATGGTCGCGACCGCCACGCTGCCGTGCCAACAGGTGGAGTTCCTCAAGCTTGGTAAGAGCGTTGAGGCAGGAGCTATGGCTCATCGATGCCGACCGGGCAATTTCCCGGCCGGTCAGGCCCTGCGCTGCATCCTGTAACACGCGGAGCACCGCAATGTGAGACCAGGTCGAGAATACTTCATCGAATACCTTGTGAAAGATCATCTGCTCTTCTTTCTCATTGGATACTTTTCCATCCATATGGATGCTTTTCCATCCAATATAGGTAACGCGTGCATGACAGTCAATTGGTCCGCGAGTGCGTTTGCAAGCCTGATGAAATCCGGTTCGCGCTTCTGCTCTGTCTCAATGAGTGCCCTGAGTCCTGCCGACTCCACATCACCTGCCCGAACCGTAGCTGACACCACTCGTTGTTAATGGGAGAAGGCGAAAAGCTTTTGTGCTTATGCTGCTGCGTGTAGATGCCTGCGACGAAGTCCTTGAAATCCATTGTTGGTAAGTTTAATTAGGGGGAGTTCTTAGTTAAATTTGACGCACTT